>JACXUT010000229.1 GCA_014763765.1 Micrococcales bacterium
GTGCTGCTGCTCGGGGCGGACGTCGTGGGCCGCGCCACGACCCGGCCCACGACGTCCGCCCCGAGCAGCAGCACCGGGCCGAGCAGGGCCGCGTACGGCAGCAGCCACCGGTGGTCGGCGCCGGTGAACGTCCGCACCGTCAGCGGCACCGCGAGCCCGACGAACGCCACCGGCCCGACCGCGGCCACCGACGCCGCCGCGAGCACCGTGGCGGCGGCCCCCGCGAGCAGGCGCGTCCGCCCGGCGCTGAGCCCGAGCGCCGTCGCCGTCTCGTCCCCCAGCGCCAGGGCGTTGAGCGGCCGCGCGAGCAGCAGCGCCAGCACCAGCCCGGCGACGACGTACGGCAGCACCAGCCCGACCGTGCCGTCGGGCCGCCCGGCCAGCGAGCCGATGACCCAGAACCGGTAGGTCGTGAACACGTCGGTGTCGGCCAGCGTGATCGCCTGCACCAGCGCGAGCAGCACGGCACCGACGGCCGACCCGGCGAGCACGAGCCGCACCGGCGTCGCCCGGCCGCCCGGCCCTCCGGACCCGATGACGTACACCGCGACCGTGGCCAGCACGGCGCCGGGCAGCGCCGCCCACACCGAGCGCCCGGCGGTCCCGCCGGCGAGCGCCGTCACGACGACCACGGAGGCGGACGCCCCGGCGTTCACGCCGAGCAGGCCCGGGTCGCCGAGCGGGTTGCGGGTCAGGCCCTGGATCACGGCGCCGGACACCGCGAGCGCCGCGCCGGCGAGCAGCCCGAGCGCCGTGCGGGACAGCCGCGACTGCACGACCGCCGAGGTGTACCCGTCGTCCGGGTGGAGCCACGCGGACCACACGTCGCCGAGCGGCACCTGCTTGGACCCGACGGCGACGCTCAGCCCGCACGCGAGCACCAGCAGGCCGGCGGCGACGAGCAGCCCGGCGGCGAGCGCCCACGTACGCGACCGCGAGCCCCGCGCGGTGCTGCGCGGGGCTCGCGGGGCGGTGACGTCGGCGGTCACGCGCGGGCGCCGGGGTGCTCGTCCGGGCCGGGTCGGCGGCTGGTCAGCTCCCGGTCACCTTCGCGACGACCTCCTCGATCTGCGGGACGTACGCGTCGAGGGCGTACGGCACGCTCAGCGGGTCGGCGACGGTGACCGCCATGCCGAGCTGCCGGTCGATCATCGGCAGGTACGCACCGGACGCGAACGCCGGCATCTGCTGCCACAGCGGCTGCGCCTCGGTGGCGGCCTGCTCGTCTTCGTCGTTGAACCAGGTGAACAGCACGTCCACGTCGTCGAGCCGGTCCGCGTTCTCCAGGCCGAGCGTCGCGTAGAACGAGCCGGGGTCCGGCTCCAGCGAGGCGGCGGACGGCGCGAGCTGCAGGCCGAGGCTCGACAGCAGCGCGACGCGGGTGTCGCCGGGCATGTACACCCCGAGCGAGCCGGCCTGGTCGCCGCCGTAGACGTACGCGTAGGTGACGTCGGCCCACTCGGGGTGCGCCTGCGCGACCTCGTCGTAGGCGGCCTGGATGCCGTCGACCAGCTCGTCGCCCCGCTCCGGGACGCCCAGCGCCTGCGCCGCGATCGTGATCTGGTCCTCGACGGAGGTCGCCCACGCGTCGCCCGGGTAGGCCACCACGGGCGCGAAGTCGGAGAGCTGGTCGAACGTGGCCTGGTCGATGCCGGACTGCGTCGCGAGGATCAGGTCGGGCTCGAGCGCGATGACGGCCTCGACGTCGAGCTCCGGGTACATCGTGATGGTCTCGGGCAGCTCCTCGCCGGCGTCCTCGACCGCCTCGCGGAACCACGGCTGGTACCCGTCCTCGTCGCCGGCCCAGTCGTCGGACTCGATGCCGACGGGGGTGGTGCCGAGCGAGAACGCGATGTCGGCGGCGCCCCAGCCGAGGGCCACGACGCGCTCGGGGCGCTCCGGGATCGTGGCCTCGCCGAGCGACGACTCGATGGTGACCGGGAACGCGCCCTCGGCCGCGGCGGTGTCGCCGGGCGTGCCGGAGTCGTCGGCGGCCCCGCCGTCGTCGCCGGAGCAGGCGGTCAGGGCGAGCGCGGCGGCACCGAGCACGGCGACGGCGGTCAGGCCGCGGCGGGCGGCCGGGCGCGGGCGGGACGTGCGAGCGTGCACGAGGGGCTCCGATCGGGGAGGGGCGCCCGCGCCGCCGCTGCGGCGTCGTCGGCGCCGCGACGATGAGGCGAGCCTAACCTACCTTCGGGCGCCGTCCGGACCGCGGCTCAGAGCGCGAGGGCCCGACCGGTGAGACGCTCGTACGCCTCCAGGTACCGGTCCCGGGTGCGTGCCACCACGTCCGCCGGCAGCGGGGGCGGCGGGGCGTCCGACGCGCGGTCCCACCCCGACCCCGGCGACGTCAGCCAGTCGCGCACGTACTGCTTGTCGAAGCTCGGCTGCGCGCGCCCCGGCTCCCACGCGTCCGCCGGCCAGAACCGCGACGAGTCGGGCGTCAGCACCTCGTCGCCGAGCGTCAGCTCCCCGGTCACCAGGTCCCGGCCGAACTCGAGCTTGGTGTCCGCGAGGATCACTCCGCGCTCACGCGCGATGCCCTCCGCCCGGGCGTACACGGCGAGCGTGAGGTCACGCAGCCGCTCCGCGAGCTCCCGCCCGACGGTCGCGGCCACCTCGTCGAGCGTGACGTTCTCGTCGTGCTCGCCCAGCTCGGCCTTCGTCGCGGGCGTGAACACCGGCTCCGCGAGCCGCGAGCCGTCCACCAGCCCCGCCGGCAGCGCGATGCCCGTCACCGACCCCGACACGCGGTACTCCGCGAGGCCCGAGCCGGTGAGGTAGCCGCGCGCCACGCACTCGACCGGCACCATGTCGAGCCGGCGGCACAGCATCGCCCGCCCGAGCACCGGCTCCGGCACGTCGGGGGCGTCGGCCGTGACCACGTGGTTCGGCACCAGGTCGGCGAGCTGCTCGAACCACCACAGGCTGAGCTGCGTGAGCACGACGCCCTTGCCGGGGATCCCCGGCTCGAGCACCTCGTCGTAGGCGCTCACCCGGTCGCTCGCGACGACCAGCACGACGTCGCCGTGCCGCTCCGCGACGTCCGCCCCGGCGTCCTGCGTGGTGTCGGGGACGTACAGGTCGCGGACCTTGCCGGAGTACGTGTGCGTCCAGCCGGGGAGCGTGGGAGCGGTCATGCGTCCATCCTGCCGCAGCCCGTCGGGGTCGCGCGGCGGGCGTCCGGGCTCAGGCCCCGGCGGCCGCCCGCGCGATGTCGGTGCGGTGGTGGGAGCCGTCCAGGCGGATGCGGCCGACGCCCGCGTAGGCCGCGTCCCGGGCCGCCGCGAGGTCCGGCCCGGTCCCGACGACGGAGAGCACCCGGCCCCCGGCGGACAGCACCGCGCCGTCCGCGCCGGCCGCGGTGCCGGCGTGCAGCACGTCCACACCCGGCAGCGCGGCGGCGTCGGCGAGCCCCTCGACGACGTCGCCCGTGCGCGGGGCCTCCGGGTAGCCGGACGAGGCGACGACCACCGTCACCGCGGCGTCGTCGCGCCACTCCAGCGGCGGCAGCTCCGCGAGCCGGCCCGTCGCGGCCGCGAGCAGCACGCCCGCGAGCGGGGTCGCGAGGCGCGCGAGGACGACCTGCGTCTCCGGGTCGCCGAAGCGCGCGTTGAACTCGACCACCCGGGTGCCGCGGCTCGTCAGCGCGAGCCCGCAGTACAGGACCCCCGCGAACGGGGTGCCGCGCCGGGCCATCTCGTCGACCGTCGGCTGGGCGACCTGCGCCACGACCTCCTCGACCAGGCCCGCGGGCGCCCACGGCAGCGGCGAGTACGCGCCCATGCCGCCGGTGTTCGGGCCGGTGTCCGCGTCGCCGACGCGCTTGAAGTCCTGCGCCGGCACCAGCGGCACCACGTGCGTGCCGTCGGACAGCACGAACAGCGACACCTCGGGGCCGTCCAGGTAGTCCTCGACGACGACGCGTCCGCCGGGCTTCGCGAGGCACGCGAGCGCGTGCGCCAGCGCCGCCGCGCGGTCCTCGGTGACGACGACGCCCTTGCCGGCCGCGAGCCCGTCGTCCTTCACGACGTACGGGGCGCCGAACGTGTCGAGCGCCGCCGCCGCGCGCTCCGGGTCCGTGACGACCACCGGGTCCGCGGTCGGCACGCCGGCGGCGGCCATGACCTCCTTGGCGAAGGCCTTCGACCCCTCCAGGCGCGCCGCCTCGGCGCTCGGGCCGAAGACCGGCACCCCGGCGGCGCGCACCGCGTCGGCCACCCCCGCCACCAGCGGCGCCTCGGGGCCGACCACGACGAGGTCCGCGCCGAGCGACGTCGCGAGCGCCGCCACGGCGTCCCCGTCCAGCGGGTCGACGGCGTGCAGCGCGGCGAGGGCGCCGATGCCCGGGTTGCCCGGGGCGGCGTGCAGCTCGGTGACGGCCGGGTCCTGGGACAGGGCGAGGGCGAGGGCGTGCTCGCGGGCGCCGGTCCCGACGACGAGGATCTTCACGGGCCGACCCTACCGAGCCGCCGCGCGCGGCCGGGTGGACGGACCGCGCCCTGGGACGCGCAGGGTCCGCCGGGCGGCCGTCGCGCGCGGGGTGACCGGGCGGCGGGACGCCCGGGGCCGCCGGTCAGCCCAGCAGGTCGTGGATGCTGACGGTCGCCTCGCGGCCCGGGCCGACGCCCACCGCGGAGATCCGGCAGCCCGAGATCTCCTCGAGGCGCGCCAGGTAGCGCTGCGCGGCCTTCGGCAGGTCGTCGAGCTCGCGGGCGCCCGTGATGTCCTCGGTCCAGCCGTCCAGGTACTCGTAGACCGGCGTCGCGTGGTGGTAGTCGCTCTGGTCGTCCGGCATCTCGTCGAACCGGCGGCCGTCCACGTCGTACGCCACCGCCACCGGGATCGTGTCCCGGCCGGTGAGCACGTCGAGCTTCGTCACCACGAGGTCCGTCAGGCCGTTGATGCGCGAGGAGTACCGCGCGACGACCGCGTCGTACCAGCCGGTGCGGCGCGGGCGGCCCGTCGTGGTGCCGTACTCCCCGCCGGTGCGGCGCAGCCACTCGCCGTCCTCGTCGAACAGCTCCGTGGGGTACGGGCCCTCGCCGACGCGGGTGGTGTACGCCTTCGCGACGCCGACGACCCGGTCGATGCGCGTCGGGCCGATGCCCGAGCCGGTGCACGCGCCGCCGGCCGTCGCGGACGACGACGTGACGAACGGGTACGTGCCGTGGTCGACGTCGAGCATGGTGGCCTGACCGGCCTCGAACACGAGGGTCTTCCCCGCGTCCAGCGCCTGGTTCAGCACCAGCGGGGTGTCCGCGACGTACGGGTGGAGCCGCTCGGCGAAGCGCAGCAGGTCCTCGACGGTCTCGTCGACCGTGATGGCCCGGCGGTTGTAGACCTTCACGAGCAGGTGGTTCTTCTGGTCGAGCGCGCCCTCGACCTTCTGCCGCAGGATCTTCTCGTCGAACAGGTCCTGGATGCGGATGCCGACGCGGTTGATCTTGTCGGCGTACGCCGGGCCGATGCCGCGGCCGGTGGTGCCGATCTTCCGCTTGCCGAGGAACCGCTCGGTGACCTTGTCGATGGTGCGGTGGTACGGGGCGATGACGTGCGCGGCGGACGACACGAGCAGCCGCTCCGCGGACACGCCCCGGGCCTCGAGCGCGTCGATCTCCGAGAACAGCACCTCGAGGTCGATGACGACGCCGTTGCCGATGACCGGGACGACGCCGGGCGACAGGATGCCGGACGGCAGCAGGTGCAGGGCGTACTTCTCGCCGCCGACCACGACCGTGTGGCCGGCGTTGTTGCCGCCGTTGAACTTCACGACGTACTCGATCCGCGAGCCGAGCTGGTCGGTCGCCTTGCCCTTGCCCTCGTCGCCCCACTGGGTCCCGAGCACCACGACGGCCGGCATGTCGATCACACTCCCACCCTGCCCGGCGGCGGCGTCTCCCGGCGGTCTCGACGTCCGGGGAGCTCCAGGCACCGGGCGGCAGGCGACCCAGTACCTCCAAAAGGCTACCGGAGCCGCCCTCCTCCCGCGGGAGCCCGCCCCCTCGCCCGTCGGAGCCTCCCACGCGTGATCGTGGTGCTCCGCGGACCACCACGATCACGCGTGGGAGGCTCCGACGGGCGAGGGGG
>JACXUT010000230.1 GCA_014763765.1 Micrococcales bacterium
GACCCGGTCCGCCCGTCCCTGCTCCTGAGAGGTCCTCCCGTGCCCCGTCCTGTGATCGCCCTCGCCCGGTTCAGCGCCCGCCACCGGCGCCTCGTCCTGGCCGGCTGGGTGCTGCTGGCCGTCGCCCTGCTCGCGGGGAGCCGCGCCCTGGGCTCGGCGCTGGACGACGACCTGTCCGTCCCCGGCAGCGACAGCGCCGCGGCGGCCGAGGTCCTCGGCACCGTCGGAGGCTCCGACGGTGCAGCGGACGAGGTGGCGACATCCAGCGTGCTCGTGGCGTCCGACGGCCCGGTCGCCGACCGTGACGCGGACGTCGCCGCCCTGGCCGCGTCCCTCGCCGCGGTGGACGGCGTCACCGGGGTCACCGACCCCCTGGCCGACGCCGCGCCGGGCGACCGGCCCGCCGGCGTCAGCCCCGACGGCAGGGCCGTCACGCTGCGGGTCGCCGCGCAGGACGACGTCGACGCCGCCGCCCTGCGCGCGGCGGTCGCCGGGGCGCGGGACGACGGCCTGGACGTCGGCGTCGGCCAGCCGCTGGTCCGCGACCTGGAGCCCGCGGCCGACTCCCGCGTCAGCGAGGTCGTCGGGCTGGCCGCCGCCGTGCTGGTGCTGCTCGTGGCGCTCGGCTCGGCGGTCGCGATGACGGTCCCGATCGCGACCGCGCTGGTCGGCGTGGTGGGCGGCCTGTCGGCGCTGCAGCTGCTCGGGCACGCGGTCACCATCCCGACGGTGGTCCCGACGCTGGCGACGATGATCGGCCTGGGCGTCGGCATCGACTACGCGCTGTTCCAGGTGGCCCGCCACACCGAGAGCCTGCGGGCGACCCCCGACCGGGTGGAGGCGGCGGCGGTCACCGCCGCGACGTCGGGCTCGGCGGTCGCGTTCGCGGGCGTCACGGTCGCGGTGGCGATCTCCGCGCTCGCGGTGACGGGGGTCGACTTCGTCTCGTGGCTGGGGTTCGGCACGGCGGTCGTCGTGCTGGTGGTGCTGCTCGCGGCGCTCACGTTCACGCCGGCGCTGCTCGCGACGCTCGCGCCCCGGCTCGCGCGCCCGCGGCGCCGGTGGGGCCGGGGTCGCGCGGCGGCGTCCGACCAGGCGGCGGCGTCCGACCCGGCGGCGCCGTCCGACCCCGCGGCGGCGCTCGACGCCACCCGCTGGGCCGGCTTCGCGCGGCTCGTGACCCGCCGGCCGTGGGTGTCCGTCGCGGTCAGCTCGCTCGTCCTGGGGGCGATGGCCCTGCCGGCCGCCTCGATGACGCTCGGCCAGGGCAGCGACGGGGACCGGCCGCTCGGCACGGAGCGACGGACGGCCTACGACCTGACGGCCGAGCACCTCGGGGCCGGCGCGAACGCGACGCTCGTCGTCGCGGCGACGCTCGACCCGGCGGCGTCCGGTCCCGACGACCCCCGCGCGGCCGGCCTCCGCGCGGACGTGGCGGCGGTCGAGGGCGTGGCCGCGGTGGCGGCGCCGCAGCTCGCCGCCGACGGCTCCGCCCTCACGCTGCGCGTCACGCCGACCACCGACCCGGCGGACCCGGCCACGGCCGACCTCGTGGGGCGGCTGCGGGCGCTCGACCCGGCCGGCGCCGAGGTCCACGTCGGCGGGCAGACGGCGGCGCGGCTCGACCTGTCCGACCGGATCGCCGAGCGCCTGCCGTGGCTCGTGCTGGCGACGGTCGCCGTGGCGGCGCTGCTGCTGGTCCTCGCGTTCCGGTCGATCGCGGTGCCGCTGAAGGCCGCCGCGATGGACCTGGTGTCGGTGGCCGCGGCGTACGGGGTGGTGACCGCGGTGTTCGAGTGGGGCTGGGGCGTCGGGCTGCTCGGCCTGGACGGCCCGGTGTCGGTGGACGCCTACGTGCCGATGATGCTGTTCGCCGTGCTCTTCGGCCTGTCGATGGACTACGAGGTGTTCCTGCTGTCCTCGGTGCGCGAGCACTGGCGGGCGACGGGTGACGCCACCCTGGCGGTGCGCCGGGGCGTCGCCTCCACGGGGCGCGTGATCACGGCCGCGGCGGCCATCATGCTCGCGGTGTTCGGGTCGTTCGTGCGGGTGGACGACCCCACCATCAAGGTGTTCGGCGTCGGGCTCGCGGTCGCGGTGCTCGTCGACGCCACGCTGGTGCGCTGCGTGCTCGGCCCCGCGGTCATGGCGCTCATGGGCC
This sequence comes from Micrococcales bacterium, assembly GCA_014763765.1. Classification (GTDB taxonomy): domain Bacteria; phylum Actinomycetota; class Actinomycetes; order Actinomycetales; family Cellulomonadaceae; genus Cellulomonas. The sequence continues at coordinate 2,162 of JACXUT010000230.1, forward strand.
GCTGGAGCTGGTGGCTGCCCCCGCGACTCGACCGGGTGCTCCCGCGGGTCGAGGTGTGACGACGGGCGCTCAGGCCAGCAGCTCGCGCACCTCCGCCGCGGTGACGGCCGCCGAGAACAGGTCCCCGTCGTCGACCACGGCGTCGACGAGCGCGGCCTTGCGCCGCTGCAGCGCCACGACCTTCTCCTCGATGGTGCCCGCCGCGAGCAGCCGGTAGACCATCACGGTGCGGTGCTGACCGATGCGGTGCGCGCGGTCGACGGCCTGCTGCTCGACGGCCGGGTTCCACCAGGGGTCCAGCAGGAACACGTAGTCGGCCTCGGTGAGGTTCAGGCCCGTGCCGCCGGCCCGCAGGCTGAGCAGGAACACCGGGGCGTCGCCGCGGCGGAACCCGTCCACGACCTCCTCGCGGCGGGTCGTCGAGCCGTCGAGGTACGCGTGCTCGACGCCGGCGGCGGTCAGCCGCTCCGCGACGAGCCCCAGGTAGGACGTGAACTGGCTGAACACGAGCGCCCGGTGGCCCTCGGCGACGACGTCGGCGATCTGCTCCACCAGCGCCTCGGTCTTCGCCGACGGCACGCCGGCCAGGGCCGGGTCGATGAGAGAGGCGTCGAGCGCGAGCATCCGCAGCAGCGTGAGCGAGCGGTAGACGATGAACCGCTGCCGGTCCAGGTCGTCGACGAGCCCGAGGACCTTCTGCCGCTCGAGCTGGAGGTACCGGTCGTACACCGCGCGGTGCTCCGGGGAGAGCTCGACGGCGAGCGTCTGCTCCTGCCGGTCGGGCAGGTCCGCGGCGACCAGGTCCTTGGTGCGGCGCAGCAGGAACGGCCGGACGCGCCGCCGCAGCCGGTCGAGCCGCAGGGACCGCAGGCGCTCGGCGCTCGCGGGCAGGTCACCCGCGCCGGGCCCGGCGCTGATGCCCGCGTGCACGCCCTCGATAGGGCGCACGTAGTGGTCGGCGAACCGGCGCGCGGACGGCAGCAGGCCCGGCGTCGTGAGGGCGAGCAGCGCGTGCAGCTCGGTCAGCGAGTTCTCGACGGGCGTCCCGGTGACCGCCAGCGTGAACGGGACGCCGAGGTCGCGGACGGCCCGGTGCCCCCGCGACGCGGCGTTCTTCACCTGCTGCGCCTCGTCCAGGACGACCCCGGCCCAGCCGTCGCCGGCGGCGACGCGGGCGTACGCGTCCGCGTCCAGCCGCAGCAGCGCGTAGCTGGTGACGACGACGTCCGCCCCACGGGCGACCTGAGCGAGGGGCGTCGGCGCGGTCGCCTCGGTGCCCGCCACCCGGCGGACCGTCAGGCCGGGGGTGAAGCGGGCCGCCTCGGCGACCCAGTTCGGGACGACGGAGGTCGGGGCGACCACGAGGAACGGCCGGCGCGCGTCCCCGGGCGCGCGCTGCTCGACGGCGTGCTGCACGAGCGCGAGCGTCTGCACCGTCTTGCCGAGGCCCATGTCGTCCGCCAGCACGCCCCCGACCCGGTGCCGCCACAGGAACGTGAGCCACCGGAACCCCTCGGCCTGGTACGGGCGCAGCTCCGCCCGCAGGCCGGCGGGCAGCGGCACCGTCCCGCCGGCCGGGTCCTGCGCCTCGGCCAGGAGCGCCTGCCACGCGGGGGCGGCCTCGGCCTCGTCCGCCAGCTCGGCCAGCTCCTGCCACAGGGCCGTCTGGTGCCGGCTGATCCGCAGGCCCGTCTCCCACTCGGTGAGGTCGCGGGCCTCCGCGATGAGCTCGACCAGGGGCTGGAGCGCGGGGTGGTCCAGGGACAGGTAGGTGTGGTCGACCAGCAGGAGCTTGCGCCGGCCCTTCGCGAGGGCCGTGAACAGCGGCACGAACGGCACCGTCCGGCCCTCCAGGGTCACGGTCACGCCGAGGTCGAACCAGTCGTTCTGCTCGGTGGGCTGCGCGGTCACGGTGAGCACGGGCGTGCCCCGCAGCTCGCGGTACGCCGGGGCGTCGCCGACCGTGTCCACCCGCACGCCCGGCAGGCCCGCGAGGCGCGGCAGCACGGTCGTGGCGGCCTCCGCGGCCTCCACGTCGCGCAGGGTCAGCCGCCGCGGCAGCTCGCCGCCCGGTGCGGCGTCCCCGGCCGCGTCGTCCGGCCACCACCCCGCGGGCAGCGCGCCACCGAGCAGCGCCCGCGGGTCCGGCGCGGGCGCCGCGGCGCGGCCGGCGTCCCAGCGCCAGGCCAGGTCGAGCACGTGGCCGGGGGAGTGCGTCGCGGTCAGGACGAGCGTCGGGGGTGCGGGCGGCGGGAGGTCCACGGTCCCGTCGGCGCTCGTGACCTCCATCCCGGCCCGCAGCGCCGGCAGGTGCTCCGCGAGGAACGCGGGCGCGTCGGCGTCGGGCACCACCACGCCGGCCCCCAGCGCGTGGCCCACCGTCCGGCCGCCGGCCGCCCCGAGCAGCGCGAGGTGCTGCGGCGTCAGCCGCTCCGCGACCGGCGCGAGCACGACGTCGCGGGGCCGCGCCGGGTCGGCCACCCACACGCCGTGCGTCCCGACCGGGTGCGCGTGGCGGACGGGCACCGCCGCGTCGTCGACGGTGACCCGGGCGCCGAGCCGGATGCCGCCGTCGACCCGGGTGGCGTCGATGCCCACCGCGGCTGCTGCCGCGACGCGGACCTCCGCCCGCGCGGACGCCCCGACGAGGGGCAGCCCGAGGCCGTCCGCCTGGGCGAGCAGCTCCCACAGCACGGGGTTGACGAAGTCGTCGAGGAACAGCCAGCCCGGGTCGTCCCCGGGCCGGGGAGGCCGGCCCGCCCGGTGCAGCGCCCCGAGCTGGCACAGCCAGCGGTGCTGGGCGTCGTCCAGGTCGAGCCGCTCCTGCAGGTGCGGCAGGTTCGACCACGTGAGGCCGGCGCGTGCCCAGCCGCGCGCGGTGCGGACCACCGGGCGTGCGCCGAGGCGCAGCTCGCCGCTGCCGGGGGCGCCGTCCGCCGGGGTCCGGCGCCCGGCGGCGCGCGAGGTCGGGCCGTTCCAGCGGTCCCGCGTCCGGGGCGTCAGCTCGCGGACCTCCAGCTGGAGCGCGGCCCGGCCGGAGCGCGCCGCGTCCTCGGTGCCTCCCCACGCCAGCAGCCCGTCGAGCACGGCGTGCCACGGCTCGGGTGGGACGGGGGGCTCGGGCACCGGGCGATCGTGCCACAGGCCCCCGACAACCTCCGGGGCCGTCAGAGGGCGGGCGGCGGTCAGCCCCGCAGCGGGCCTGTGGCCTGCTCGACCGCCTCGCGGGCCCCGTCCGCCTCGCGCGTCGCGGCGAGCACGGCGTCGACGTCGGTGCGGTCGACCGGCGCCGCGAGGACGGCCTCCGCCGCGGCCAGCGCCTCGCCGAGCACCGCGCGCTGCTCGGGCGTCCCGCGTCCCTCCGCCAGCGCGGAGGCCGCGGGTCCCGTCGCGCTCCGCAGCGCGTCCCGGGCGGACGCGAGCGCCGAGGTCGCCCGGGTCAGCTCCCAGGCGGCCGAGGACTCGGCCGCGTCCGCGGACGCCGCGCGGACCTCGGCGGCGCTGCGTCCTGCCGCCCGGGCGTGCTCCCGCGCGGCGGCGGCGCGCTCCGGGCGGGACCCGGTCGCGTCCGGAGCGGGCCCCAGGGCGGCCGCCTCCTCGAGCGCCTCGGCGAGCGCGTCGCGCGTCGCGTCGGACTCGACCCGGCCGGCCGTGCTGAGCAGCACCTGCTCCCCGGCGGAGGCCGCGTCGTCCAGGTCCGCGACCGCCGCGGCGAGCTCCTGCTGCGCCGCGGCGAGCACCCGCTCCTCCCGGGCGACCTGCTGCTGGTGGCGCAGCAGCCACGCGCCGCCGCCGACGGCGAGCGCGAGGACGAGCAGCGCGACGAGCGCGGTCGCGCGGCGTCCGCGCTCGCCGGTCACCGGCGACGCGGGCGGCGTCGACGGCATCGGCGGCGCCGGTGTCGCGGCGGCCGGGTCGGGGG
>JACXUT010000231.1 GCA_014763765.1 Micrococcales bacterium
GTGGCGGGTGGTGCGGAGGCTGCGCCGGCGGCCGCGGGGGCCGGGGGCGGGGTTGGCCCGTCAGGCCGTGGCGCCTGCCGTGGGCTTCGGCTCGGCGGCGGGCTTCGCCTCCGTGCTCGCGACCGGGCTGTGGTCCTCGGCGGCGGGCTCGGCCTTCGGGCGGGGCGGGACCGACGCGGCGCGGAACTCCGCGCGCGGGTCGTGCAGCGAGCCGAGCGGCACGACCTCGCGGCGCCACAGCAGGTTCGCGGTCCAGCCGGCCATGATGCTGAGCTTGCGGTTCAGCGTCGGCATGGCGAACACGTGGTACGTGCGGTGCATGACCCACGCGAGGAACCCGCGGACCTTGATGCGGCCCATGAACTGCGCGACGCCCTTGTACATGCCGAGCGACGCGACGGCGCCGATGTTCTTGTGCTTGTAGTCGGTCGGCTCCGCGCTGCGCAGCACCCGGGCGAGGTTGTCCGCGAGGTGCGTGGCCTGCCGGATGGCGTGCTGGGCGTTCGGCGGGCAGAACTGGCCGGGCTGGGTCAGGTCCGGCACGGCGGCGCAGTCGCCGGCCGCGTAGGCGTCCGCCACGACGTTCCCGTCGGCGTCGGCGACCTGGAGCGTCGGCAGGGTGATGACGCGGCCGAGCTTGTCGAGCGGCAGGTCCGAGTTCTGCAGCACCGGGTTCGCCTTGACGCCCGCGGTCCACACGATGGTCTCGGAGTCGAACTCCGTGCCGTCGGACAGCACCACGTGGCCGTCGACGCACGAGTTGAGGAACGTCGACAGGAACACCTCGATGCGGCGCTTGCGGAGCTGCTCGAGCGTGTAGCCGCCCAGCTCCTCGGACACCTCGGGGAGGATCCGGCGCGAGCCCTCGACGAGCACGAACCGCAGGTCCTCCTGGTCGAGCGAGCGGTACTGCTTGACCGCGTCGCGCGCCATGTCCTCGACCTCGGCGATGGCCTCGACGCCCGCGAAGCCGCCGCCCACGAACGTGAACGTGAGCATCCGCCGGCGCAGCTCCGGGTCCCAGGTGGACGACGCCAGGTCGATCCGCCCGAGCACGTGGTTGCGGACGGCGATGGCCTCCTCGACGTTCTTGAAGCCGATGGCCTGCTCCGCGAGCCCGGGGATGGGCAGCGTGCGGGCGACCGACCCGAGGCCGACGATGAGGTGGTCGTAGGTGATCCAGTACGGGTCGCCCTCCTCGGGCGTGACCTCGACGGTGCGCTCGGCGTGCTTGATCGCCGAGACCTTGCCCTGGAGCACGTCGATGCCCTTGAGGGCGCGCCGGTGCGGCGCCACCACGTGGCGGGCGTCGATCGACCCGGCCGCGGCCTCCGGGAGGAAGGGCGCGTAGGTCATGTAGGGACGCGGGTCGACCACGACGATCGCGGCCTCCCGGTTCCCGAGACGCCGGCGCAGCCGCCGGGCGGAGTACAGCCCCACGGAACCGCCGCCGAGGATGACGATGCGCGGCACCTTGCGGGGCTTCCCCGACGCGCGCGCGGGGGTCGTGACGGTGGCCTCAGACATACGTCAACGGTACGTCCCATGACTTGTTGAAAGCGACCCGACCCCACGTGATCCTGGGCACAAAGTCCCGGGAGGACCGGTCACGGTGTGGCGGTGGCCCCCGGCTCGGGGCTCGCCGACGGCTCCGACCCGGGACGTTCGTCCTGGTCAGCGGGCTCCTCGCCGGCGGACTCCTCCGTGGTGGTCGTCCCGTCGTCGACGATCGCCGGGGCCTTGGCGAACGGCCGCGGCGGCTGCTGCGGCTCGGTCGTCAGCAGCCCCTCGGTCGTGGTCTCCGAACCGTCACCGCGCTCCCAGGCGAACTCCGCCGACGGTGCGCCGCGCAGCGGGTAGACGTTCCACCGCTCGCGACCGTCCTCGTCCTGCACGGGCAGGAACGACCACTCCCCCGCGACCCCCGGCAGCGACCACCAGCCCCAGCCGCCGTCGGTGACCGTGCGCACGGGCCTGCCGCGGTCGTCGTACACCTGCACGTCGGTCAGCGCGTCGCCCTCGGCGTCGTAGACGAACAGGTTGCTGACCTGCATCCCGTCCACCCACACGCCGTCCTGCGGCTGGGTCTCGACGTACTCCGTCGAGTACCGCACCCGGGTGACCTCCCAGTCGCTCGCGACGGCGACCACCGGCACCAGGAGGACCGCCGCGGCAGCCGACACCACGACCGGGACCACCCGCCCGCGCCGCGGCACCCAGCGCCCGCGACCCCACTGCACGCTCACGACCGCCAGCACCGCGAGCACCAGCATCGTCACGGGGTCGCGCGGCAGCCAGCCCTGGGTGAAGCCGAGCACGAACGCGATCGCCTGGTACACGACCCACGCGCGCGCGAGCCACCACACCGGGCGCAGCGAGACGAGGAAGTCGCGCAGCGGCGGCCACCACGGCTGCGCGCTCAGCTCGGACCCCATCCGCGCGACGCCGAGCCGCAGCCGGGCCCACGCGCGCCGGGCGGGCGACCGGAGGTCGGGCACCGCGTCCGCCGGCTCCGGCAGCCCGGCCGCCAGGCGCAGCTCGCGCGCGTAGTCCCGCGGGTCCCCGAAGCGCACCCGCAGGTCGGCCGCGTCGCCCCCGGGAGCAGCCTGCGACTCGTCGGCCAGCGCGTCCGCCAGGTCGGCCTCGAGCCCGTCGGTCAGGTCGTCGACCTGGTCCTGCGGCAGCCCCGTCAGGTGGGCGCGGACCCGGGCGGCGTACTCCCCGACGTCCTGCACCGGCCCGGACGCGGGCGCGGCGTGGGCGGTCCCGGTCACGCTGCCTCCTCCTCGAGCAGGCGGGACATCGTGCCCGCGAACTCGCGCCAGTCCTTGCGCTGGGCGGCGAGCATCGCCCTGCCCTGCGCGTTGATCCCGTAGTACTTGCGGTGCGGCCCCTCGTCGCTCGGCACCACGTAGGACGTCAGCGCGCCCTGGGAGTACAGGCGCCGCAGCGTCCCGTAGACGGAGGCGTCGCCCACCTCGGCGAGGCCCGCGGACCGCAGCCGGCGGACGACGTCGTAGCCGTAGCCGTCCTCGTCCGCGACCACGGCCAGCACCGCGACGTCGAGCACCCCCTTGAGCAGCTGGGTCGTGTCCACCGCGCCTCCCGCATCACCGCCGGCCCTGCGGCCGGTCCGTCCGTCCCGGGGTGCGGCGCCCCCTGTCCGCCGCACCCCGGGCTGCTGGCGCGGGAGTCGACCCTCCTCGACTCCCGCAGGTCACACGGTACTACAGTTCGCGCAGTACCGGGCAGAAACGGATAGTCCGCATGTCGCAGCACGTGCGACGCGGACGGCCCCGGCGGTCAGCGCCAGGTCAGGCGGTCAGCCCCGGCGGGACGCCAGGCCGGGCGGTCAGCCCCGGCGGGACGCCAGCCGCTCGGCGACGCTCCAGGCGATGCCGTCGAGGATGTCGTGCTCCGAGGTGACGACCTCGGTGAGCTCGCCGCCGGCGGCCGCGACCTCGGCACGGACCCGCTGCACGACCTCGCGCCACACCAGGGCGCCGGCGCCGATGACGTCCACCCGGCCGGGGTGCATGAACCCGAGCGCCGCGCGCGACGCCCGGTCCCGCGCGAGCAGGTCGTCGCAGGCCGCGACCACGGCGTCGACCGGGAGCACGGAGCCGTCGATCGCCGCCGGGTCGTACGCGGGCAGGCCCAGCGCGTGCGCGGTGACGGTGGTGACGGACCCGGCGAGCCCCACGAGGGTGGCGGTGCGACCGAACGGCACCTCTGCCGCCGCCACGTCGAGCGCCGCGCGGACGTCGCGGACCGCGGCCCCGACCTCGTCCGCCGCGGGCGGGTCCGACCGGAGGTGGCGCTCGGTGATGCGCACGCAGCCGACGTCCATCGAGTACGCGGCCTCCGGGCTGCCGTCCCCGAGCACCACCTCGGTGGAGCCGCCGCCGAGGTCGACCACCAGGTACGGCGCGTCGTGCCGCGCACCGAGCACCCCGGTCGCGCCCCGGAACGAGAGCGCGGCCTCCTCGACGCCGCCGATGACCTCCGGCTCCACGCCGAGCGCCTCGCGCACACCCGCGACGAACTCGTCGCGGTTCTCCGCGTCGCGCGACGCGCTGGTCGCGACGAACCGGACCGCCTCGACGCCGAGGTCCGCGCACACCTGCGCGTAGCGGCGGGTGGCGTCCAGGGTCCGCGCGAGCGCCTCCGGTGCGATGCGTCCCGTGCGGTCGACGCCCTGCCCGAGCCGCACGACCTCCATGCGGCGGTCGAGGTCCACGAGGGTCCCCGCGGACGGGTCGACGTCGGCCACCAGGAGCCGGATGGAGTTGGTCCCGCAGTCGATGGCAGCCACACGCGTCACGCGTGCCATCCTCCCATCCCCCGACGGGTGCGCCCGGCGGCTCAGCAGGTGCAGCGGTCCGGCCGCCACACGTCGCGCAGCATCAGCAGGACCTCGTCGCCGACCGGGTTCACACCGGGACCGGCCGCCAGGGCGTGCCCCACGACCACGTGCAGGCACTTCACCCGCGTCGGCATCCCCCCGGCGGAGACCCCCGCGATCTCCGGCACGTCGCCGAGCGCCGCCCGGTCCGCCAGGTACGCCTCGTGCGCGGCCCGGTACGCCGCACCCAGCTCCGGCTCGCTCTGGACCCGGGCCGTCAGCTCCTTCATCAGGCCGCCGGCCTCGAGCGTGCTGACCGCACCGACGGCGGGCGGGCACGTCAGGTAGTACGTCGTCGGGAACGGGGTGCCGTCGTCCAGCCGGGGCGCGGTGCGCACCACCAGCGGCCGTCCGCACGCGCACCGGGCGGCGACCCCCACCACGCCACGCGCCGGCCGGCCGAGCTGCTCCCGCAGCACCGCGAGGTCGGCGTCGGTCACGTCGGGCGCGTCGTGCCGGGCGCGCGGCACCTCGGCCGGGTCGGGCAGGGCGCCCACGGTGGTCGGGGGCAGGTCGGTCACGGCGTTCCTCGGGTCGGGCTGGTCGGCGGCGGTCGGGGCAGACCTCAGGGCGTCGGCTCCGCGTCGGGGGCGCCGTCGCCCGGGCTCGGGGTCCCGTCGGCCGGCGCCGACCCATTGTCCCCCGCCTCCGGGTCCTCCGCGGACCCGCCGGCCTCACCGGTCCCGGCGACGCCCGCGACCTGCACGGAGTCCCAGAGCCGCGCGTACCAGGGCCGCGTCGGGTCGTCGGGGTCCGCCGAGGTCGCGGGCCCGGCCGGCGCCTCGTCCGCGGGCTGCTCCTCCGGCACGACCTCCGGGTCCGCCAGGCGCAGCGCCCGCTCCCCCGGCATCACGAACGCCAGCCGCGACCGGGCCTGCGCCTCCACGTACGCCGGGTCCGACCAGCGGTCCAGCTCCGCCTGCAGGTCGTCGTTCGCCTGCTCGGCGGCGGCGACCTCGGCGCGCAGCTGCTCCAGCTGCACCTGCTGGTCGAGGTACTGCCGCAACGTCGGGAAGACCAGCACGAACGCGATCGAGAGCACGACGAGCATCACCAGCGCGCGGACGGTGAACAGCCGCGGCAGCCGCTGCTGGACGGTCTCGGCGCGGGGGCCCCGGCGGTCGGCGCCGCCCGTGCGCGCACCCGGGCGGGAGCTGCTGGGACGACCCGCCGCGGGGCGGGGCGGCGCGGAGCGCGCGCGGGACGCCGTGGGACGCGGGGCCGCGGGACGCGGGACGGACTGCTGCGGCACGCCCGGGCGGGGGCTGCCCGCGGTGCCGACGGTGCCGGGCGCGGGTGAGCGCGGCACGGCCGCGGTGCTGGGCGCCCCCGGGGTCCGGGCCGGCGTGCGCGGCGCCGTCGCGGGACGGGGCTTCCCGGTGCGGCCCGCGCCGGCGGCTCCCCTGCCCGCAGCCCCTCTCGCCGGCGCGGGTGCCTGCCCGCGGGCGGCGTCGGTGCGGCGCGCCGCCTCGCGGCTCACGTCGTCCCCGGCCCCGGTGCGGGGCGCCGCAC
>JACXUT010000232.1 GCA_014763765.1 Micrococcales bacterium
GGGGACGGGAGGGAGCGAGGGTGGTCAGGTGAGGACGGCGACCAGGAAGTCGGACTCCGGGGTGAACGGCCGCAGGTCCCACGTCGCGAACCGGTGGTCGACGCGCAGGCCCGCGGCGGCGGCGTCCGCGTCGAGCGCCTCGAACGGGTAGCCCCGCCCGGCGCCGAACCCGACGACGAGCCGGCCACCGGGTGCGAGGTGCGCGCGGATGCGGCGCAGCACCTCGGCCTCCGTGCCCTCGGCGACGAAGGTCAGCACGTTGCCGGCCATCACGGCCACGTCGAACGGCTCGTCGATGCCGGCGGCGGGCAGGTCGAGCTCCGCGAGGTCGCCGACCAGCCAGGTGCCGCCGGGGTGGTCGGCGCGGGCGGCCTCGACGAGCACCGGGTCGACGTCGACGCCGACGACGGTGTGCCCCCGCCGCACGAGCTCGCCGCCCACGCGGCCGGGTCCGCAGCCGGCGTCGAGCACGCGGGCGCCGCGGGGCACCATCGCGTCGACCGTCCGCGCCTCGCCCGCCAGGTCGGCGCCGTCGGCGGCCATGCGGCGGAACCGCTCGACGTACCAGGCGGACCGGTCGGGGTTCTGCTGGCCGATCTGCTCCCAGCGGGTGGGTCGACGCACGGTGCTCCTTCGGGCGGGCGGGTGGACGCCCCCGAGCCTAGGCGTGCCGGCCGCCGGCCCCGGGCCGCCCGCTTGACCACCGGCGCATGCTGGTGTGCGTGACCGACGAGACCCGCACGTTCACCATCGCCGAGGCGTCCGCGGCGACCGGCCTGTCCGCCCACACGCTGCGCTACTACGAGCGTGACGGCCTGCTGCTGGACGCCGTGGAGCGCGACGCCTCGGGTCACCGGCGCTACACCGAGCGCGACCTCGGCTGGCTGCACCTGCTGACGCGGCTGCGGGCGACCGGCATGCCGATCCGGGAGCTCCGCGAGTACGTGGCGCTGGTCCGCCGCGGGGACGGCACGGAGCCGGAGCGGCTGGCGCTGCTGGTCGCGCACCGGGACGCCGTGCGGGCGGAGCTCGCCGCGGCCGCCGAGCACCTGGCGATCATCGAGATGAAGATCGGGATGTACGAGGCGCGGCTCGGCACGGGCACGCCGGTCCCGGAGGCCGCGCCCGAGGCGCTGGCCGCCGGGCGCTAGCCACCCGCCCGCGCAGACCGCGTCGGCCGGCTCCCGTGGTCGTCAGGCCGGCGCGAGGTGCCCCGGCCTGACCTCGTACTCCCCGGGCGCGAGCACCAGCTCCCCGTGCCCGCCGGTGAGCGACCGCAGGTCGAGCGCGTAGCGGACGACCTCGGCCTCGGGGACGACGGCCTCGATCCGCACGCGCCCGTCGTCGGTGGTGCCGGTGGCGGTGATGCGCCCGCGGCGGCCGGACAGGTCGCCGAGCACGTCCCCCTGCGCGGCGGACGGGACGACGACGGTGACGTGCAGGGTCGGTTCCAGCAGGACGGTGCCGGCGGACGCGAGGGCGGCGCGCACCCCCGCGGCGGCGGCCGTGCGGAACGCCATGTCGGAGGAGTCGACGGCGTGCGCCTTGCCGTCGTGGACCTCCACCTGCACGTCGACGACGGGGTGGCCCAGCGGCCCGCCCGCGGCGAGCGCCTCCGCGGCCCCGCGCTCGACGGCCGGCAGGTACGCCCGGGGCACCGCGCCACCCACCACGGAGTCGACGAACGCGAACCCGGTGCCGGGTGCCCGCGGGGTGAGCCGCAGCTGCACCACGGCGAACTGCCCGTGGCCGCCGGACTGCTTCTTCAGCCGCCCCTCGGCCTCGGCCGGGCCGGCGAGCGTCTCCCGGTACGCGATGCGCACGGGCTCGGTGGTGACGTGGACGCCGAACACCCGGGCGAGCCGGTCGACGGCGACCGCGAGGTGCGCGTCCCCGAGCCCCCGGAGCACCGTCTGGTGGGGGGTGCGGTCGACCCGCAGCGTGGGGTCCTCCGCCGCGAGGCGTGTCAGCGCGGCCGACAGCTTGTCGTCGTCGGCCTGGCTGACCGGTGCGAGCGCGACGGCCAGCACGGGTTCCCGCGGCGGCAGCGTGACCGGCCGCACCGGCTGGGCCCGCGACGCGAGCAGCGTGCCGGCCGGCGCGCCGGCGAGCTTGGCGACCGCGCCGACGGACCCGGCGGGCAGCGCGTCGACGGGGAGGTGGTCGCGGCCGCGCAGCCGGAACAGCCCGTGCAGCCGCTCCTCCGCGCCCGTGCCCGCGGCGACCAGCCGGTCCCCGGAGCGGACGGTGCCGGACAGCACCTTGAACACGGACACCTGCCCGACGAACGGGTCGGCGACCGTCCGGAAGACGTGCAGCACGGTCTCGCCGTCCGGGTCGGCGGGGAGCTCCGTGACGGCACCGCCCTCCTCCTCCGAGCCGCTCCCGACCACGAGCCGCGCGGGCCGGTCCGCGGGCGACGGCCCGATCTCGCACACGAGGTCCGCGAGCCGGTCGATCCCCACGCCGGTGGCGGCGGAGGCGACGAGCACGGGCACGGCCCCGCCCGTCACGACCTCGCGCGCCAGCGTGCGCTCGAGGTCCGCGGCGCCGGGCTCCTCCCCGGACAGGTAGCGCTCGAGCTGCTCGTCGTCGTGGGCCACGATCTCCTCGGTGACCTCGCCGTGCAGCCGGTGCTCCTCGTCCGCGACGTCGGCGGGCAGGTCGCAGTCGTGGTGGCGGCCGTCGGTGCCGTAGTCCAGCCCGCGGTCGGACAGCACGTCCGCGACGCCGTGCAGCGCCTGCTCCTCGCCGAGCGGCAGCTCCAGGGGCACGACGCCCGACGGGTCCCGGCCGGTGCGGGCCGCGAGGTCGCGCACCTGGTCGAGCACCCGGTGGAAGTCCGCGCGCGCCCGGTCCTCCTGCGAAACGACGACGAGGCGGGGGATCCCCGCCTCGTCGCACCGCCGCCAGACCGCCTCGGTCCCGGACTGCACCCCGTCGACCGCGCTGACCACCACCACCGCGAGGTCGGCGACGGCAAGCGCCGCGTCCACCGCGCCGGCGAAGTCCGGCGACCCGGGTGTGTCCAGCAGGGTGATGCGGTGGGGGCAGCCCTGGCTGCACGTCCAGTCGAGGTCGGCGACGCCCAGGCTCACGGACGAGCCGCGCGCGACCTCCTCGGGCTCGTGGTCGCAGACCGTCGAGCCGTCCTCCACCCTGCCGGCCCGGGGGACAGCCCCGGACCGCAGCAGCAGGGCCTCAGCCAGTGTCGTCTTGCCGGAACCGCCGTGGCCGACGAGCGCCACGTTGCGGACCGACGGCGTCGTCGCCGTCTCCATCGCTGGTCTCCCGGGTGTGCAGGGCCGCAGGACGCCACAGTAGCCACGTCGGGTGCCACGACGACAGGGACCTCGGCCGCTGGTGCGACCGAGGTCCCTGTGCTGCGCTGCGTGCCGTCAGGAGGCGGCGAGGATGTCCACGACGAAGACCAGCGTGGACCCGGCCGGGATGCCGTCCTTCTCCTGGTCGCCGTAGCCGAGGTCCGGCGGGACGACCAGCAGCACCTGGCTGCCGACGGGCTGACCGGCGAGGCCCTGCTGCCAGCCCTCGATGACTCCGGTCAGGGCGAACGTGGAGGACGCGCCGCGCTCCCAGGAGGAGTCGAACGGCGTGCCGTCCCAGAGCCAGCCGCTGTACTGCACGGTGAGCGTCTGCCCCGCCTCGACCGCGGGGCCGGAGCCCTCGATGAGCGGCTGCGCGACGAGCTCGGTCGGGGCGTCGCCGTCGACCGGCTCGATGGAGGGCTGGCCGTCGTCGGCGAGCGTCACCGTCGGCAGGCCCTCCGGCAGCGGCGTGACGGCGGTGCCCTCGGCGCGCGTCGGCACGGACTGCGTGCTCATCAGCTCGACCGCGAGCAGCAGCGTGCCGGAGGTGCTGGGGTTCGCGAACAGCAGCCGCGCGCCGACCTTCTGGCCGAGCACCTGCTCGAGCAGGGCGGGCGGGAGGTTCGCGTCGTCCGCGACGTACGACTGCGGGGTGCTGCCGTAGGTGCCGCCCTGGCTGCTGCCGTCCTCGCCGCTGACCGCCGCGATGTTGACGCCGATCAGCTGGCCCTCCTCGACGGTCTCGCCGGTGCCGGGCGTCACGACGCGCGCGACGGCGGCGGACACCGAGAACGGCTGCTCGAAGTCGAACGTGGGCTCCTCGCCGGGCTCGCCGGTCAGCGTGACGGCCTCGAGGGCGGCGACGTCCTCGGCGCTGGCCGTGGCGGCGGCGTCGGGCGACGCGGAGGCGGACGTGGAGGGGGAGGCGGAGTCGTCCGCGCCGTCGCTGCCGCAGCCGGCGAGCAGCAGCAGCGAGACGGCGAGGAGGGAGGCGGCCGTTCGGCGCACGAGCTCGTCCTTCGATCGGGGTCTGGCGGAGGGGTCATCGTAGGCGCCGGGCCTGTGCGTCCCCTGGGCGGGTGCGCACGACGGCGGTCCGCCGCCCGGCCCGCGCCGCGGCCGACGCGCGTCAGTCGCGGCGCACGATGGCCTCCGCGTGCGCCGCGACCCAGGACACCAGGGGCAGCAGGTGCGTGGCGAGCTCCCGGCCGAGCGGCGTCAGCGAGTAGTCGACCCGCGGCGGGATCGACGGCGTGGCCTCGCGCAGCACCAGCCCGTCGGCCTCCAGGGTCCGCAGCGTGGAGGCGAGCATCTTCTCGCTGATGCCCTCGACCACCCGCCGCAGCTCGCCCCAGCGCCGGGTGCCCTCCGACAGCGCGACCAGCACCAGCACGCCCCACTTGCTCGTCACGTGGTCCAGGACGATCCGGCTGGGGCACGCCGCGGGCAGCACGCCGTCCGTCAGCAACTCCTGCAGCGCGCTCGGCCTCGGTGCCGCACCGGGTGCGGACGACTGCAGCGGGCTGGCCTCGATGCTCACCGTCATGCCAGTACCTTACGCAGAAGTGGGTACCCGCGATCCGGAAGGTTCGCGCGGCGCCGCTGGTTGGGGCGGGTGCCGGGCGCGGGCCCGGTGGCGCCGTCACCCGGCGCGCTACGGAAGGGAACCCCCATGTCGATCGTCGTCACCGGTGCCACCGGCCACCTGGGCCGCCTCGTCGTCGAGCACCTGCTCGCGGACGGCGTGCCCGCCGAGCAGGTCGTCGCCACCGGACGCCGCACCGAGCGGCTGGCGGACCTCGCCGAGCGCGGCGTGCGCGTGGCCGCCGTCGACTACGACAGCCCGGAGACG
Organism: Micrococcales bacterium; assembly: GCA_014763765.1. GTDB lineage: Bacteria > Actinomycetota > Actinomycetes > Actinomycetales > Cellulomonadaceae > Cellulomonas. The sequence continues at coordinate 5,179 of JACXUT010000232.1, forward strand.
CTGGCCGCCGCCCTCGAGGGCGCCGACGTCGTGCTGCTCGTGTCCGGCAGCGAGGTCGGCCGCCGGGTCCCGCAGCACCGCGCGGTCGTCGAGGCGGCGGTGGCGGCGGGCGCACGCCGGCTGGTCTACACGTCGGCCCCGCACGCGGACGCGACGCCGCTCGTGCTCGCGCCGGAGCACAAGGCCACGGAGGAGATCATCCGGGCGTCCGGCCTGACCTTCACGCTGCTGCGCAACGGCTGGTACACGGAGAACTACCTCGGCGACGTCCAGCAGGCCCGCGAGTCCGGGGAGATCGTCGCCGCCGTCGGCGACGGCCGGGTCGCCAGCGCCCCCCGCGACGACTTCGCGGCCGCGGCCGCCGTCGTGCTGCGGACCGAGGGCCACGACGACGCGGTGTACGAGCTGGCCGGCGACGTCGCGTGGTCGTTCGACGAGCTCGCCGCCGCGGCGTCCGAGGTGCTGGGCCGCCCGGTCGTGTTCCGCGCGGTGACGTCCGAGCAGCGCCGGGCGGACCTGCTGGCCGCCGGGCTCGACGAGGGCACCGCGGGGTTCGTGGTCGCCCTGGACGAGAACACCCGCGACGGGCTGCTCGCCGGGGGCACGGACGACCTGTCGCGGCTCATCGGGCGGCCGACGACGCCGCTCGTGGACGGGCTGCGCGCGGCGCTCGCGGAGGGCTGAGCGGCCGGGGTGCTCGGGCGGGGCGCTCGGCGGGGCTGAGCGCCCCGCCCG
>JACXUT010000233.1 GCA_014763765.1 Micrococcales bacterium
GCCCCCGGGAGCCCACGACGATGAGGTCGGTCGCGGCCGAGAACTCGGTGAGCAGCTCCGCGCCGGTGCCGTCCAGCACGGCCCTCCGCACCGTGGCGCCGGGGTGGTCGGCCAGCGCGCGGTCGACGACGACGTTGAGCCCCTCCGTGACGTCCGCGAGCACCTGCGTCTGGTCGATCGTCGCGGGCAGCCACGCCATGACGCCCGAGCCGCTGCCGACGGGCACGCCGGCGACGGCCGTGAGCTCGGCGCCCCACGCCTGCGCCTCCTCGATCGCGTGGCGCAGGGCGAGGTCCGCCTGCGGGGAGCCGTCCACGCCGACGACCATGCGCCGCACGGGCCGGACCACCGGCGCGGACTCGTCGCTCGGCACGATGCCGCCCCGGCGCTGGTCGCGCAGCGGCACGACGACGGTCGGGCAGTACGCGTGCGCCGGCAGCGTCGACGAGACGGTCCCGAGCAGCCGGTCCGCGAACCCGCCCTTGCCCCTGGTGCCGACGACGACGAGCGAGGCGTCCCGTGACATCTCGACCAGGACGGCCGCCGCGTCGCCGGTCGCCACGGTGGTCGTGACCTGGAGGTCCGGCCCGGCGACGCGCTGCTGCGCCTCCGCGAGCACCGCGCGGGCGCCCTGCTGGATGGCGGTGTCGTCGAGGGCCGCGTACCCGCCGTCCAGCGAGGCGGCCGTGAACGACGGCAGCGTGTAGGAGCACACCACGTGCAGCGGGCGACGTCGCGTGCGCGCCTCCCCGGCCGCCCAGTCGAGCGCGTGCATGCTCGCCGCCGACCCGTCCACCCCGACCAGGATCTCCGCGTCCCGCTTCATGGCTCCGACCTCCTTGGTGGCACACCCCAGTGTGCCCCCGATCATGCCGGATCCGCACCTGCCACGGAGCAGGGCGTGGCGCTTCCTTGCCGTGCCCTTGACCCGCTCCGTCGCTCAGGCGGCGAGGTACGCGGACCAGGCCGGCTCGTCGGCGGCCACCCCGCGCAGGAACGCCGTCGCACCCCGCGGGGCCGACGGCGTCCAGGCCAGCTCCCACCCGATCTCATGGAGCAGGTGGTCGGCCTTGCGGTGGTTGCACCGCCGGCACGCCGCGACGACGTTGGTCCACTCGTGCCGGCCGCCGCGCGAGCGGGGGTGCACGTGGTCCACGGTGTCGGCGTGCGAGCCGCAGTACGCGCACCGGTGGTCGTCGCGCTGCAGCACGGTGCGGCGCGTCGGCGGCAGCGGCCGGCGCACGGGGACGTGCACGTAGCGGGTCAGCGACAGCACGACGGGCATCGGGACGGCGACGTGCTCGGAGTGCAGCACCCGCCCGTCCGACTCGAGCACCGTCGCCTTGCCCGACATCACGAGCGTGACGGCGCGCGGCAGTGCGACGACGCACAGCGGTTCCAGGCTGGCGTTGAGGAGCAACGTCCGGGGTGGCGCAGGGAGCAGCACGGCGAACTCCTTGACCGGGGGGCCCGTCTGGCTGACGGGTCCGCTGGGGAGCGAGCAGCGCCAGCGTACGCGCCCACCCCGGGAACCGGCCCGGTCTTTCGCGCCGGCCGCGCCGGTGCGGGGCGTGCGGACCCCCGGGGACGGCAGGACCCCCGCACCCGGGGCGGGTGCGGGGGTCCTGGAGGCGTCGTGCGTGCCCGGGAGGCTCAGCCGATGCGGATGAACGTCGGCGAGCTCTGCCAGATGGCGCGGAACTGCACCGTCTTGCCGGGGCGCGGGGAGTCGATCTGCTGGTCGCCGCCGGCGTAGATCGAGATGTGGCCGGGGCTCCAGATGAGGTCACCCGGCTGGGCCTCGGCGGCCGAGATGACCGTGCCCGCGTCGCGGATCGCCGACGACGTGCGGGGCAGCGAGATGCCGAGCTGCGCGTACACGTAGGACACGAAGCCGGAGCAGTCGAAGCCGTCCGGGGTTGTGCCGCCGGAGAGGTACGGCGTGCCGACGTAGCGGGCCGCGATCTCGAGGACGGCGTTGCCGGCGACCGACTGCGGCACGGCGGCGGCGGCGACCTCGACCGGGGCGGCCTCGACCGTGGCGCGCTGGGCGCTGCGGGAGACGACCGGCTCGGGCTCGGGCTCCGGCTCGGGCTCCGGGACCACGGCGGTCGCGGCGGGGGCCTCGAAGGTCCACGCGGCGTCGGCCGGGGCGGTGACGACCGGCGCGGTGTCGAGGACCGTCTTCGCGGAGGCGGTCAGCGCGGTGGTGTCGACCGACGGCAGCGCGGCCTGGTCGCCGGAGGTCGTCGCGGCGCCGGCGGGGACGGCGACCGCGGAGACCATGAGCCCCGTGGTGGCCGCGACGACGGCGGTGCGGCGACCGGCCTGGGCGAGGGTGCCCGTGGCGGCGGTGGCGAGGTCGGTCAGGGGGGTGACGGGGCGACGCGCAGAACGGTGTCGGGCGCGCACAGCACTTGCGGACACGTACAGCCTCTCCTGGCGCCTACGAGGTGAGCTGTCGGGTTCGGGTGGAGATACCCGGCCGCGTGGCGCTCCCGGGAGGCCCCGGTCACGTCGCGCGGCTTCACCCCAAGGACACCGTCGCCGGTGCCCACAAGTGGTTCCCCCGCCCCTGCCGGCGAGTCGTACGGACCTCGGGCGGCGGCAGGGCTCGGCGTACCGTCCAAGGGCTCTGACGGAGGAGGGTTCCGTCGAGCAGGACCGACCGTACCCGACCCCCGAGCCGATTGTCACGTTCCGGTCACGATCCGTTTGCCGATCACCCGGACGCCCCCGCGGGGACCCTGGTCACGCACACGACGAGGCCCCGCGGGTGGCGCGTGCCACACCGCGGGGCCGTCGGTGCCGGGCGCCGTCACCGGCGCGGGGCGAGGGCCTCAGCCGACCCCGAGGAACACGTGGCGGGCGACCTCCTGCGGCAGGTCGAGCACCGTCTCCGCGCCGGGCTTCCCGACCGTGACGACGCCGGCGCCCTTCTCGACCGTGACCTCCTGGCCGGGACGCACGCCGGCCTGCGCGAGGCGGGCGAGCAGGTCCACGTCCGTCTGGATGGGCTCACCCAGCCGGGCGACGACCCCCGTGGTCGGGCCGGTCGCAGCCGCCGCGACGGCGACGAGCGACTCCACGCCGTCGAGGAACCCGACCGGCGTGCGCTCCTCCCCGATCTCGTCGAGACCGGGGATCGGGTTGCCGTACGGGTCGAAGTGCGGGTGGTCGAGCAGGCCGGCGAGCCGGCGCTCCACCCGCTCGCTCATGACGTGCTCCCAGCGGCACGCCTCCTCGTGGACGTACTCCCAGTCCAGCCCGATGACGTCGACCAGCAGCCGCTCGGCCAGTCGGTGCTTGCGCATCACGCGCATCGCCTTCGTGCGGCCCGCCTCGGTCAGCTCCAGGTGGCGGTCACCGGACACGACGACGAGCCCGTCCCGCTCCATGCGGGCGACGGTCTGGGACACCGTGGGACCGCTGTGCCCCAGCCGCTCGGCGATGCGGGCGCGCAGCGGCGTGATGCCCTCCTCGGTGAGCTCGTAGATGGTCTTCAGATACATCTCGGTCGTGTCGATCAGGTCACTCACGCCGGTGCCCTCCTGTGTACGCAGACGTCCGTCCACAGGCTAGTTGGTCCTGCCGCCGGGCGGCGTCGGGCGCGTAGGGTGCGGCGCGTGACCGTGACGCCCGCCACCGTGACCATCCCCGAGGAGCTCCTGCCGTCGGACGGCCGGTTCGGCTCCGGGCCCGCGAAGGTCCGCGACGCGCAGGTCCGGGCGCTCGCCGAGGTCGGCCGCAGCCTCCTCGGCACCTCGCACCGCCAGGCCCCCGTCCGCTCGCTCGTCGGCCGCGTGCGCGCCGGGCTCGGCGAGCTGTTCTCCCTCCCGGACGGGTACGAGGTCGCGCTCGGGAACGGCGGCTCGACGGCCTTCTGGGACGTCGCGACGCTGTGCCTCGTGGAGCGCCGGTCGGCCCACGCCGTCTTCGGGGAGTTCGGCGGCAAGTTCGCGGCCGCCGCGGCGCGCGCCCCGTTCCTCGAGGACCCCGTCGTCACCGAGGTGCCCGCCGGGTCCTCGGCGACGCCCGCGGCCGCCGACGGCGTCGACGCCTACGCGTGGGCGCACAACGAGACGTCCACCGGCGCCGTCGCGCCCGTCCGCCGCGTGCCGGGCTCCGCCGACCAGGGCGCGCTGGTGCTGGTCGACGCCACCTCGGGCGCCGGGGGCCTCGCCGTCGACGTCGCGCAGACCGACGCCTACTACTTCGCGCCGCAGAAGTCGTTCTCGTCCGACGGCGGCCTGTGGCTGGCCGTGCTGTCCCCCGCCGCGGTCGAGCGCGCCGAGCGCGTCGAGTCCGGCCGCTGGGTGCCCGAGTTCCTGTCCCTGAGCGCGGCCGTGCGCAGCTCGCGCGCGGACCAGACCCTCAACACCCCCGCGATCGCCACGCTCGTGCTGCTCGCGGAGCAGGTCGACTGGATGCTGGCGAACGGCGGCCTCGACTGGTGCGCCGCGCGGACCGCGACCTCCGCCGGGCACCTGTACGGCTGGGCGGACGCCCGCGACTGGGCCCGCCCGTTCGTCACCGACCCCGGGCAGCGCTCACCCGTCGTCGGCACCGTGGACCTCGCGCCCGAGGTCGAGGCGCCGACCGTGGCGCGCATCCTGCGGGCGCACGGCATCGTCGACGTCGAGCCCTACCGCAAGCTCGGGCGCAACCAGCTGCGGGTCGCGATGTTCCCGTCGGTGGAGCCGGACGACGTGCTGGCGCTCACCGCCTGCATCGACCACGTGGTGGACCGGCTGCTCTGACGACCGGGGGGCGCTCCCCCGCGCACGGCCGACGCGACGGACGGCACCAGCCGAGCACGGGGCCCGGCCGGTGCCGTGCGATCCCGCCCGGTGGGCGGGACGGGGTCAGCGGGCCCGGTGGGTCCGGCGGGACGCGACCACGACCAGTCCGGCACCCAGCAGCACCGCGCCACCCGCGGCGGCCAGCAGCTGCCACGAGTTCGCCCCGGTCACGGCGAGCACCGCCGACTGGTAGCGGACCTCCGTCGCGGGCGCGGCGAGCACCTCGGAGGTCGTCACGACGCCGGAGACCTCCGAGTCCGGGGGCGTCACGACCACGCCGTCGACCTCCTCCTGCGGCCCCGCGCACGCCGACGTCGGCGGCGGGTAGGCCACGACGGTCGACGCCGACGGGTTCACCTCGAACTCGACCCGCACCGCCGGCCGGGAGAAGTCGAACTCGTCGTGCTGCACCCACGTGCCGTCCGGCTGCTGCGACCAGCCGGGCCAGTCGACGACCTGGTCGCCGTCGAGCACGGTGCCGGGCCAGTACACCCGGCCGCTGAGCGGCAGGCCCGACTGGACCACCGCGTCGCCGTCGGGGTTGACCCACGTGAGCGTGACCGTGTCGTTCGACGTCCCGTACGGCTCGACGGCGTAGTCGAGCACGGGGGCGTCGCCGACGCAGAGCGCGGTCGCGCGGGCGATGACCAGCTCGCAGCGACCGGCCGGGGCGTAGCCGTCGGAGGGCGTCGTGCAGGCGGCGTCGGGGTCGGTCGCGCCGGCGTCCGGGCCGGGGTCGGTCGCGTCCGGGCCGGCCGCCGGGTCGTCCGCGGCCGGGTCGTCGGCCGCCGGCCGGAGCGCGGCCGGTCCCGGCGTCGCAGGAGCCGGCGACGCGAACGCCGGAGCCGCTCCCGCCGTCACGGCCAGCGCCGTCAGCAGGAGCCCGGCGAGCGCTCGTCGCGTCCGTGCCATGTCACACCTCCACCCGCCCGACGCCATCGCCGGGCTCGCCTCACCGATTCGTACAAATCGGACATTTCGCCCATGCTACGGCCACCGGGGCCCGACGCGCCGACCGGAGGGCCGGGTGAAATCCGCATGATCACGCGGAAGAGCACCCCCGAAGCCCCCGACCAGCCACGACACCCCACCCACCGACCCGCCGACCC
>JACXUT010000234.1 GCA_014763765.1 Micrococcales bacterium
GTCAGCACTTCGTGGTCGACGCCATCGCCCGCTACCGCGCGATGGCGTGGGTCACCGGCACGATGCTGCTGGTGCTCTGCCTCGAGATGGTGCTCAAGTACGTGCTGCACGCCGGCGGCGTCGACCCGGCGACCGGGGACCCCGAGCCCGTCCTCGGCACGTGGGTGGCGATCGCCCACGGCTGGGTCTACGTCGTCTACCTGGCGACCGTCGTGCAGCTCTGGTCGGCCATGCGCTGGTCGCTCGGCCGGCTCGCCACGATGGCGCTCGCGGGCGTGGTCCCCGTCATGTCGTTCGTGCTGGAGCGGCGGGTGCACGCCGACGCCGTCGCCCGGATCGAGGGCCGGCCGGCGTCCGCCCCCGCCCGCTGACCCGGCGCCCGCCGAGCAGTCGCGCGCGCAGCCGTCCCGCGGGACGCTCGACCAGCCACCAGCTCGCGGTGGCGGCGACGAGCGTGAGCGCGATCGTGGCGAGGGCGCCGAGCGCGTCCTGCGGGTGGTGCAGCCACCGCACGATCGCCGCGTTCCACAGGTAGGCGGCGTAGGAGATCGTGCCGAGGGCGACCGCCGGACGCAGCAGCCGGCTGGGCAGGACCGGCCAGCGGCCGGCGTACGACACGAGCACGACGGTGGCCGCGGCCACCGACGGCACGCCCAGCAGGTACCACCAGGGGTGCGCCCCGGTGGGCCCGGACAGGGAGGTCGCCAGCAGCAGCGCCACCAGCACGACCAGGAGCCGCCGCCGGGGCCCGCGTTCCGGCGGCAGCAGCTGCTGCAGCGTGTCCTGCCCGAGCCGGCCCGCGCAGCCGATGAGCAGCGCGGCGGCCCAGGACGTGGGCAGCGCGTAGACGCGTGCGACGTCCGGCGCCACCAGCAGCATCGTGACGGTGCACGCCGCGAGCGTGCCGAGGACGCCGATCCCGACCGCCACCCGCAGCAGGCCGCGCCGCCACGCCCAGGCCAGGACGAGCGGCCAGAGCAGGTAGAACTGCTCCTCGGTCGCCAGGGTCCAGAAGTGGTAGAGCGACTCGCTCCCGTGGGGGAGCAGCGGCAGGTTCATCGTGTAGGTCACGGCGGCCAGCAGCGACTCCGGGACCAGGTGGCGGTCGCCGAGGTGGTCCAGGGCGCCCTCGACGACGAGGAAGCCCGCGAGCATGAACAGCATGGGCGGGTAGAGGCGCAGGGCACGCGCGGCGGCGAAGCGGCCGTAGCGCACGCGGCCGTGCTGCTCGACGTCGCGGAGCAGCAGGCCCGTGATGAGCCAGCCGGAGAGGGCGAAGAAGATGGTCACGCCGACCACGCCGGCGGCGCCGAACGTCGCGGGCCAGGCGTGGTTGAGCAGGACGAGCGACACGGCGAGCCCACGGAGCGCGTCGAGGCCGGGCAGGCGGCGGGGCGTCGCGTCGGCATCTCTCACGTTACGGAAGATATGTCCTGTTTGTCCCGTTTGGGAAGACTGCAGGCCGGGATGCCGCCGACGACCGGGAGGGTGCGCCCCGGTCCGGTCCGACGCTGACGTCACAGGAGAGTGGGCTGGGCGGGTGCACTCGCCCCGGTCGTCCGCGCAGGTCAGCGGGGCGCGCGACGCGGCTATGCTGTGCCGCGCCGGCCCGGAAGGAGGTGTCGCCCGTGTCCCTGCACCTGATGCAGATCGGGGAGGTCGCGGAGCGCACCGGGCTCTCCCTGCGCACCATCCGCTACTACGGCGAGGTCGGCCTGGTCCGGCCCTCGGCCCGCACGCACGGCGGCTTCCGCCTGTACACCGAGCCCGACATCGCACGGTTGGAGCTGATCAAGCGCATGAAGCCGCTCGACTTCTCCCTCGACGAGATGGGCGACCTGCTGGGCGTCCTCGACCGGATCAACGCCCCGGGCGTCAGCCAGGAGGACCACGACGCGCTGCTGGAGCGCCTCGCGATGTACCGGCTGGCCGCGGAGGAGCGCTCGCGGGCGCTGCGCGAGCAGCTCGCCGTCGCCGAGGACTTCCACGAGAGCCTGCGCCAGGAGATCTCCCGGCAGCGGCGCATCGGGGACCGCTCCGGCTCCTGAGCACGCGGCCGTCGCCCTCCCGCGGAGCACTACCCTGGTCCGGTGACCGACGCCTCTCCCGTGCCCGTGCCACCGCCCTCCGGCTCCTCGCCCGCCGACCAGCACCGCCCGGTGCTCGTGGTCGACTTCGGGGCCCAGTACGCCCAGCTCATCGCGCGCCGCGTCCGCGAGGCCAGCGTCTACTCCGAGATCGTGCCGCACACCGCGTCGGTGCAGGACATGCTGGCCAAGGACCCGGCGGCCATCATCCTGTCCGGCGGCCCGTCCTCGGTGTACGCCGAGGGGGCGCCGTTCGTCGACCCCGCGCTGTTCGAGGCCGGCGTGCCGGTGCTGGGCATCTGCTACGGGTTCCAGGCGATGGCCAAGGCCCTCGGCGGCGAGGTCGCGCAGACCGGCAACCGCGAGTACGGCGGCACCCCGGTGGACGTCGTCCGCACGGGCACCGTCCTGGCGGGCAGCCCCGAGCAGCAGACCGTCTGGATGAGCCACGGCGACGCCGTCCACGCCGCCCCCGAGGGCTTCGAGGTCCTCGCGACCTCCGCGGGGTCCCCGGTCGCCGCGTTCGAGGACCGCGAGCGCCGCCTGTTCGGCGTGCAGTGGCACCCGGAGGTCAAGCACTCGCCGCTGGGGCAGCGGACGCTGGAGCACTTCCTGTACGAGGGTGCCGGCCTGGCCGCCGACTGGAACCCGGGCAACGTGATCGCCGACCAGGTCGAGCGGATCCGCGCCCAGGTCGGCAGCGCCCGCGTGATCTGCGGCCTGTCGGGCGGCGTGGACTCCTCCGTCGCGGCGGCGCTCGTGCAGAAGGCCGTCGGCGACCAGCTCACGTGCGTGTTCGTCGACCACGGCCTGCTGCGCACCGGCGAGGCCGAGCAGGTCGAGCAGGACTTCGTCGCCTCCACCGGCGTCAACCTCAAGGTCGTCGACGCCCGCGAGCGGTTCCTCGCGGCCCTGGCCGGGCACACCGACCCGGAGACGAAGCGCAAGATCATCGGCCGCGAGTTCATCCGCGTGTTCGAGGACGCGGCGCGCGAGGTCGTCGAGGAGGCGGGCGCGCACGGCGAGGAGGTGAAGTTCCTCGTCCAGGGCACGCTGTACCCGGACGTCGTCGAGTCGGGCGGCGGCGAGGGCGCGGCCAACATCAAGAGCCACCACAACGTCGGCGGCCTGCCGGACGACCTGCAGTTCGAGCTGGTCGAGCCGCTGCGGGCGCTGTTCAAGGACGAGGTCCGCGCCGTCGGCCTGGAGCTCGGCGTGCCGGAGGCCATCGTCTGGCGCCAGCCGTTCCCGGGCCCCGGCCTGGGCATCCGGATCATCGGCGAGGTCACGCAGGAGCGGCTGGACGTGCTGCGCGCCGCCGACCTCATCGCCCGCGAGGAGCTGACGCGCGCCGGCCTGGACCGCGAGATCTGGCAGTGCCCGGTCGTGCTGCTGGCCGACGTGCGCTCCGTGGGCGTGCAGGGCGACGGCCGGACGTACGGGCACCCGGTGGTGCTGCGGCCGGTGTCCTCCGAGGACGCGATGACCGCCGACTGGACGCGGCTGCCCTACGACGTGCTCGCGACCATCTCGACCCGGATCACCAACGAGGTGCCCGAGGTCAACCGCGTGGTGCTGGACGTGACGAGCAAGCCGCCGGGCACCATCGAGTGGGAGTGACGCGCGGCGCACGCGCGGACGCCGACGGCCCGGGACCCCGAGGGGTGCCGGGCCGTCGCGCTCCCGGCCGCGGCGTCCCCTCCCGGAGACCGGGACCTCTGTCCTAGGCTCGACGGGCGACTCTGCGTGGGACGAAAGACCCGATCGGCGCGAATCCGGTCTTTGTGCGTGGCGTCACGAAGCCTCTCCGAGCGGATCGCATGACCAACGTCCCACCTTCCGGCCGCCGCGTGGGAGACGCTCTTCCCGTGGGGCTCACAGGTTCCACCGGGCCGGCAAGGGGTCGGTCCGCAACGGGGGTATCTGAAGGGATCACCACATGTCTACCGTGGCAGCGACGGGCGGCTCGAAGGCTGCGCGCGTCATCGGCATCATCTCGGCGGTCGCCGGTCTCGTCCTCATCATCGCCGGCGGCGTCACCTGGGGCTCGGTCTCCAGCCACCTCGCCGACGAGAACATCACCGTCTCCGAGGACGCGGCCAACTTCGCCGGGCAGCCGGTCACGACGCCGTGGACCGCGTTCGCCCAGGCGGACATCATCAACCACCACGCCCTCGAGGCGACCGGCGGCAAGACCTACGCCGAGCTCGACCGCGAGGACCCGCTGCGTGACACCGCGATGAACGCGTCGTTCCTCCGGGCCTCGCTCTTCACCTCGGTCGTGGCGTTCGGCGTCGCGGCGCTGGTCATGGGCCTGGGCGTGATGTTCATCCTCGTCGGCTACGCGCTGTGGGCCATCGCCGGCCGCTCGGTCGCGACCGTCGCCGAGACGCGCAGCACCGCCCCGGCGGACGCGGGCCTCAAGGCCTGAACCACCCGCACGGCACGACGGAGGCCGGGACCCGATCGGGTCCCGGCCTCCGTCGTCGTCCGGGGGGTCAGCGGCCGGTCCGCGCCTCGCGGCCGCGGCGGCGTGCCGTGGTGAGCACCGACCCGACCAGCAGCGCGAGACCCGCGCCCGCCAGCAGCACGATCAGCGCGAGCTGCACGTCGATCCGCGCGCCCGCGGCGGCCGCGAGGATCCCGACGCCGACCACCGTGACGATCAGGCCCCACACGACGGTCGCGGAGCGTGGGCCGCGGTCCTCCGGCAGGGCCGGCGGCTGCGCGGGCGCCGGCGCGGGGGCCGGTGAGGCGGCCGGGGCGGCGGCCGGGGCCTGGTAGGCGGGCGCCGGTCCGGAGGCCGGTGCGGTGCCGTACCGGGGCGCCGGCGCGGGCGCCGGGGGAGCGCCGGGCACGGTGCCGCTGGACCCGGGGCCCGGCACCGGCGCGGCGGCGGGCGTCACGGGCTGCTCCGGCGCCGGGCCGGTCCCGCCGGGGGCGGTCGCCGACGGCATCTCCCGCGTGGCGTCGACGGGCGCGATCCGCTCGGTCGCGCCGGCGGGCTGCGCCGCGGCGAGCTCCACGGTCTCGCCGGCGGGCTCGACGTGGGCGATCTGCTCCGTCGGTCCGTCGGTCGCGGGGCGGTCGATCCGCTCGGTCACGGGCTCGTCCGCGTCGTCGGGCCGGGGGGTGCCGGGTCCGGTGCTGGTCATCGGTCCTCCTCGATGGTGATGGTGCCGACGCCGAGCTCGATGGTCAGCGCGATCTCCGCGTCGCGGCCGTCGGCCATGGCCTCGCTGGTGAAGAGCCGGTCGTTGCCGACCCCGTCGGCCCGCTGCCGGTTGCCGTCGACCCGCCAGTCGATGTCGCCGACCCCGGACGTGACCTCGGCGGTCACCGCGGCGCCCTCCGGGACGACGACGGTGATGTCACCCATGCCGCCGCTGACGGGCACGACGAGCGTCTCGTCCGTCAGGGGGACGTCGGTGAGGTCCACGTGGGCGTCGCCGATGCCGAACGCGTAGCCCTTCTCGGCCGCCGCGCGGCTGGTCACCGCGACGTCGACGCTGCGGAACGTGTCGCGGTCCACCCGCCACTCGCCGCGCCCGTCGACGACGACCGCCGGGCCGGCGATCAGCATGCCGATGATCGCGAGGGCCGTCAGGCCGCCGGCGGTGCGGCCGCGCAGGCCGGACACGATGATCGCCACGCCGACGAGCACCACGCCGCCGCCGATGACGACGGGGAGGATCGGGCCGGTGTACCAGCCCGCGCGGTCGGCGGCGAGCAGGCCCGCGAGCCCGAGCAGGATGACGGCCACGACGACGCCCGTCAGGGCGGCGCCCGGTCCGCGACGCGGGGGCCGCGGCGGGGCGGGC
>JACXUT010000235.1 GCA_014763765.1 Micrococcales bacterium
CGGCGCGGGCGGCCAGGAGGTGGCGGAGGAGGGGGAGGCTCAGGCCGACGACCCCGTGGTGGTCGCCCTCGATGCGCTCGACGAACGGGCCGCCGAGGCCGTCGATGGTGAAGGCGCCCGCGACGTGGAGCGGCTCGCCGGTGGCGACGTAGGCGGCGATCTCCGCGTCCGTCACGTCCGCGAAGTGGACGACGGTGGTGGACGTCCCGCCCGACTCCGCCTCCGGCTCGGCCTCCGTCGAGGCGCCCGCGGCAGCGCTCTGCCGCGCGTCCACGAGCCAGTGCCCGGTGTGCAGCAGCCCGGCGCGGCCGCGCATCGCACGCCACCGGGCGGTGGCCTCGGCGGCGTCGGCGGGCTTGCCGAGCACCTCGCCGTCCAGCTCCAGCATGGAGTCGCACCCCAGCACGAGCGCCCCGGGGTGGGCCGGCGCGACGTCACGGGCCTTCGCGCGCGCGAGCAGCAGCACGGCCTCGGCCGGCGCGACGGGGCCGGCCGCGGCCAGCACGGCGGGCTCGTCGACGGCGGACACCGCCACGGTGGGCTCGATGCCGGCGGCGCGGAGCGTCGCGAGCCGGGCGGGGGAGGCGGAGGCCAGCACGAGGGTGGTCACCGGGCGAGCGTACGGCCGGGCCGGGGACGTACGTCCTCCCGTGCGCAGCGACGGCGTGCCGATGATGTCCGGGGAACTCCCAGGAGGGGATGCGACGATGACAGGCGTGACCGAGGACAGCGACCTGGCCACGCGCCCCGTGGGCGCCGCCGCCGACCCGATCGACCTGCTCGACCGCGACCCCGTGGACGACGACCCCGACTCCCCGGAGCGCGTCGCGTGGCGCCGCCGGACCGCGATCGAGATGGTCGTGTCCGGCGTCATCGGGTTGTTCACGTCGTTCGTGCTGTCGATCGAGGCGTGGCGGCTCGCCCTCGACCCGTCCGCGACGTTCAGCTGCGACGTCAGCTCGGTGATCTCGTGCAGCACCGTGGCGCTCTCCCCGCAGGCGGAGGTGCTGGGCTTCCCGAACGCGTTCCTCGGCATCGCGTTCGAGTCCGTGGTGATCGCGATCTCCGTGGCCGGCATCGCCGGGGTGCGGTTCCCGCGGTGGTACATGCTCGGCACGCAGGCGCTGTACACGGTGGCCCTGGTGTTCGCGTGGTGGCTGTTCCTGCAGTCGTACTTCGTCATCAAGGCGCTGTGCCCCTGGTGCCTGCTCATCACCGTGACGACGACGCTGGTGTGGGCCGGCCTGACCCGGTGGAACGTCCGCGACGGGCACCTGCGGCTGCCGGGCCGCGCCGGGCCGTGGGCGCGCCGGTTCGTGGCGACCGGGACCGACTGGTACGTGACGGCCGCCGTGATCGTGCTTTTCGTCGCGGCGATCCTGCTCCGGTACGGCCCCACGCTGCTGGCGGCCTGAACCCCGTCCGCTCGACGCACGAGGCCCCCCGGACCACCAGGTCCGGGGGGCCTCGCGACGTCCCGGCGCCGGGCCGGGGCGCGCCCGTCAGGCGAGCGCGTCCCGCAGCACGTCCAGCGGCAGCGCGCCCATGCCGAGCGCCCGGGCGTGGAACGCGCGCAGGTCGAACTCCTCGCCGCGCGCCTCCGCGGCGGAGCGGCTGCCGTCGCGGACCTGCTCCCAGATGCGCTGCCCGATCTTGTAGGCGGGCGCCTGCCCCGGCCAGCCGAGGTACCGGTTGAGCTCGAACCGCACGAACTGCTCGGGCATGTTGACGTTGGCGCGCAGGAACTCCCACGCCTTGTCGGCGTCCCACGTGCCGCCGCCCCAGCGCTCCGGCGCGGGCAGACCCAGGTGGACGCCGAGGTCCAGCACGACGCGGGCGGCCCGCATCCGCTGGCCGTCGAGCATGCCGAGCCGGTCGCCCGGGTCGTCGAGGAACCCGAGGTCGGCCATGAGGCGCTCGGCGTACAGCGCCCAGCCCTCGCCGTGCCCCGACACCCAGCACGCGAGCCGGCGCCACGAGTTCAGCGTCGCGCGCTGGTAGACGGCCTGGCCGATCTGCAGGTGGTGACCGGGGACGCCCTCGTGGTAGACGGTCGTCTTCTCGCGCCACGTGTTGAACGTCGTGACCTCCGGCGGCACGGACCACCACATGCGGCCGGGCCGGCTGAAGTCGTCGGACGGGCCGGTGTAGTAGATGCCGCCGTTCTGCGTCGGGGCGATGCGGCACTCGAGCGTGCGGATCGGCCCGGGGATGGCGAAGTGCACGCCGTCGAGGGCCGCGACCGCCGCGTCGGAGGTCTCCTGCATCCAGCGCTGCAGGGCCTCGGTGCCCTCGAGCCGGCGGGACGGGTCGGCGTCGAGAGCGGCGACGGCCTGCTCGACCGTGGCACCCGGGCCGGCGATCTGCGCGGCGACGGCCTCCTGCTCGGCGACGACGCGGTCGAGCTCCTCGAGCCCCCACCGGTACGTCTCGTCGAGGTCGACCGCGGCACCGAGGAAGTACCGGGACCACAGGGCGTAGCGCTCGCGGCCGGCGGCGTCCGCCTCCGGCGCCTGCGGGGCGAGCTCGTCGCGCAGGAAGGCGGCGAGCTCGGCGTACGTGCGGCGGGCCGCCTCGGCACCGCGCTCCAGGTCCTCGCGCAGCGCGTCACCCCCGGCGGCGACGGCCTCGCGGGCCTCGGGGCCGGCCACGAAGGTGGTGAAGAACGACGTCGACGGGTCGGCGAGCTCCTCGGCCTGCGCGAGCGCCTCGCGCACCTGGCGGACGGCGGGCACGCGGCCGCGCGAGGCGGCGAGCCGCAGCGACTCCACGTAGCCGGCGCCGGCGGTCGGCAGCCCGGAGAGCCGCTGCGCGATCGTGGACCAGGCGTCGGGGCCGTCGGTCGCCATGAGGTCGAGCACGTCGCGCATGCCCTGCACCGGCGAGGCGATGACGTTGAGGTCGGCGAGCAGCTCGCCCGCGTCGTGCAGCTCGAGCTCCAGGCCGAGGCGCTCCCGCATGGCGGCGAGCGTGATGCGGTCGACCTCGTCGACCGGCTGCTCGGCGTCGAGCGCGCGCAGCGTGGCCCGGGTGGCCTCCGCGCGGGCCTCGTGGCCGGCGGGGGACAGGTCCGTGACCTCGTGGTCGTGGCCCGTGATGCCGAGGGCGGTGGCCTCGAAGGGGTTGAGGGCGGCGGTCGTGTCGACGTACGCGTCGGCGATCGCGTCGATCGGGGTGGCGGCACGCTCCGGTGCGCGGCTGTCGGGGGTGGGTGCAGTGCTCACCCGGCCGACCCTACCCGCGCCCCGGGGCCCGGCTCACCGGGATTGCGCCGGCGTCAGCGCAGGCTGTGCCGCCACGCGTCGGGGCCGGGGCGCCAGGCCGCGCCGCCGCCCGGGACGGTGCGGGCCCGGTCCGTCCACCCGGCGCGCGGCGCGCTGCCCGGCCAGTCGGACGTCCCGTCCTCGCCGCCGCCCGCCGCGGCGACCAGCCCGGCGACGAGCGCCGCGAGCTCCACGTCGTCGGGCGTGCCGCGCACCACCTGGACGTGCGCCGGCCCGGACGCCCCGGACCCGTCGGCCGTCACCGGTCGTCCTCGTCGTCGTCCGGGTCGTCGTCGAACGCGACCGGCGCCCCGCGCGACGCGCCCCAGCCCTCGACCGTGAAGCCGCTCTCCAGCAGGCGCTCGACGATCTCGGCCCCGCCGTTGTCGACGATGCCGAGCACGGCGTCGATCGTCTGGTCGCTCGGGTGCGGCGGCACGCTGACGACGAACCCGAGGTGGAACTCGTCGGTGTCCTCGTCGGTGCCGGCCTCGGCCTCGGGCGCGGCCTCGTCCTCCCACGTCATGCCCGTGAGCTCGGAGTGCATGCCCAGGCTCTCGTGCAGCAGGTCGTACAGCCGCGCGTTGAGCCCGGAGACGCGCGCCTCGAGCGCGAGCACCCGCGGGTCCTCGTCGGCCTCCGAGGCGCCGAACTCCGCGCGGACGCCCGCGGCGGTGTCGACGTAGTCGTGCAGCGCGGCGGTCAGGGCGTCGACGGCGGCGTGCATGGCGCCGGTGTCGACGCCGGGCAGCGGCTCGGGCCCGTGGGCGCCGCCCGCGTGGTCGTGCGCGTCGTGGCCGTGGTCGTGCCCGTCGCCGTCGTGTCCGCCGGGGAGCAGGGGGTCGCCGGTCACAGCGGGATGTTCCCGTGCTTCTTGGGGGGCAGCGCCGCGCGCTTGGTGCGCAGCACGCGCAGCGCGCGGACGATCTGCGACCGGGTCTCGGCGGGCGCGATGACCGCGTCCACGTAGCCGCGGTCCGCGGCGTCCCACGGGTTCACGATGGCCTCCTCGTACTCGCGCGTGAGCCGGGCGCGCTCGGCCTCGACGTCCCCGCCGGCCTGGGCGACCTGCTGCAGGGCGCCGCGCTGCAGGATGTTCACCGCACCGCCGGCACCCATGACCGCGATCTGCGCCGTGGGCCACGCCAGGTTCACGTCGGCGCCGAGCTGCTTCGACCCCATGACGATGTAGGCGCCACCGTACGCCTTGCGGGTGATGACGGTGACGAGCGGGACCGTCGCCTCGGCGTAGGCGTAGATGAGCTTCGCGCCGCGCCGGATGATGCCGTTCCACTCCTGGTCGGTGCCCGGCAGGAAGCCCGGGACGTCGACGAACGTCAGCACCGGGATGCTGAACGCGTCGCAGGTCCGCACGAACCGCGCGGCCTTCTCGGCGGCGTCGATGTCGAGCGTCCCGGCCATGGTCAGCGGCTGGTTCGCGACGACCCCGACGGCGTGGCCCTCGACGCGGCCGAAGCCGATGAGCACGTTGCGCGCGAACAGCGGCTGCACCTCGAGCAGCTCCCCGTCGTCCAGGACGTGCTCGACGACGGTGCGCATGTCGTACGGCTGGTTGTCGGAGTCCGGCACCAGGGTGTCGAGCTCGAGGTCCTCGTCCGTGACCTCGAGCTCCGCCTCGTGCGGGTAGGCCGGCGGGTCGGTGAGGTTGTTCTGCGGCAGGTACGACAGCAGCGACCGCACGTAGTCCAGCGCGTCCTCCTCGTCGGAGGCCAGGTAGTGCGCGACGCCGGAGCGGGTGTTGTGCGTCGTGGCGCCGCCGAGCTCCTCGAAGCCGACGTCCTCGCCGGTCACGGCGCGGATGACGTCCGGGCCCGTGATGAACATGTTCGAGGTGCCGTCCGCCATGACGATGAAGTCGGTGAGCGCGGGGGAGTACACCGCGCCGCCGGCCGACGGGCCGAGGATGAGGCTGATCTGCGGGACCACGCCCGAGGCGGCGACGTTGCGGCGGAAGATCTCGGCGAACTGCGTGAGCCCGGCGACGCCCTCCTGGATGCGCGCGCCGCCGCCGTCGCTGATGCCGACCAGCGGCATGCCGGTGCGCAGCGCCAGGTCCATCACCTTGGTGATCTTCTGGCCGTGCACCTCGCCGAGGCTGCCGCCGAACACCGTGAAGTCCTGCGAGTAGACGGCGACCGGGCGGCCGTCGACGGTGCCGTGGCCGACGACGACGCCGTCACCGGGGACGCGCTTGCGGTCCAGGCCGAAGTTGGTGGAGCGGTGCCGGACGAACGCGTCGAGCTCGGTGAACGAGCCCGGGTCGAGGAGCGCCTCGATGCGCTCGCGGGCGGTGCGCTTGCCGCGGGCGTGCTGCTTCTCGGCGGCGGCCTGCTCGGGCTCCGTGACGGCGCGGCGGTAGCGGTCCGCGAGGTCGGCGACCTTCGCGGCCGTGCCGGCCGGGGGCGTGGGTGCGTGCGACGCGGGGGTGTCAGTCACCCGAGGAAGGCTAGTGCGCGCGGGCGTCGGCGGGGGTGGGCGACGACCACGGAGCTCGGCGCGCCGCGTGGTGCGGATGCGACAACGGGGAGCGTCCTGGGCGGGTGAGGTCGTCACCTCGGCCCGAGGTCGTCAGGCCGGCGTGACGACCTCGGGCGCAGATGACGACCTCGCGGGGCGCGGGAGC
>JACXUT010000236.1 GCA_014763765.1 Micrococcales bacterium
GGACGGGGGTGCCCTCGGGGAGCAGGCGGGGCTCGGCGCCGGTCTCGACGACCAGGACGCGGTCGCCGAACGCCGCGGGTGCCGGGCCGAAGGCCTGCTGGGCGCCCTCGATGACGGTGCGCGCGAGCGCCCGCGCGCCGGTCACGCCGATCACGGCCCCGATGCCGAACGGCACGAGCCGCCCGAACGCGAGGCCGCTCTGCCGGGCGATCTGCCGCCGGAACAGCTGCCGGGTCAGCCGGGTGTTGACGCGGCGGATCGTGCCGGTCGGCATCCGGGTCAGCAGGGCGCGGGCGACGGAGACGGTGCGGATGCCGCCGGCGTCGGCCACGGCCTTGACGCCGGTCTCCCCGAGGATCGTGGCGAGCAGCAGCGCCCGGCGGCGCTCCGCGTCCTGGACGTCGATGCCGTGCACGCTCGCGACGGCCAGGGAGAACGCCGCGGACGCACCGAAGAACGTCGCCACGTCGCCGAGCGTCAGGGCCAGCGCGACGCCCGTGCCGACCGCCGGGGCGGCGGCCGCCGCGCCGACGGCGCCGCCGGTGCCCTGGACGAGCAGCAGGTACTCGCGCTCGAGCAGTCCGACGAGCTGCTGCGGCGTGGCGTCCGGGTGCTTGCGCCGGAGCTGGTCGACGTGCGCGTGGACGGTCGCGGACGGGATCGTCACGGCCCGGTCCAGGGCCGCGTCGACCAGCGGGGTGCGGCGCGTCACGGGCTGACGACCTCGAGGTCGACCGTCGCGCCGTGCTTGAGGGTGCGGCCCACGGTGCAGTGCTGGTCGACGGCCCGCTGCACGACGCGCAGCAGCCGGTCGCGCGTGGCCTCGTCGAGGCCGCTGAGGTCGACGACCATCCGCTCCTGCAGCGCGGGGTAGCGGTCCTCGGTGGGGTGGTTCGCGCCCTCGACCTCGACGGTGACCTCGACGTCCGGGCCGAGCCGGTGGCTCAGCGCCGTGTCGGCGGACATGCCGGAGCACCCGGCGAGCGCGATCTTCAGCAGCTCGCCGGGCGTGAACACCGCGCCGGCCTCGACGGGGCCGATGCTGACCTCGGCGCCGCGGCTGTTGCGACCGGTGTACGTGCGGGTGCCGGTCCGCTCGACCCAGAGCCGGGTGGACTGCGCGGGGGCCGTGGACGGGACGTGCGCCGTGGCGTCCGGTGCGGACGGGGTCTCCATGACGCCCGATCCTCGCACGCACCCGCCCGTGCGGCAGACCGTGCGGCAGGCGATGCGGCAAGCGGTGCGGCGCCGCGACGGGCCGCCGCCGGCGCCTCGGCGCTCGCGGCGGGCACCCGCGGAAGGTCCGCCGGCGCGCTGCGCGTCCGGTCCGCACCGGGGGGTGCGGCCCGTCGCGCGGCGGCGACGGCGACGGGGGAGGACCGGGCCGGGTGCTTGACCCCCGCAGCCCGAGGGCTTAATTTGTGACTAAAGGTAGTCATGAACGAAGGAGTTCGCGTGTCCGTCACGGCGCGGGGAGAACAGGTCCCGGCGGCAACGCTCGCCCTGCTGGGCACGCGGGGCCCGCTGGGCCGCGCGGAGATCGCGCGGCTGCTCGGCGTCAGCCCGGCGACCATCACCCAGGTGACCCGCGAGCTGGTGGAGCGCGGCATGGTCGTCGAGCTCGACACGGCCCCGAGCCAGGGCGGCCGCCCGGCCCGGCTGCTGGGGCTCAGCGGTGCACAGGCCCGGGCGATCGGCGCGAAGGTCACCAACGACCACGTCGCGGTCGTCTCCGTCGGGTTCGACGGCGAGGTCCGCGGCCAGGCCACCTACCCGTTCGACCCGTCCCGGCCGGACGCCCTCGACGCGCTCGGCCACGTGCTGCGGGAGGCCGTCGCGGCCGAGGACGGCCCGGTGCTGGGCGTCGGGATCGGGCTGCCCGGCTCGGTGGACGCGCAGGACTCCGGCGTCGTCACCGCGCCGACCCTCGGCTGGACGGCGGTGCCGGTCGGCGCGGCCCTGCGGCACGCGCTCGGGGTCCCCGTGCTGGTCGAGAACGACGTCAACGCCCTCGCGGTCGCCGAGCGGCTGTACGGCACCGGCCGGGGGCACCGGACGTTCCTGGTCCTGACGATCGGGCGCGGCATCGGCTGCGGCCTGGTGGTCGACGGCGGCATCTGCCGCGGGGCCGGCGGCGGCGCCGGGGAGATCGGCCACGTGCCGGTCGCCGAGGACGGGCCGGTGTGCGAGTGCGGCAACCGGGCGTGCCTCGAGGCCGTCATCGGCGACGCCGCCCTGCTGGCCCGGGCGGTCGAGCGCGGCGTGGTCGCGCCGGGGGACGGCGTCGCCGCGCTGGTCGCCGCCGCGGACGCGGGGGACGCGGTCGCGCAGGAGGTCTACCGGGAGGCCGGGGCGCTGCTCGCCCGCACGCTGGCGGGCGTCGTGCACGTGATCGACCCGGAGGTCGTCGTGCTGCTCGGCGAGGGGATCCGCGCCTGGCGGCACTGGGAGCGCGGGTTCGACCCGGTGTTCCGCGCGCACCTGCTGCCGTCGCGGCGCTCGCTGCCGTTCGTGGTGGAGCCGTGGGCGGAGGACAAGTGGGCGCTCGGCGCGGCGACGCTCGTGCTCGCCACCCCGTTCGACGTGGCCGGGGCGTCCGGCGACCAGGGCCGGCTCGTCCTCGCGCGGTTGCAGGAGGCGACGTCGTGACGACGACCAGCCCTGCTGCGGCCGCCCGCGAGGTCGCCCGGCCCGCCACCACCCGCCCCGTGCGGTCCTCCGACGGCCGCACCGCCCGCACCCGTCGCTGGCGCAACCGCGCGTGGGTGCTGTTCTTCCTGCTGCCCAGCGCCGTGCCGCTCGCGGTGTTCACGCTCGCGCCCATGGTGTCGTCGCTGTGGGTGAGCCTGCACTCCTGGAACCTCATCTCCCCGATGGAGTGGGTGGGGCTGGGCAACTACACGGAGCTGCTGACGTCGCCGACCACGTGGAAGGTGCTGGGCCACACGCTCGGGTACATCGTCGGGTACCTGCCGCTGGTGTACGCCGGCGGCCTGGGGCTGGCGGTGCTGCTCAACCGGGCGATGCGGGGCCGGGCGTTCTTCCGGGCCGCGTACTTCCTGCCCGTCGTGACGTCGTGGGTCGTCGTCGCGCTGGTGTGGCAGTGGCTGCTCAACCCGTCGAACGGCCTGGTGAACCAGCTCCTGGCGCCCGTGCTCGACGCGGTGAACGGCGTGCTCGGCACCGAGCTCGCGCCGCCGGGGTGGTGGACGGACCCGCAGTGGGCGATGCCCTCGGTGGTCCTGGCGTCCGCGTGGAAGGACCTCGGCTTCGTCATGGTCATCCTGCTGGCGGGGCTCCAGGCGATCCCCGGCGACGTGCTGGAGGCCGCGCGGGTCGACGGAGCGAGCGCGTGGCAGCGGTTCTGGCGGATCACGTTCCCGCTCCTGTCCCCGTCGACGTTCTTCGTGGTCGTCATCTCGCTCATCAACGGGTTCCAGGTGTTCGACCAGGTGTTCGTCATGACCGGCGGGGGGCCGTCCGGTGCCAGCCAGGTCGTCGTCGGGCAGATCTACGACCTGACGTTCCGGTACGGCCGGGCCGGGGAGGCGTCCGCGCTCTCCTGGATCCTCTTCGTCCTGATCCTCCTCGTCACCGCCGTGCAGATGCGCGGCCAGCGGAAGTGGGTGACCCATGCCTGACACGCTCGCCCTCGCGCCGGCCGCCCCCGCGGCGCCCGCCGCCGGTCCCGCACCCGCACGCCGCCCCCGCCGCGGCGCCCGGCACGCGCTCGGCCGCGTCGGCTTGTACCTGTCCGTCGCCGTCGGTGCCGGGGTGATGCTGTTCCCGTTCCTGTGGACCGTGGTCACGTCGATCACCCCGAGCGGCTCGCTGTCCGGCGGCCCGTCGCTGCTGGTCGAGGACCCGACGCTCGACGCGTACCGCACGCTCGGGGAGTCCCTGCCGATCTGGCGGATCGTCGCGAACTCGTTCCTCGTCGCGATCGTCTCGACGGTGCTGCAGCTCGTCACCGCGTCGATGGCGGCGTACGCGTTCGGGCGGATGGAGTTCCGGGCGAAGCCGGTGGTGTTCGCCGCCTACCTCGCGACGCTGATGATCCCGCTGCAGGTGCTCGTCGTCCCGCTGTTCATCCAGATGACGCGGCTGCGGCTCAACGACACGTACTTCGCGCTGCTCGCCCCGACGATCGCGTCGGCGTTCGGCATCTTCCTGCTGCGGCAGGCCGTCGAGGGCGTGCCGCGGGAGCTCGACGAGGCCGCGACGCTCGACGGCGCGGGGCACCTGCGCATCTTCGGCACGGTCGTCCTCCCGCTGGTGCGGCCGGCCCTGGCGACGCTCGCGGTGTTCGCGTTCATGGGCTCGTGGAACTCGTTCCTCTGGCCGCTCGTCGTCATCCGCTCCCCGGAGCTCATGACGCTGCCGCTCGGCCTGGCGACCCTCCAGGGGCAGTTCACCACCCAGTGGGACGTCGTCATGGCCGGGTCCGTGGTCTCGATCCTGCCGATCGCCCTCGTCTACCTCGTGGCCCAGCGCCACATCATCGCCGGCATGGCACACACCGGCCTCAAGTAAGCACCACCCACACCCCCACTGGAAGGAGAGGCTCCCATGGCCTCCAGCATCTCCGGGCGCAAGGTCGCGCTCGTCCCGCTCGCCCTCGCCGGGGCGGTGGTGATGGCCGGGTGCGCACAGGGCTCCGCCACCTCGGGCGGCGCCGCGACCGACGGGCAGACGGTCGTCCGCTACATGAACTTCACGTCGAACGACGGCCACGAGGAGGACCTCGACGCGATCGTCGCCGCCTACGAGGAGGAGCACCCGGACGTCGACGTCCAGGTCGAGACCCTCCCGTACGCCGACTACTTCACGAAGCTCCAGACCGCGTTCGCGGGGCAGACCGTCGCGGACGTCGTCGACCTCAACTACGAGAACTTCGTGTCGTACGCCGAGGCCGGCAGCCTCGCGCCGCTGGAGGACGTCGACACCGCGCCGTACCAGGGCAGCCTGCTCGAGTCGTTCCAGCTCGACGGCACGCAGTACGGCCTGCCGTCGTCGTACTCGAACGTCGTGCTGTTCTACAACAAGGGCCTGTTCGACGCCGCCGGCCTGGACTACCCGACCGCCGACTGGACGTGGGAGGACGAGCAGGCCGCGGCCACCGCGCTCACCGACGCGGGCGCCGGGGTGTGGGGCGACTACCAGCCGGTGTCGTTCCACGAGTTCTACAAGGCGCTGGCCCAGGCGGGCGGGGAGTTCTTCACCGAGGACGGCTCCGCCACGGCGTTCGACAGCCCCGAGGGCCTGCGCGCGGCGCAGTGGCTCGTGTCCAAGCCCGGCACCGTCATGCCGACGGAGGCGGACGGCGCGGGGACGCCGGACTTCGACACCGACCTGTTCAAGGCCGGCAAGCTCGCGATGTGGCACTCGGGCATCTGGATGTTCGGCGGCCTCGCGGAGGTCGACGGGCTGGACTGGGACATCGTCGTCGAGCCGGGTGAGACCACCCACGCGTCCGCGCTGTTCACGAACGGCGTCGCCGTCGCGGCGTCGTCGGAGGTCAAGGAGGCCGCGCAGGACTTCGCGCAGTTCCTCACGGCGTCCTCGACCGCGGTCGACACCCGCGTCGCGTCCTCGTGGGAGCTGCCGCCGGTGGACGACGCCGACGCGCTCGCCCCGTACCTGGAGCAGACGCCGCCGGCCAACCGCCAGGCCGTCCTCGACGCGCTCGACACCGTCGCGCTGCCGCCGGTCATCGCCTCGCAGCAGGAGATGCAGGACGCGGTGAACGAGGAGCTCTCGAACGCCGCCGCCGGCCGCAAGACCGTCGAGCAGGCGCTCGCCGACGCCGCCTCGCGCGTCGACGCGCTGCTCGGCTGACGCGCCGCCCGCCCGCCGCCCGCCGCCCTGCCGGCGCGCGGCGGGCGGGCCC
>JACXUT010000237.1 GCA_014763765.1 Micrococcales bacterium
GAACCTGGCCGCTCGTGCTGGCCGCCGTGCTGGCGCTCGCCGTCGTCCTCGTCGTGCTCGGCTCGGGCGTCGCGCACGCCGCGCCGGTCCCGCCGGACGGCCCCGCCGCCCCCACCGGCCCGGCCGACCCCTCGGGCGGCGGCGAGGTGTCCGTCGCGATCAACGGCGTCAACGGCTCGCCGAGCAGCTCGATCGTCGTGCTCATCGGCATCACGCTGCTGTCCGTCGCGCCGGCGCTGCTGCTGATGATGACGGGCTTCACGAAGATCTTCGTGGTGCTGTCCCTGACCCGGAACGCCCTGGGCCTGACGACGGTGCCGCCGAACCAGGTCATCGCGGGCCTCGCCCTGTTCCTCAGCCTGTTCGTCATGGCGCCGGTGCTGTCGGACGTCAACCAGGACGCGGTGCAGCCGTACCTCGACGGCAGCATGGACTTCCAGACCGCGCTCGACGCCGGCTCGGCGCCGATGCGCGACTACATGCTGGGACACACGCGGGAGGCCGACCTCGCCCTGCTGACGCGGGCCGCGGACCAGCCGAACCCCGAGGACCCGGCGTCCGTGCCGATGCTCACGCTCATCCCGGCGTTCATGCTCTCGGAGCTGCGCTCGGCGTTCATCATCGGGTTCGTCATCTTCGTGCCGTTCCTCGTCATCGACCTGGTCGTGTCCTCGGTCCTGATGAGCATGGGCATGATGATGCTGCCGCCGGTCATGGTGTCCCTGCCGTTCAAGCTGCTGCTGTTCGTGCTGGTGGACGGCTGGGGCCTCATCGTCACCGCCCTCGTGGGCGCGGCGTCGGCGGGGGGTGGCTGATGGACACCGCGGCCGTCCTCGACATCGGGCTGGACGCCCTGATCCTCACCGCGAAGCTCGCGGCGCCGGTGCTCGTCACCGCGCTGGTCGTCGGGTTCGCCGTGTCCCTCGTGCAGTCCGTGACGCAGATCCAGGAGGTCACGCTGTCGTTCGTCCCCAAGGCGATCGCGGCGGCCGTGGCGCTGCTGGTGTGCGGGAACTGGATGATCTCGGAGCTCGTGTCGTTCACGCAGGAGCTCTTCGAGCGCATCCCCAGCCTGCTCGGGGGCTGACCCGGGATGGACGTCACGCTCTCCCTGGCGGCCGTGCAGACCGCGATGCTCGCGGGCGTCCGGTTCGCGGCGTTCTTCGTGGTCGCGCCGCCGTTCGCGCACCGCGGCATCCCGGGGACGGTCAAGGCGATGCTGTCGGTCGGCCTCGCGCTGGCCGTCCTGCCGCGGCTCGACGTGGTCGCCACCACGTCGACGGGGGAGTTCGTCGGGGCCCTGGTGCTGGAGGCCGTCGTCGGCGCCGCGCTCGGGTTCCTGGTGTCGCTGGTGTTCGCGGCCGTGCAGGCGGCGGGCAACCTCATCGACCTGTTCGGCGGGTTCCAGCTCGCGCAGGCGTTCGACCCGCAGAACATGACGTCCGGCGCCCAGTTCGCCCGCCTGTACAACTGGACGTGCCTGGTGCTGCTGTTCGTCTCGGGCGCCTACCAGGTGCTCATCGGAGGGCTGGCCCGGTCGTTCGACGCCGTGCCGCCGGGGGCCGGCCTGGACCTCGCCGCGCTCGCGTCGGTGGCGACCACCGGGCTGACGCAGATGTTCCTGGCGGCGCTGCAGATCGGCGGACCGCTGCTGGTCGTGCTGTTCCTCACCGACGTCGGCCTGGGTCTGCTCACCCGCGTGTCGCCCGCGCTGAACGCCTTCGCGATGGGCTTCCCGCTGAAGATCTTGATGACCGTGACGTTCGCCGGCTTCGCGTACCTCGCGATGCCGGGCGTCATCGACGACCTGGCGGGCCGCGCGCTCGAGGCGATGCTGGGGGTCGCGTCGTGAGCGGCGGCGGGGACAGCGGGGAGAAGTCCGAGAAGGCCACAGCCCAGCGGATGAAGCAGGTCCACCGGGACGGGAAGCTCTCCCGCTCCCAGGACCTCACCGCCTGGGTCGGGCTGGCCGCCGCGGCGATCATGCTGCCGGGCACCGCGAGCCGGGCGGCCGACGCGGCGTTCGAGCAGCTCGGGTCGGTGCGCGAGGCCATCGCGTCGCCCGACGCCGGCACCGTCACGCAGCTGCTCGGGGACGGCCTCTGGTCGGTCGTCGGCACGATCGGCCCGATGCTGGCCGTCGTCGCGGGCGTCGTGATCGCGGTCGCGGTCGCGCAGGGCGGCGTGCACGTCAAGAAGTTCAAGCCGAACGTGCAGCAGTTCAACCCGGTGTCGGGCGTGAAGCGGCTGTTCGGGGCGCACGCGTGGTGGGAGGGCGCCAAGACGCTGCTCAAGACCGCCGTCGTCGGCACCGTGCTGTACCTCGCGGTGCAGGCCCTCGTGCCGCAGCTCATGGGCACCGGCCGCATCCCGCTCGCGCACATGCTCGGCGTGGCCGGGTCCGGCGTGAAGCAGCTCCTGGTGTGGGGCGTCTCCGCGGGCGTGCTGCTCGCGGCGGTCGACCTGCTCGTCGTCATCCGCCGCAACCGGAAGCAGACGCGCATGTCCCGCCAGGAGATCAAGGAGGAGAACAAGCGCACCGAGGGCGACCCGCTGGTCAAGGGGCAGATCCGGTCCAAGCAGATGGCGATGAGCCGCAACCGCATGATGGCGGCCGTCGCCGACGCGGACGTCGTGATCGTCAACCCCACCCACGTCGCCGTCGCCCTGAAGTACGTGCCCGGCACCGGCGCGCCCCGCCTCGTCGCGAAGGGCGCCGGCGCCGTCGCGGCCCGCATCCGCGCGCAGGCGACCGAGCACCGGGTCCCGATGGTCGAGGACGTCCCCCTGGCGCGGGCGCTGCACGCGGCCTGCGCCGTCGACCAGGAGATCCCCGCGTACCTGTTCACCGCGGTGGCCCGCGTGCTGGCGTTCGTCATGCAGCTCAAGCGCCGCGGCGCCGCGATGGGCCGCCACACCATGCCCGGCGGCTCCGTCGCCCCGGACGACGTCCCGACCACCGTCGCCGCCGCCCGCCGGCGGATGCGTGCGGAGAAGGCCGCATGACCCGGCCCCGCCTGCCGATGACCAAGGGAGGGGACCGCCGTGCGCCGTGCCCTGCCGATCGCGTCCGCCCCGCCGACCGACCCGACACCCCCGAGGACCTGTGATGAAGAACCGGCAGATCTCGCAGCTCGCCGTCCCGGTCGGCGTCGTCGGCATCGTCCTGCTGCTCGTCGTGCCGCTGCCCGCGGCGATGCTCGACGTGCTCATCGCCGTCAACATCACGGCGTCGCTCGTCATCCTGCTCACCAGCATGTACGTGCAGCGGCCGCTGGACTTCAGCGTCTTCCCGTCGCTGATCCTCGTGTTCACGCTGTTCCGGCTGGGCCTCAACGTCGCGTCCACCCGCCTGGTGCTGCGCGACGGCTACGCCGGGGCCGTCATCGACGCGTTCGGGCACTTCGTGGTCGGCGGCTCGCTGGTCATCGGGCTCGTGATCTTCCTGATCCTCGTGGTCATCCAGTTCGTCGTCATCACCAACGGCGCCGGGCGCGTCGCGGAGGTCGGGGCGCGCTTCACCCTCGACGCGATGCCCGGCAAGCAGATGGCGATCGACGCGGACCTGAACTCCGGCCTCATCGACGAGGACACGGCCCGCAAGCGCCGCGCGGACGTGGCGGCCGAGGCGGACTTCTACGGCGCGATGGACGGCGGGTCGAAGTTCGTCAAGGGCGACGCCATCGCCGGCATCATCATCACGCTCATCAACCTCATCGGCGGGTTCGTCATCGGCATGGTCCAGATGGGCCTGTCGATGCCGGAGGCGCTCGAGCGCTTCAGCCTGCTGACCATCGGCGACGGCCTGGTCACGCAGATCCCCGCCCTGCTGCTGTCGGTGTCCACCGGTATCGTCGTGACCCGCGCCACCGCCGAGGGCGACATGGGCACGGCCGCCTCCAAGCAGCTGCTGCAGTCCCGCACGGCCCTGATGATCGCCGGCTCCGGCGCCCTCGCGCTCGCGCTGCTGCCCGGCATGCCGAAGCTGCCGTTCGTCCTGGTCGGCGCCGGCCTGCTGGTGGTCGGGCAGCGCCTCAAGGCCACGCAGGCCCGGGAGGCCGCCGCCGCCGAGCTCGCCGCCGCGTCCACCGCGACCGCCGCACCCACGAGCAACGACACGCCCGAGGCGCTCATCGAGCAGATGCGCGTCCACACCCTGGAGATCCTGCTGGCGCCCGACCTGGTCGACATGGTCGGCAACGGCCCGGACCAGGACCTGCTGCACCGCGTCCGGGGCCTGCGCCGCAAGATCGCGATGGAGCTCGGCATCGTCGTGCCCCCGGTCCGCACCCGCGACTCCGTCGACCTGCCGCGGTCCACCTACGTCGTGCGGATCGCCGGCGTGGAGGTCGGCCGCGGCGAGGTCCCGCCCGGGCGCATCCTGGCGCTCGGCGACGACCTGGCCGCCCTCCCCGGGCAGGCGGTCGTCGAGCCCGTCTTCGGCCTGCCCGGCAAGTGGGTGGCCGCCGAGCTGCGGCACGCCGCCGAGATGGCCGGGGCCACCGTGGTCGACCGGGTGTCCGTGCTCATCACGCACCTCGGCGCGATCATCACCGCGAACGCCCCGCGCCTGCTGGGCCGGGAGGACGTCCGGGTGCTCACCGAGGGCGTCAAGCAGGTCAACCCGTCCGTGGTCGAGGAGCTCGTGCCCGGGCTGCTGTCGCTCGGTGAGGTGCAGCGCGTGCTCCAGGGGCTGCTCGCGGAGGAGGTGCCGATCCGCGACCTCGGCCGCATCTACGAGGCGCTGACGCTGCGCGCGAAGGTCAGCACCGACCCGGAGGGCCTCGTCGAGGCCGCCCGCGGCGCGCTCGGCCCGGCGCTGTGCGCGCAGCACGTGCAGGACGGCGTCCTGCGCGTGCTCACCCTCGACCCGGTGTTCGAGCAGTCGCTCGTCGAGTCGCTGCGCCCGTCGGACAGCGGCACGCAGGTCGTCACCGACCCGAGCCGGCTGGAGGCCATGCTCGAGCGGCTGCGCGTGGCCGTCACGGACGCCGAGGCGACCGGCCGGTCCGTGGTGCTGGTCTGCGCGCCCGCGCTGCGGCCCGCCCTGCGCAAGGTGGTCGTGCTGGGCCTGGAGCGGCTCCCGGTGCTGTCCTACGCCGAGGTGACCGGCGGAGGGGTGCGCATCGAGACCGTCGGGGTGGTGAGCGGTGCCCACGCGATTGCTGCTTGAGGGTGCCGACCTCGCCGAGCTGATGGTGCACGTGCGGGAGGAGTTCGGCCCCACCGCGCGCATCGTCCGCGCCGAGCGGGTGCGCAGCGGCGGCATCGCGGGGTTCTTCGCGCGCGAGCGGTACGAGCTGACGATCGACGTGCCCGACGCGGCGCCGGCGCCCACCGCGGGGCTGCCGCGGCGCCGCGGGGCCGGGCAGGTGGTGACCGCCGGGGGCATCGACGCGCTGCTCGCGGCGGCGGACGCCGGGGACGCCGCCCCCGACGGCACGCTGGTGCCGTCGCCCGCCGTCCCCGCCGGGCTCCCCGAGCAGCGCGCGCCGCGGGTGTCGACCGGCGAGCAGGCGTTCGCGTCCGTGCTCGAGCAGATGCGGGCCATGACGGGCCTGCCGCCGGAGCACCACCTGGAGGTGGCGCCCGAGCCGGTGGCCGCGGCCGAGCGGACGTTCGAGCCGCTGGGCGCGCCCGCCGCGTCGATGACGTCCGCCGCGTCGGTGGCACCCGCTGCGGCGCCGACGGTGACGGGCGCGTCGTCGCCGGCGGGTGCGGCCGGGCCCGCGCCGGCCGGCGGGGCGCCCGGTGGCTCCGCGCCCGACGCCACCCCCGAGGCGGCGACCCCCACGGCACCCGGCGTGCCGCGCGCCGTGCTCGCCGAGCTCGGCGTCCCGGCCGAGATGCTCACCGGCGACGGCCCCGTCGAGC
>JACXUT010000238.1 GCA_014763765.1 Micrococcales bacterium
GTGCGTGGCGGGTGGGGGTGCCATGATCGGGGGCATGGACGACGTCGTCGGGCGCACGTGGCAGTTCGTGGAGGTCGCCGGGGTGCCGGTGCCGCCGGACGAGCCGCACAGGTCGCGGCCGGCGCTGACGTTCGCCGGGGACGGGCAGGTCTACGGCACGGGCGGCGTGAACCGGCTGCGCGGGACCTGGTCCTGGGAGGACGGCACGCTGACGTTCGGGCCGGTGGTGACGACGCTGATGGCCGGCACGCCGGAGCACACCGCCCGGGAGCGCGCGGTGCTGGAGCTGCTCGGGGTCCGGCTGCACGCGCGGGTCGACGGCGACGCGCTCGTGCTGACGGACCCGGACGGGCGGGTCAGCCGGTTGCTGCCCGCCCCGCCCGGGGAGTCCGAGGTCTGAGCCCCGGGACGCGGTCCGCGTCAGTCGCGCGGCTGCCGCTCGACCCACTCGGCGAGCTCGACGCGCGGGCCGGTGTAGAACGGCACCTCCTCGCGGACGTGCCGGCGGGCGCCGGTGTTCCGCAGGTCGCGCATGAGGTCGACGATGCGGTGCAGCTCGTCGGCCTCGAACCCGAGGATCCACTCGTAGTCGCCCAGGGCGAACGACGACAGGGTGTTCGCGCGGACGTCGACGTAGTCGCGCGCGGCGTGGCCGTGCTCGCGCAGCAGCTCGCGGCGCTCGGCGTCGGGCAGCAGGTACCACTCGTAGGACCGCACGAACGGGTACACGCACAGGTAGGCGCGCGGCTCCTCGCCGGCGAGGAACGCCGGGACGTGCCCGCGGTTGAACTCCGCGGGCCGGTGCATCGCGGCGACGGACCACACGGGCAGCAGGTGCTCGCCGAGGCCGCCGGCGCGCAGCCGGTGGAACGCGTCCTGCACGGCCTCGATCGTCGGGGCGTGCCACCACACCATGAGGTCGGCGTCGGCGCGCAGGCCGGCGACGTCGTACCAGCCGCGCACGACGAGGCCCTCGGGCGCGTCCGGCCCGGTGAGGGCGTCGAGGGTCTCGGCGACCAGGCGCGCGCGGACGTCGGCGTCGGCGGGCAGCGCGGACGCCGTCTCGAACACCGCGTACATGGCGTAGTGGATCGAGCTGTTGATCTCGTCCGCGACCTCGGGGGTGTGCCCGCCGACCGGGGGGGTGGTGCTGGTCATCGTGCTGCTGCTCCTTCGCTGCCGTCCTGCTGCTGGGGCCGGGGTCGCGGCTCGTCCGAGCCGGAGACCGCGGGGATGCCCGTGTCGACGCCGGCGCGCTGGAAGCAGCAGCCGACGGCGCACCGGTCGGGCCAGGCGTCCAGGGCGCCGACGGTGACGCGCTCGGGCTGCTCACCGCGCTCGGCGGCGGCGCGCTCGACCATGAGGTCCACGAGCCCGGCGACGAACGGCGCGCGCGTGGACGCCGAGCCGGCGCGCACCGCGGTCACGCCGAGCTCGCGGGCGGTCGCCATGGCCTCGGTGTCGAGGTCGTAGGCCACCTCCATGTGGTCGGAGACGAACCCGATCGGCGACATGACGACGCCGGTGACGCCGGCCGCGGCGCGCTCGGTCAGCACGTCGTTGACATCGGGCTCGAGCCACGGCTGCGACGGCGGCCCGGACCGGGAGCAGAACGCGAGGCTCCACGAGGGCTCGACGCCGAGCTCGGCGGCGACGAGCGCGGCGACCTGCGTGCACGCGTCCTCGTGCTGCGCGACGTAGCCGGGGCGGGCGGCGGCGGAGCCGGCCTCCATGGCGAGCGGGATGGAGTGCGTGACGAACAGCAGCGGGGCGTCGGCGACGACGTCCGCGACCGGCCGGCCGGTGCGCTCGGCGAGCTCGCCGAACGCCTCGACGACGGCGTCGGCGTTCGCCCGGACGAAGCCGGGGTGGTTGAAGTAGTGCCGCAGCTTGTCGACGCGGACGCCCGCGACGGCCTCCGCGTCGGCCGGCACGGGGTCGGCGCCGGCGACACCCGCGAGCGCCGCCGCGACGTGCTCGCGGTACTGCCGGCACCCGGAGTACGACCCGTAGGCCGACGTGACGAGGGCCAGCACCCGGCCGGCGCCGCGCCCGCGCAGGTCCGCCAGGGCGCCCTCGGTGTACGGCTCCCAGTTCCGGTTGCCCCACACCAGCGGCACGTCGAGGCCGCGGGCGTCCATCTCGGCCCGCAGCGCGGCGAGCAGGGCGCGGTTCTGGTCGTTGATGGGGCTCCGCCCGCCGAACAGGGCGTAGTGGCGGCTGACCTCGACGAGCCGCTCCTCCGGGATGCCCTTGCCGCGCGTCACGTTGCGCATGAACGGCAGGACGTCCTCGGGCTTCTCCGGGCCGCCGAACGAGAGCAGGATCACCGCGTCGTACGGGGCGAGCGACGACGCCGTCAGGGTGGGGGCAGGCACCGATCCATCATCCCATCGCCCCCGCGGCGGCCGCGGCCGGGCGGCGGCGCCCCGGGGCGTGACGTTGTCACGACGCGCCGTCAGATCAGCCCTTCACCGCCCCGCCGAGCCCGGCGCCCCGCAGGAACAGCCGCTGGAACACCAGGAACAGCAGCACGGGGATCAGCGTCGAGATCGCCAGCGCCGCCATGAGCACGCCGAGGTCGGTGGTGGCCTGCAGGGACGGCAGCCGCACGGACAGCGGCTGGATGTCCGGGTCGCGCAGCACGAGCAGCGGCCACAGGAAGTCCTTCCACGACGCGATGACGGCGAACACCGACACCACGCCGAGGATGGGCCGGCTCATCGGCAGCACGATCGACCAGAACAGCCGGAACGGTCCGGCGCCGTCGACGCGCGCCGCCTCGAACACCTCCCGCGGCAGGGAGTCGAAGAACCGCTGCACCAGCAGCACGTTGAAGGCGCTGGCCCCCGCGGGCAGCCACACCGCCCAGTACGAGTTCATCAGCGACCGGCCGAGCACCGGCGGGTCGAGGATCACCAGGTACAGCGGCACGAGCAGCACGACGGCGGGCACGAACAGCGTGGCCAGCACGGCCCCCTGCACGAGCCGGGCGTACCGCGGCCGCAGCACGGACAGCAGGTAGCCGCCGGTGGTGGCGACGAGGATCTGGCTCGCCCACGACCCGGCCGCGATGACGACCGTGTTGAGGAAGTACCGGCTGACCTGCACGTCGTTCCACGCCGCGCCGAGGTTCTCCCACGCGATGCCGTGCGGGAAGACGGCGAGCGGCGTGCGCAGGATGTCCTGCGTCGGGGTGACCGCGAACTTCGCGAGCAGCACCAGCGGGCCGAGGCCGCACAGCACGAGCAGCGCGAGCAGGACGCCGTGCGACAACCGCATCGAGCGGCGCACCGCCGGGCGGCGCCAGTCCGCGGGCGAGAGCGCGCCGCGGTCCTCCTCGTCGCGGGGGCGGCGGCGCCGGCCCGGGGCGCGGGTGCGGGCCGGCGCGGGGTCGCCGGCCGGTGGCACCGCGAGCGCGGGTGTCGCGCCGCCGGCCGGGGTCATCGAGGTCGTCGAGGTCGTCATGACTGGCTCCAGGACCGGGTGAGGCGGAAGTACACGACGGACAGCACGGCCAGCACGACCGCGAGCATGAGGCTCAGCGCGGTCGCCGCCCCGTAGTCCCCGCCGAGGCTCTGCCCGAACGCGTAGCGGTAGACCAGCAGCAGCACGGTGATGGTGGCGTTCGCGGGGCCGCCGTCGGTGAACAGGTACGGCTCGAGGAACACCTGCGCGGTCCCGATGATCTGCAGGATGAACGTGATGAGCAGGACGCCGCGCAGCTGCGGCATCGTCACGTGCCAGATCTTGCACCACACGGACGCCCCGTCGACCTCGGCGGCGTCGTACAGCTCGCCCGGAACGGACGTCAGCGCGGCCAGGTAGATGATGATCGTGCCGCCCGCGCCCGCCCACGTGGCCTCGAGCACGAGCGACGGCATCGCCCAGGACGCGTCCTGCAGCCACGGCACCGGCCCGAGGCCGACCCAGCCGAGCATCGTGTTGAACACGCCCTCGGGCCGCGCGTCGAAGAAGAACTTCCACAGCAGCACGGCGACGACGGGCGGCACGACGACCGGCAGGTACGCGAGGGCGCTGAACAGGCCCTTGGCGCGCCGGACCTCGCTCATGAGCACCGCCGCGAGCAGCGGCACCGGGTAGCCGAACAGCAGCGCGAGGGCCGCGAACCACAGCGTGTTCCTCACGGCGGTCGCGAGCAGCGGGTCGGCCAGCACCGTGCGGAAGTTCTCGAGCCCGACCCAGGCCGTCGTGACGAGGTTGGTCTCCTGCAGGCTCATCACGACCGCGCGGCCGATCGGCAGCCAGGAGAACAGCCCGAACACCACCAGGACGGGCAGCGCGAAGACGAGCGTGCTCGCGCCGCCGCGGCGGACCCAGGCGGCGGGGGTCCGCCGCGCCTGGGTCCGCCGGGTGGTGCGGGCCCCGTGAGGGAGGGACGTCACGTCAGCCCGCGTTCTTGTCGAGGATCGCCTGGACGGAGGCGTTCGCGTCCGCCAGGAGCTGGTCGATGTCGGCGTTCTCGTCGGTCAGCACCGCCTGCACCACGGTGTCGAGGGCGCCGTACAGCTCCTGGGTGGAGCCGGACGGCTCCGGGATCAGCGGCTGGTCGAAGATGACGTCGGTGAACCCGGTCATCTGGTCGAGCGGCACGTTGATGAGGTCGGCGATCCACTCCTGGGACTGGTCGTACTGCTCCTGGCTGAAGATCGGCAGCACCGGGGTGCCGACCGGCTGGTCGGAGGCGACGAGCGTCTCGGCGTCCTTGACCGCCGCGTCCTGGTCGGTCAGCTTGCGCAGGTAGTAGAAGTCGATCCACTTCACGGCGGCGGACTTCTGCGCGTCGGAGGCCGACGTGCTCACCGCGGCCAGCGTGCCGCCGCCCAGCACGCCCGCGTCGTCGCCCTCGAGCGGGACGGCGGTCAGGCCGTAGTCGTCGGGGTTGATCGCGTTGGTCTGCACCAGGGAGGTGTAGACGTCCGACCCGGACGTGTACATGCCGATCTGGCCGGCCGCGAACGCCTGGTTGATGGACGACCAGTCGAGCAGGAAGTTCGCGCCCATGGAGTTGTCCTCCCAGCGCAGGTCGTGCAGGTACTCCAGGGCGGCCTTCGTGCCGTCGTTGTCGAGCGTGGCGGTGTAGGTGCCGTCGTCGCCCGTCGTCTCGACGCGACCGCCGCGGGCGTACGTCGCGACGGTGAGCTGCCAGCCGCCGGTGTTGTTCTGCGTCATGGTCGCGTAGCCCGCCTGGCCGGTCGCGTCGGCGATCGCCTTCGCGTCGTCGCGGACCTCGTCCCAGGTGGTCGGCGGGTCGTCCGGGTCCAGCCCTGCCTGCTCGAACAGCGCGCGGTTGTAGTGCAGGCCGATGCCGTAGACCGACTTCGCCGGGATCGCGTAGACCTTGCCGTCCGCCCCGGTGCCCGCGTCCAGGACGTTCGGGTTGAAGTCGCCGGCGTACGGCAGCTCGCGGAACTGCGCGTCGATGTCGGCGAGCTGGCCGTTCTCGATCAGCGTCTTGCCGTCGGTGAACGGGATCTCGAACACGTCCGGCAGCGTGCCGCCGGCGAGCTGGGCGGCGAACGTCGTCGCCTTCCACTCGTACTCCTCCGGCTGGATGTCGATGTCCGGGTTCGCGGCCTCGAACTGCGCGACCTGCTCGTCGAAGGCGTCGAACGCCTCCTGCTCCGAGCCGGGCAGCAGGGAGACGACGCGCAGGACGGTCTTCCCGCCCGCGCTCTCGCCGTCGCCGGCGTCGTCGGAGCCGCTGCTGCACGCGGCCAGCAGGGTGAAGGACAGCGCGCCGCTCAGGGCGATCGCGGTGGTGCGTGAGGACCTCATCGTCACTCCTCGTGTCGGGTGGTGCGGGGACGGGCGGTCGTGCGGGTGGTCTCGGGGGTCGGGTCGGGGT
>JACXUT010000239.1 GCA_014763765.1 Micrococcales bacterium
AACCCCGAGAAGGACCCATGAGCTCCCCCCGCACCACCTGGCCGCACGTGCGCGTCGCCCTGCGCGCGATGCTCGTCCTCACCCTGCTGCTCGGCGTCGGCTACCCGCTGCTCGTCACCGGCCTCGGGCGCCTCGTGCCGGCGCGTGCCGACGGCTCGCTCGTCACCGGGCCGGACGGCGACGTCGTCGGCTCGGCGCTGATCGGCCAGGCGTTCACCGACGCGGACGGGGCGCCGCTGCCGCAGTACCTGCAGCCCCGGCCGTCCGCGACCGGGTACGACGCGGCGGCCTCCGCGGGGTCGAACCTCGGCCCGGAGAACCCGGACCTCGTCGCCGCCGTCGAGGAGCGGCGCGAGGCGGTCGCGGCGTTCGAGGGCGTCGACCCCGCGGCGGTGCCGCCGGACGCCGTCACCGCGTCCGCGTCGGGCCTCGACCCGCACATCAGCCCGGAGTACGCC
Organism: Micrococcales bacterium; assembly: GCA_014763765.1. Taxonomy (GTDB): domain Bacteria; phylum Actinomycetota; class Actinomycetes; order Actinomycetales; family Cellulomonadaceae; genus Cellulomonas. The sequence goes on from JACXUT010000239.1 coordinate 459, forward strand.
GAGCTGCAGGTGCCGAGGCTGGCGCGGGAGCGCGGCCTGACGCCCGACGAGGTGCGCCGCGTCATCGCGGACGCCACCACCGGGCCGGACCTCGGGTTCCTCGGGCAGGCGGCGGTGGACGTGCTGCAGGTCAACGTGGCGCTCGACCGGCTGGCGTGACGGGCGGGCGCCGGCGGTGGTGTAGAACGGCGGGGACCCCCGCGACGCCGCGCGGGCGACCGCACGCACAGGAGCGCCCCGCATGACCGAGCCGTACGGCTACCTGCTGGTCCACTTCGTGGAGGACCAGGTGGGCCACGCCGAGAAGATCTACTTCTCCCTGTCGGTCGGCGACGACCCGCTGCGCTGGCGGCGGCTCCGCGGCGGTGAGGCGGTGCTCGAGTCCACCGGCGGGACCGGCGGCGTCCGCGATCCCCACCTGGTGCGCGGGCCGGACGGCTTCCACCTGCTCGCGACGGACCTGCGCGTCTGGCGGCCGGAGGGCCCGGACTGGTGGGCGTACCGGCACCGCGGCAGCCGGGACCTCGTGGTGTGGGACTCCCCGGACCTGGTCACCTGGTCCGCGCCGCGGTACGTCACCGTCGCGCCGCCCGGTGCGGGGATGGCGTGGGCGCCGGAGGCCGTCTACGACCCCGTGTCGGGCGACTACCTGGTGCACTGGTCGTCCGGGCTGGACGACGGCGGACCCGACGGCGACGCGGGCCGGGACACGGGACCCGCCCGGATCATGGTGGCCCGCACCCGCGACTTCCGGACGTTCACCGAGCCGCGGACGTACCTGGAGCTGCCCGTCGGCGTGATCGACATGACGGTGCACGTCACCGGCGACGCCGTGCACCGGTTCGCCAAGCAGGACGACGACGCGCCCGGGTCCTGGGGCGTGTTCCACCAGGTCGGCCCGTCGTTCTTCGCGGACGACTTCGTGACGGTGGCCCGGAACATCGGCGCCGACCTCGGCTCCCACGTCGAGGGGCCGCTCGTGTTCCGGGCGCACCACGAGCACCGGTGGTACCTGTGGGTGGACCGGTACCCGGAGCTGCCGCAGGGCTACCGCGCGCTGACGACCACCGACCTGCGGTCGGGGGACTGGCGGCCGGTGCCCGACCTGGAGCTCGAGCCGAACACCAAGCACGGGGTGGTCCTGCCGCTGCTGCGCCACGAGCACGCGGCCCTCGACGCCCTCTGAGGTGACCGGCGCCGGCCGGTCCGGCGCGCCGTCGCGGTGCCACCCCCGAGGTGGACCCGTCGCCCCTCCGCGCCCCGGCGCCGCCACGAACGGGTGGTCCGGCGTGGGCCGCGCGTGGTCGGGGCGCTGGGCCGATCGGGTGCAGCGGTCGCGGAACACCGCGAAAACCTGCGGATCGGTCGGGATGTGCCGAATGGGCCAGGTGTCCAACTCGTGCCACCGAAGGAGCAGTCATGCCCGTGCAGCCCGTCGATCCCCCGCTCGTGGTGCGGCGCCGAGGGCCCGCGAGCTGGCCGCTCGCCGTGAAGCTGGGCGGCAGCCTCGCCCTGCTGGCCCTCGTGGCCGTCGCGCTCGCCGCGGTCTCGACGACGCGGCTGCTCGCGATGGCGGCCAGCCAGGACGAGATGGACTCCGACGGCGTCGTGCCGCTGGTCGCGGTCGCCGACCTGCAGCGGGAGTTCACCGCGCAGCGGCTGGCGTACGTCCGGCTCGCGCTGCTCGACGAGCAGGAGGTGGAGGCGGAGCTCGGGGAGATCGGCGAGCGCGACGACCGGATCGCCGACCTGACCGGGATGCTGGTGGCGGAGCTGGGGTCGGACGGCGCCGCGGGCGAGATCCAGGAGGCCGTCGCGGCCTACGAGCAGACGGCCTCCGAGGACTACGTCCCCCTGCTCCGCGCCGGCGACCCGGCCGCGGTCGACGTGGTGAACGGCACCCTGCGCACGGCCGGGCAGGACGCCGACCAGCTCATCGACCAGGTCTCGGACGCCGCCGGGACGCGGGCCCACGACATCGCCGCGGACGGCGAGCGGCTCGTCCGGCAGTCGGTGCTGGTCGTGTGGGTCGTGCTCGCCGGCGCCCTCGCCGTCGTCGGCGTCGTCGCGGTCCTGGTGCTGCGCCAGGTGCTGACCGGCCTGCGGTCGGTCCAGACCTCGCTCGTCGCGATCGCCGACGGCGACCTCACCGTCGCGCCGCGGGTGGTGTCCGGCGACGAGGTCGGGCAGATGGCCTCGGCGCTCGCCACCGCGCAGACGCAGCTGCGCGGCACGATCTCCCGGGTGGTCGAGGCCGCGCAGACGGTGGCCGCGGCGACCGAGCAGCTCTCGGCGTCCTCGACGCAGGTGTCGGCGTCCTCGCAGGAGACGGCGACCCAGGCCGGCTCGGTCGCGGCCTCCGCCGAGCAGGTGTCGCGCAGCGTGCAGACGGTCGCCGCCGGCGCGGAGCAGATGGGCGCGAGCATCCGCGAGATCGCCCAGAACGCGTCCGAGGCGGCGAAGGTCGCGGCGTCGGCGACGCAGGTCGCGCAGTCCACCACCGAGCAGGTGAGGCGGCTCGGCGAGTCCAGCCAGGAGATCGGCAGCATCATCAAGGTCATCACCAGCATCGCGGAGCAGACCAACCTGCTCGCGCTGAACGCGACCATCGAGTCGGCCCGTGCGGGCGAGGCGGGCAAGGGCTTCGCGGTGGTCGCCGGCGAGGTCAAGGAGCTCGCGCAGGAGACCGCGAGGGCCACCGAGGACATCGCCCGCCGCATCGACCGCATCCAGACGGACACCACGGGTGCGGTCGCCGCGATCGACGAGATCTCCGAGACGGTCGGGGCGATCAACGACTACCAGACGACCATCGCGAGCGCCGTCGAGGAGCAGACCGCCACCACCGCGGAGATCTCGCGCTCGGTGGCGGAGGCCGCGACCGGGTCGGGGGAGATCGCGCAGACGATCAGCGGCGTCGCGCAGCAGGCGGACGCCGCGAACCAGGCGCTCAACCAGGTCGACCAGGCGGTCGGCGAGCTCGCGCGGATGGCCGAGACGCTGCGCGGCGACGCCGCGGTGTTCCGGGTCTGACCGCGGGCCCCCGGCCCGGCCGGCGGGCGGGGCGGCTCACGCGGCCGCCCCGTCCACCGCGCCGCCCGCCTCGCCGCCCGTCGCGCCGTCCGGAGGGGCGGGCACGCACAGCCCCGCGAGGGCCAGCGCCGCCGCGTCCGCCGCGGCGCCCACCAGCACGTCGTCCCGGGTGGTGAGCCACAGCATCCCCAGGCCCGAGCCGGCCGAGGTGAAGGCGCCGGCCAGGGCGTCGATGGGGACGGTCCAGGACAGCCGCATCCGGTGGCTCCAGCGGGCGACGAGGTCACCCACGGTGCGGTCCGCCTCCGTGCGGCTCCGGGCCGCCCGGTCCGGGGAGTGCCGGGCGACCGTCACCGTGAGCTCGTGGAGCAGCAGGTGGCGCTCCGGGTCGGACCGCACCGCCAGCAGGAGGCCCTCGAGGGCGTCGCGGAACGCGGTGCGCGGGTCGGGGTGCTCGAACGCGGAGTCCCCGGCGGGGTGCAGCACCGCCAGCGCCTCACGCTCGAGCAGCGCCTCCACGAGCTCGCCGCGCGAGGCGAAGCAGTAGTGGAAGGCCCCGTGGGCGAGACCCGCCCGCTGGGTGACGGTCCGCGTGGTGACGGCGGCGAGCCCGCCGTCGCGGGCGACGGCCGAGGCGGCCTCGAGCAGCTGCTCGCGTCTCTCCTCGACCGGTCGGTGCTCCTGGTGCCGCATCGTGGCCATGGCGGGACCTCCTCGCGCGCCACCGTAGTGGCGCGGCGGGCGGGTCGCCCCGGCGAGGGCTCCCGCCTGCGGGGGCGCCCGTCAGGCCGGCGACGACGCCACGTCGGAGTCCGTCAGGACGGTGCGGGAGACCCCGTGCGTGGTGGCGTGCACGGCGAACGCGCCCGTGGCCGCGTCGAGCTCGAGCTCCGCCGTCTCGGCCCCGGACGTCCACCGGAGCCGGGCGGTGGTGCCGGTCACCTCGGGGTGGAACGTGCCGCCGAACGCCGGGTGCGTGGTGCGCAGGCGCAGCGCGGTCAGCTGGGCGCGGACCGCCGGCCGGTCGAGCGCCGCGGCCACCTCGTCGTCGGTGTACCGGTGCCGGTTGACGTCCCGCCCGACGCCGGTCGCCGCGAGCAGGTCCATGTCGTTCTCCCCGGCGAGCAGGCCCACGTAGTACACCTGCGGGATGCCGGGCACGAACAGCTGGAGCAGGCGCGCCAGCACGTAGCGGCGGTCGTCGCGGCCCAACGCGTCGTAGAACGTGCAGTTGACCTGGTAGAGGTCGAGGTTGGACGCGGCCGCGCCGGTCGCCTGCCGGCTGGTGCCGCCGCTGTTGTCGTGGATGCGCTCGACCAGGGCGTCGATGTCCGCGGGCGGCAGCAGCCCGGGCTCGCCGGGACGCAGGTCGCTGGGGCCGACGTCGACGATGCCGATCCCGTCGTGCGTGTCGAGCACCGTCACGGCGTTCGCCGGCCGGATGCCGAGCCAGCGGTCGAGCGGCGCGAGGTCCCCGGTGGTCAGCGCGTGCAGCACCAGCGGCGGCAGCGCGAAGTCGTAGACGAGGTCGACGGTCTGCGCGATCTCGACCTGCTGGAGGTAGTGGCCGTGCACCTCCACCAGCACCTGGGCGCCGCGGGCGTGCGCGTGCTCCACGATGCGGCGCGTGTACGCGTCGGTCGCGGGCGTCATGAAGCAGTCGGTGCCCGCCTCCTTGCCCGTGTACCCGACGGCGTCCAGGCGCAGCACCGTCACCCCGCCGGCGGTCAGGGCGTCGACCACGGACGTGAGGTAGTCCCACGCCTGCGTCGTCCGCAGGTCGATGTCGACCTGGTCCGGGGTGAACGTCGTCCACACCAGGCGCCGCTCGCCGCCGAGCGTCATCGTCGTGAACGGCAGGCCCGGCCGGGGGCGGTAGATGCGCGCGAGGTCCTGCTCGGTGGCGCCGTCCGGGAACACCGACCCGAGCGTGAGGAACATCGGCGCCCAGGGGGAGGCGTCCCCGCGCTCGCGCACGTCCTGGAACTGCGCGGACTCCGCCGAGACGTGGTTGACGATGACGTCGGCCATCACCGTCCGGCCGTCCGCGAGGCGCCGCACGTCGTCCCACGTGCCGAGGCGCGGGTCGACCACGGTGTGGTCCCGCGGGTCGAACCCCGCGTCGGTCCCGTCGAACGGCGTGAAGAACGGCAGCACGTGCACGCCGTCGAACGCGCCGGCCAGCGGGCCGTCGAGCAGCCCGGCGAGCCGGGCCACGTCCCCGCCGAGCCGGTCCGCGTAGGCGATGAGCTGCGGCCCGGTCCGCACGGCGGGGGCGGGGGGCACGTCGGGCACGGCCGGGG
>JACXUT010000240.1 GCA_014763765.1 Micrococcales bacterium
GGCGGCGGACCCCAGCCGGGCGCGTAGTACGGCTCGGGGTAGGCGTACGGATCCGCCACGTCAGTAGCCGGAGCCGTACGGGTCGACGGCGAACTGCGAGAACGCGAACACCATGAGCACCACCCACGCGAGCAGGAACGCCGTGATGACCGCTCCCACGACGATCGCGGCGATCGCCAGCCCGCGGCCCTGCGCGCCCGTGCGGCGGGTGCGGCGCAGCGCGGCGATGCCCATGCCGAGGCCCACCGGGGCCGTCAGCCCGACGAGGAACCCCGCGCAGCTGAGGATGAGCGCGGCGATCGCCAGCCCGTCCGTCGCGGGGGCGGGGGTGACCCAGGACGGCTGGCCGTACGGCCCGGCGGCGTACGGCCCAGCGGGGTACGGGGCCTGGGCGTACGGAGCGGCGGCGTAGGGGGTGGACGTGTAGGGGGCGCTCGCGGCCGGGGACGGCGAGCCGCCGTACGGGGCGCCCGCGTACTGAGCGCCCGCGTACTGGGCGCCCGCGTACGGGTCACCCGCGTACTGGGCGCCCGCGTACGGGTCACCCGCGTACGGGGTGCCCGCGTACGGGTCACCCGTCTGCGGCGCTCCCGGGTACGAGCCGCCGGGGTACGAGCCTCCCGGGTACGGGTCGCCCGCGGACGGCGGGGCGGTGGCGTACGGGTCGGCGCCGGAGCCCCCGACCGCGTACGGGTCCCCGGCTGCGGGGCCGGCGTCCTGCGGCCCGGGCGTCCAGCCGCCCGCGACCGGCGGCGCCTCGGGTGCGCCGTACGGCGAGGCGGGCGTCCACCCCGTCGCCTCGGGCGTCGGGGGCGTCGAGGGCGCGGCGGGAGGCTCGGAGCCGGGCGCGGGGGTGCCGGGGTCGGGCGTCGTCATGCGCAGAACCTAGCGGAGACGCGCGCCGTGCCGGGTCCGCTCCGGGCACCTCCACCCGCACGGTCGCCGGATCGCCCCAGGAGCCCCCGCCGTCAAGGCGCCGGGGCCGCCGTCACGCCGCGTCGGCGATGTCCAGCACCACGGGGACGTGGTCGGACGGGGCCTTGCCCTTGCGCTCCACGCGCTCGATGCTCGCGCCGGTCACGCGCACCGCGAGCGCGGGGGACGCCCAGGTGAAGTCGATGCGCATGCCCTCGTTCCGCGGGAACCGGAGCTGCTGGTAGTCCCAGTAGGTGTAGGTGTGCTCCGCGGGCAGGTGCTCGCGGGAGACCTCGGTGTAGCCGGCGGCGGCGAACGCGGCGAAGGCGTCCCGCTCGGCGGGCGTGACGTGCGTCCGCCCGGCGAACAGCGAGATGTCCCACACGTCGGTGTCGAGCGGGGCGACGTTCCAGTCGCCGACCAGCGCCAGCGGCAGCGCGGGGTCCTCCTCGATCCAGCGCCCGGCCTCCTGCTGCAGGGCGGCGAGCCAGCGCAGCTTGTAGTCGAAGTGCGGGTCGCCCACCTCGCGCCCGTTCGGCACGTAGAGGCTCCACACGCGCACGCCGCCGCAGCTCGCCCCGAGGGCGCGGGCCTCCGTGACCGGGTCCTCGCCCCAGCCCGGCTGGCCGGCGAACGCGTGCTCGACGTCCGTGATGCCGACGCGTGACGCGATCGCGACCCCGTTCCACTGGCTGAACCCGCTCGTCACGACCTCGTACCCGGCGGCCTCGAACGCCTCGCGGGGGAACTGCTCGTCCTTGCACTTCGTCTCCTGCATCGCCAGCACGTCGGTGCCGGTGCGCTCCAGGAACGCGACGACGCGGTCGACGCGGGTCCGGACGGAGTTGACGTTCCAGGTGGCGAGGCGCATGTCCCGCACGCTACCGGCCGCCGCCGACACCCCGTCACCCGGCCGGCCGCGGCAGCCGGAGACAACCGCGCGGCGCGCTCCGTAGGGTGGCGGCATGGGAACCGCACTCATCACCGGCGCGAGCGCCGGACTGGGACTCGAGTTCGCGTGGCAGCTCGCCACCGCCCGGCACGACGTGGTCCTGGTGGCCCGGGACACCGAGCGGCTGGAGCGGCTCGCGTCGCAGCTGCGCGCGGCCGCGGGGGTCCACGCCGAGGTGCTGACGGCCGACCTCACGGACCGCGCGGACGTCGAGCGCGTGGCGGAGCGGCTGCGGGCGACCGAGCGGCGGGTCGGGCTGCTCGTGAACAACGCGGGCCTGGGGATCGGGCAGCGGTTCGTCGGCGGCGACCTGGCGCGCGAGGAGGCGGCGCTCGACCTCATGGTGCGCGCCGTGCTCGTCCTGTCCCACGCCGCCGCGGGGGCGATGACGGAGCGCGGCCGCGGCGCGATCCTCAACGTCGCGTCGGTGGCGGCGCTCACCGCCGGCGGCACGTACGCGGCGGCGAAGGCCTGGGTGCGCACCTTCACGGAGGGTCTGGCCGTCGAGCTCGAGGGCACGGGCGTCACGGCCACGGCGCTGTGCCCGGGCCTGACGCACACCGAGTTCCACGACCGCGCCGGGCTGCGCGCGGCGGAGTCGTACCCGGAGATCGCGTGGCTGTCCGCCGACCGGGTGGTCGCGACCGCGCTCGCGGACGTGCGGCGCGGCGCGGTCATCTCGACGCCGAGCCTGCGCTACCAGGTGGCGTCGGGCCTGCTGCGGGCCATGCCGCGCTCGGTGGTGCGCCGCCTGGGCGACGTCCGGCCGGACCGCGACTGAGCCGGGACGACCCGCGGACGGCCCGCCGGTCCGCCCCGCCCGCCTCGGTACCCTGGCGGGCGTGACGAACTCCCCGATGTCCCCGACCCCGCGCGAGCAGCTGCGCGACCTGATCGTCGAGCTCGCGGTCGTGCGCGGCGCGGTCACGCTGTCCTCCGGGCGGCAGGCCGACTACTACGTCGACCTGCGGCGCGTGACGCTGCACCACCGGGCGGCCCCGCTGGTCGGCCACGTGCTGCTCGACCGGCTGGAGGAGGTCGGGCTGGGCACGGCGGACGTCGAGGCGGTCGGCGGCCTGACGCTCGGCGCCGACCCCGTCGCGACGGCCCTGCTGCACGCGGCGGCGTCGCGGGGGCAGGACCTCGACGCGTTCGTCGTCCGCAAGGAGGCCAAGGCGCACGGCATGCAGCGCCGCATCGAGGGGCCGGACATCGCGGGCCGCCCGGTGGTCGTGCTCGAGGACACCTCGACGACGGGCGCCTCGCCGATCGCCGCGGTGGAGGCCGCCCGGGAGGCCGGCGCGGACGTCCGCGGGGTCGCGGTGATCGTCGACCGCGCGACCGGCGCGCGCGAGAAGATCGAGGCGCTCGGGGTGCCGTACCACTACCTGTTCGACCTGGCGGACCTCGGCCTGGCCTGAGCGCCCGGCGCCCGGCGCCCGGGCGGGTCAGACCGCGGCGAGCGTCACGGCCGTCACCGCGAGCGTCGCGACCACCTCGCCGGCGCCGACCACCGCGGGCCGCACGCGCCCGCGCCGGGGCAGCAGCACGGCGCGGGTGAGCAGCCCGGCGGCGACGACCACGAGCGCGACGCCGGCCGGGCGGCCGGTCGCCGCCAGCACGACCGCGCCCGCGAGCAGGGCCGCGTGGTACCCGGCGGACAGGCGGGCGGTCGCCGGCCGACCGCGCTCCCGGATCATCGACTTCACGTACGGCACGGTCCCGACCAGGTACGCCGCGAGCAGGCCGGCCGCCGTCCACGCGCGCGGGTCGTCCGCCCCGGGCGGCCACCAGCCCTCCGGCCGGTCCAGGAGGCCGGCCGCGACCACCGTCATGAGCGCGGCCGCCGCGATCGTCACGAGGTCGTTCCCGTACGACCGGTCGGCCCGTCGCGCCGCGTACCGCAGGCTCGCGCCCAGCAGCAGCGCGAACGCGGGCGCCCAGCGCAGCAGCGCGGGCTGGGCGGCGACGAGCGGGAGGCCCAGCACCGCGGTCGCGACGCCGTACCCGAGCACGGGGTCCCGGTAGCGGCGCCGGCGGCCCGACCGCAGCCACTGCGTGAGCGCGAAGTACGCGCAGTACGCCGCGAGCCACGCGGCCAGCAGCAGCGCGTGCAGCCCGCGCGGTCCGGCGAGCAGGGCGCCGACCACGGGCGGGGCGACGACCATCGCCCAGGCGCCGTGCTGGTTCGGCACCCAGGCCCGCGGCACCCGGCGGCGCGGGGCACGGGGCCGGTCGGTCGCGGTCACCGGGCCGGGGGCGCGCTCAGACGCCGGCGACGGCCCACTCGGGCACCCGGGGGACCAGGTCCGCCACCGAGTCCAGCACCCGCGTCGGCCGGAACGGGTAGCGGCCGACGTCCTCCGCGCGGGTGGAGCCGGTGAGCACCAGGAACGTCCGCAGCCCGGCCTCGATGCCCGCGACGACGTCGGTGTCCATGCGGTCGCCGATCATCGCGGTGGTCTCGGAGTGGGCGTCGATGCGGTTGAGCGCGGAGCGGATCATCATCGGGTTCGGCTTGCCCACGAAGTACGGCTGCCGGCCCGTGGCCGCGGTGATCATGGCGGCGACCGCGCCGGTGGCGGGCAGGTCGCCCTCCGCGCTCGGGCCGGTGACGTCGGGGTTCGTCGCGATGAACCGCGCGCCGCCCTGCACCAGGCGGATCGCCCGCGTGATCGCCTCGAACGAGTAGGTGCGGGTCTCGCCGAGCACCACGAAGTCCGGCTCCGCGGAGGTCAGCGTGTAGCCGGCCTCGTACAGGGCCGTCGTCAGGCCGGCCTCGCCGATGACGTACGCCGAGCCGCCCGGCACCTGGTCGGTGAGGAACTGCGCCGTCGCCAGCGCGGACGTCCACAGCGACTCCTCGGCCAGGTCGATGCCGGACGCGGCGAGCCGGGCCCGCAGGTCCCGCGGCGTGAAGATGGAGTTGTTCGTCAGCACCAGGAACCGGTGGTCGCCGTCGCGCAGCGCCCGCACGAAGTCCGCGGCGCCCGGCAGCGCCACGCCCTCGTGCACCAGCACGCCGTCCATGTCGGACAGCCAGGACACGATGGGCCGGGTCACTGCTCGAACACCTTGCGCTCGACGGCGGCGCGCTCCTCCGGCTCGTCGTAGCGGGGGTCGCGGCCGCCGGTGGCGGCGTTGCGGCGGGCCTCCCGGCGGCCCCGCAGCACCTCGATGCCGATGGGGACCACCGACACGAGCACGATGAGGACCAGCAGCACCTCGATGTTGTCCTTGACGAACGTGACGTTGCCGAGCACGTAGCCGAGCAGCGTGACGCCCACGCCCCACAGCAGCGCGCCGATGACGTTGAACGACACGAAGTGGCGGTAGCTCATCTTCCCGACGCCCGCGGCGACCGGGGCGTACGTGCGCACGATCGGGACGAAGCGGGCGACGATGATGGTCCGGCCGCCGTACTTGTCGAAGTACTTGTACGTCTGGTCGATGTACTGCTGCTTGAAGATCTTCGAGTCCGGCCGGCTGAACAGCCGCGGGCCGGCCTTGTGCCCGATGAAGTACGCGAGCTGGTCGCCGAGGAACGCCGCCCCGAACAGCAGCAGGCACAGCAGCCACAGCGGGAAGTCGAGCTCCTGGTGCGCGACGAGCATGCCCGCCGTGAACAGCAGGGAGTCGCCCGGCAGGAACGGGAACAGCAGCCCCGTCTCGATGAACACGACGATGACGATGCCGACCAGCGCGTACGACCCGAACGAGGAGATCAGGTTCTCGGCGTCCAGCCAGTCCGGCAGCAGGGCGGGCTGGGGTCCGAGGGCGGGCAGCATGGCCGCGAGCGCGGTCGACACAGGCATGGCCCCCAGCGTACGGCCGCCGGTGCGGGGCCCGCGGGCGTGCGGTGTGCAGTTCCTGTGC
>JACXUT010000241.1 GCA_014763765.1 Micrococcales bacterium
CGCCCCGGGCGCCGTCACGACGCCGGCAGCCGGACCTCCCGCTCCAGGCGCGCCTCCTCGTCCACGCGGGCGGCGCGCAGCCGCGAGGCGATGACCGCGCCGAACGCGACGCCGGCGGCCAGCACCGCGATCGTCAGCCGCAGCACGGGGTTCGCGTCGTCCCCCAGCGACACGGCGACAACCGCCGGCGCGACGAGCAGCGCGACGAGGTTCATCACCTTGATCAGGGGGTTGATGGCCGGGCCCGCCGTGTCCTTGAACGGGTCGCCGACGGTGTCCCCGATGACGACGGCGGCGTGCGCGTCCGACCCCTTGCCGCCGTACCGGCCGTCCTCGACCAGCTTCTTGGCGTTGTCCCACGTGCCGCCGGAGTTCGCCAGGAAGACGGCCATCAGCACGCCCGAGCCGATCGCCCCGGCCAGGAACCCCGCGAGCGGCCCGATGCCCAGGCCGAACCCGACCGCGACCGGTGCGGACGCCGCGAGCAGGCCGGGCGTCGCGAGCTCGCGCAGCGAGTCCCGGGTGCAGATGTCGACGACCTTGCCGTACTCGGGGCGCTCCGCGCCGGTCATGATCCCGGGGTGCTCGCGGAACTGGCGGCGCACCTCGAACACGATCGCACCGGCCGCGCGGGTCACCGCGTCGATCGCCAGGCCGGAGAACAGGAACACCGTCGCCCCGCCCAGGATCACCCCGACCAGGGTCACGGGGCTGATCACCTGGTAGTCCGTCATCGCCAGGACGATGTCGCCCGGCGCCTGCGACATCCGCAGGTCCGCGACCGCCCCGGCCACCGCGTCGGCGTACGAGCCGAACAGGGCGGTCGCCGCGAGCACGGCCGTCGCGATCGCGATGCCCTTGGTCACGGCCTTCGTCGTGTTCCCGACGGCGTCGAGGTCCGTGAGGATCTGCGCGCCCTCCTCGGTGACGTCGCCGGACATCTCCGCGATGCCCTGGGCGTTGTCGCTCACCGGTCCGAAGGTGTCCATCGCGACGATCACGCCGACCGTCGTCAGCAGGCCGCAGCCCGCGAGCGCCACCAGGAACAGCGAGAGCGCGATGGACCCGCCCGCCAGCAGGAACACGCCGCAGATCGCCGCCGCGATGATGCCCGCCGTGTACACGGCCGACTCGAAGCCCACCCCGATGCCCGACAGCACGACTGTCGCCGCCCCCGTCTGGGAGGTCCGCGCCACGTGGATGGTCGGCTTGGACGTCGTGCCCGTGAAGTAGCCGGTGACCCACAGGATCAGGCCGGCCAGCACGACGCCGATCGCCACCGCGCCGGCAGCCACCAGCCGCGGGTCGCCGCCGTGGTCCCCCAGGCCCGCGGTGCCCGCGAGCGCCGAGAACGACGACGGCAGGTACGCGAACGCCGCCACGGCCGCGAGCACCGCGCCGGCGACCGCCGCCACCGCGAACCCGCGGTTGATGGCCGTCAGCCCGCTCTCCTCGCCCCGGACCCGGGTGACGAGCACGCCGAGCGCCGCCACCAGCGCGCCGATCGCGGTGACGATCAGCGGGAACACCAGGCCCTCCTCGCCGAACGCCGCCCGGCCGAGGATCAGCGCCGCGACCAGCGTCACCGCGTACGACTCGAACAGGTCCGCCGCCATGCCCGCGCAGTCCCCGACGTTGTCGCCCACGTTGTCCGCGATCGTCGCGGCGTTGCGCGGGTCGTCCTCGGGGATGCCCTGCTCGACCTTGCCGACGAGGTCCGCGCCCACGTCCGCCGCCTTGGTGAAGATGCCGCCGCCGACCCGCATGAACATCGCGAGCAGCGCGGCGCCGAACCCGAAGCCCTCGAGCACCGCCGGCGCGTCGCCCCGGTAGAGCAGCACCACGACCGCCGCGCCGAGCAGGCCCAGGCCCACCACCGACATGCCGACCACGCCACCCGTCCGCAGCGCGATCCGCGCGCCCTCCGCCCGGCCCCCCGGCAGCGACGCGGCCGCCGCGACACGCACGTTCGCGCGCGTCGCCAACCACATGCCCAGGTAGCCGATCGAGGCGGAGAACCCCGCGCCGACCAGGAAGAACACCGACCGGCCGATCTTCACCCCCGCGTCGCCCGGCAGCAGGAACAGCAGCGCGAACACCACCACCGCGAACAGCACCAGCGTCCTGAGCTGCCGCGACAGGTACGCCGCCGCACCCTCCTGCACCGCCGCGGCGATGGACCGCATGGCCGCGGACCCCTCGTCCGCCGCGAGCACCTGACGCCGCAGCACCACCGCCACGACCAGCGCCGCGACCGCGACGGCGGCGATGACCCAGACCACCACGAGACTCGCCGGACCGAGATCGACCATGCATCCTCCTCGGACACGGGCACGGCCTCCCCCGACCGTCCCCGACCTCACGCCGCCCCGTTGCCGCGTGGAGGACGCCACTGTAGCCACCAAACCCCCGGCCGGCGGGGTGGAGGGGCGCTGCTCCGCCCGGGTGTCGGGCGCGCACGGGGACCGTCGACGGGGCACGCGGACCGTCCACCGGGCAGGACACTCGTCCCGGACGCCACGCACGGCGCGGCGGTGCGATGTCGGGAGGTCGCGCCCGTCCGTCCCGGACGTGCCGGATCTGCCCGGCGGCGGCGCACAACCTCCGGGGCCCGCGGGTCGTCTCAGCAGGTGAGGGGCAAGACGAGGAGAGGACGACCGTGCCGCACGGGGACGAGATGATCGCAGCACTGGCGCGCGACCGCGGGCGGGCGCTGGTGGCCTACGCGTACCTGCTCACAGGCGACCTCCGCGACGCGGAGGACCTGGTGCAGGACGCGCTGGTCAAGACGGTCGTGCGCACGCGCACGGGCGTCGACCTGCAGACCGTCGAGGGGTACGTGCGCCGCACGATCCTCACGACGTTCGTGGACGGCCGGCGCCGGGCCCGGCGGTGGCGGGACCTGCTGCCGCGGCTCGCGGGCCCCGAGGAGACGCTGCCCGACCTCGCCGACGGGGTCACGGTGCGGCAGGAGGTCCGTGCCGCGCTCGCCGAGCTCCCCGCACGCCAGCGCGCCTGCACCGTGCTGCGCTACCTCGACGACCTCCCCGTCGCCGACATCGCCGACGTGCTCGACCTGAGCACCGGGGCGGTGAAGCGCTACCTGGCCGACGCCCGCGGCCGGCTCGGCCTGTCGCTGGGGAACGCCCCGGACGGGTCGACCCGCGAGGACCGAGACGAGATGGAGCACCTGCTGTGAACGACCACGACCTGTCCGAGGCGCTCGCCGACATCGTCGCGGACGCCCAGCACCACGGCGCACGTGCCCTCCCGGTCGAGGCGATCGTGCACCGGCGTCGCCGGCGCCGTGCCGCGATCCGCGGTGCGTCGGCCGGGGGCCTCGTCGCCGGCGTCGCGGCGGTCGCCCTCGCCGGCACGAGCGTGGCGGGCTGGTTCCCCGACCGCGGCGCACCGGCACTGCCCGACCCCACCCCCACGACCTCGGCCGCACCCGGCACCGCGGCGTGGCCCGTGTGCGGCGAGCCGCTGCCCGAGGGCGCCGGCGACCTCGCGGTGACCGCGCTCTCCCCCGCGCAGGGCACGGCCGCCGGGCCCGTCAGCGTGCAGGTCGCCGTCGACGGGCCGGGAGCCGCCGAGCTGCCGGACCTGGCGGGCGGCGGTGCCGTGCTCGCCGTGCTGCGCGACGGCCGGGTCGCCGCGCTGCTGCCGACCACCGGCGAGCCCGCGTGGACCGTGACCGCCGACGGGGTGCAGCTCGCGCTGAGCGGCCCGCTCGACGACTGCGGGGCCCCGCTGGCCGTCGGCACCTACACCGGTGCGGTGGCCGTGCGGACCGCCGGTGGCACCGCCGTCTCGGACCCGGTCGAGGTTCGCCTCGACCCCGGCGAGGCGCCGACGGGAGCGGCGGACGACGCGTCGTCCGGCGGCGGCTCGGGCAGCGGGCGCCCCCTGATCGACCCGAACCGCAACCGCATGGAGATGGTCGAGGTCGAGGGGTACGACCCGGACGAGGCCGACGGCTCCGAGACGCTCGCCGACGGCGACTACTTCGCGATGCTCACGGCGGTCGACCCCGCCGCCCGGACGATCACCGTCGACGTCGCGCAGGTGCTGACGCCGCAGGAGACGGTCGAGCACCGGATGGCGACGCTCGGCATGACCCGCGAGGAGGCCGAGCAGGAGGCACCCGCCGTCGAGTGGCTGAACGAGTCGACGCGCCTGCGCACCCTGCCGGTGGCGGCCGACGTGGTCGTGACCGGCGCGTGCGGCAGCGCTCCGTGGCGGGAGACACTGACGCTCGAGCAGGTCGCCGGGCCGCGCACGTCCACGGCGTGCGTCGGCGAGGACGCGTACCCCAGCGACATCACCGTCGAGCAGCAGAGCTGGTTCTGGGTGGACGTCAGGGGCGGTCAGGTCGTCCAGGTCGTGGGGCAGTTCCTGTCCTGAGGGAGTCCCTCAGTCCGTGGCCGGGGCGTCCGCGAGCGCCTCGGCCACGGTCTCGCGGATCGTGAACACCTGGGTCAGGGCGGTGATCCGGAAGACCTTGAGCAGCCGCTCCGAGTCGATGACGAGCTGCAGCCGGCCGTCGAGCCCTCGCACCCGCTTGAGCACGCCCACGAGCAGGCCGAGGCCTGTGGAGTCCATGAACCGCACCTCGGTGAGGTTCACGACGAGGTCGGTGTGCCCGGCGTCCACGAGGGACGTCAGCCGTTCCCGCAGCGCAGGAGCGGTGTACACGTCGATCTCACCCGTGACGTCGACGACCGTGCGGCCGTCGACGGTCCTGCTGGCCACGCTCACGTCCACTAGGGCTCCCCTCGGCTGTCGCGGCCATTCAAACAGACGCCGCTCACAGGGCGGGGCGTCCCCCCGCAGGCGTGTCCGGGGCTGTCACCGACCCGTCCGGCCCGGGACCGGGACGAATCGGACGGCGTCGCCGGGACGGAGCTGCGCGGCGACGTCGCGGGACGGCGCGTCGAGCACCGCGAGCACCGGGTAGCCGCCGGTCACCGGGTGGTCGGGTCCGAACACCACCGGCAGCCCGTCGGGCGGCACCTGCACCGCGCCCGGCACGAGCCCCTCGGACGGGAGCTCGCCCCGGTCCAGGTGCGGCAGTGCCGGACCGGCGAGCCGCACGGCGACCCGGTCGCTCGCCGGGGCGACCGTCCACGCCGCCGCCACCAGGGCGTCGAGCGCACCGGCCGGGAACCAGTCGGCCCGCGGCCCCGGCAGCACGCGCAGCACGGCCGGCGACGACGCCGACGGCCACGGGCGTGGCGGGTCCGGCCACGGCTGCGCGGCGGCCGCGACCGCGGAGCCCACGGCCAGCACGTCCCCCGGCCGCAGCGGCGCGGGCCCGATGCCGGCGAGCCGGTCCGCCGCGCGGGAGCCCAGCACCGGCGCGACGTCGACACCCCCGCGCACCGCGACCGTGAGCCGCAGACCGTGCGTGGCGGACCCCGTGCGCAGCACCGCCCCCGCCGGGACCCGCGTCGCGGTGTGCGGGGCGACCGGCACACCGTCGACCGTCGCCGGCACCTCCGCGCCCGCGAGCGCGAC
The DNA here is from genome assembly GCA_014763765.1 of Micrococcales bacterium. GTDB lineage: Bacteria > Actinomycetota > Actinomycetes > Actinomycetales > Cellulomonadaceae > Cellulomonas. The sequence goes on from JACXUT010000241.1 coordinate 5,521, forward strand.
CACACCGCCGCCCGGGAACGCGAGCTCGAGGCCGCCCAGCAGCACCTCCAGCACCGCCGCGTCCGCGCGGTTGCCGACCAGGCGGTTCGCGAGCCGCCTGGCCCCGGCGTCCACGGCGCCCGAGCGGCCCACGCCCACCGCCGCGAGCCCCGGGCGGCCGGCGTCCTCGACGAGGGCGAGAGGGCCGGTGGCGAGGACCTCGACGCCCGCCGGGG
>JACXUT010000008.1 GCA_014763765.1 Micrococcales bacterium
GGGCGAACGTTCACACTCCTCGGGACGGGGACCTGCCGAGGACGGCGCCCCGCACTCGGGAGCAGCCGTGACGGGCGTCCCGACCCCGCACCACCACCGCACACCGATCGAAGGAGATTGATGATGTTGCGCAGGCTGCGTTGGGTGGCACCACTGGCGGTCGCCGCCGTGGCACTGACCGCGTGCTCGTCGGAGAGCGGCGCGACCACCGAGCAGAACACCGAGGTCTCGACCCAGGCCGACGAGGCGCTGGCCGAGCTCGAGGGGCAGGTCCTGGCCCAGGGGCCGCGCGGTGAGGACCCGGCGCCCGCGTCGGAGGCCGCCCTCACGGACGACGAGGTCGCGCAGGTCCGCGAGATGGGGGCGACGGCCGCGATCGTCATGCACTACGGCGGCAACGACTGGGCGAACGCCCAGATCGCCGGGCTGCGTGAGCGGTTCGAGGAGCTCGGCATCGAGGTCGTCGCCGTGACGGACGCCGACTTCGACCCCGGCCAGCAGGTGTCGGACATCGAGACCGTCATGGCCCGCGACCCGGACATCATCGTGTCGATCCCGACGGACCCGGTCGCCACCGCGGCGGCGTACAAGGCCGCGGCGGACGCCGGCGTGAAGCTCGTGTTCATGGACAACGTCCCGGACGGCCTGGAGCCGGGGACCGACTACGTCTCGGTGGTCTCGGCCGACAACTACGGCAACGGCGTCGTGTCCGCCCACCTCATGGCGAAGGCGCTGAACGGCTCCGGCAAGATCGGCCTGATCTACCACGAGGCCGACTTCTTCGTGACGCAGCAGCGGTACGAGGGCTTCAAGACCACCATCGAGGAGCAGTACCCGGACATCGAGGTCGTCGACGAGCGCGGCATCGCGGGGCCCGACTTCGCGGGTGACGCCCAGGCCGTCGCGGACGCGTGGCTGACGCAGTACCCGGACCTCGACGGGATCTGGGCCGTCTGGGACGTCCCCGCCGAGGGCGTCATGGCCGCGGCGCGTGCCGCCGGCCGCACCGACCTCAAGATCGCCACGGAGGACCTGGGGACGAACGTCGCCATCGCGCTGGCGCGCGGCGAGATGGTCGTGGGCCTCGGCGCCCAGGTGCCGTTCGACCAGGGCGTGACCGAGGCCGACCTGGCCGCGGGCGCGCTGCTCGGCAGGACGGCCCCGCCGTACGTCGCGCTGTCCGCGCTGCCGGTCACGCACGACAACGTGCTCGACGCGTGGCAGCAGGTCTACCACGCGGACCCGCCGTCCGAGGTCACGGACTCCTACGCCGACTGAGGCGACCCCGCGGCCGGCGGCGCCGCCGGGACCGGGAGCCGCTGCTCCACCCCCGGTCCCCACCCCACAGACACGACTGCGCACGAGGAGGTGCCGCATGCCCAGCGAGCCCCCGCTCGCCATCCGGATGCACGGGATCCGCAAGGCGTTCGACGGCGTGACGGTGCTGGACGACGTCGACTTCGAGGTCCGCCCGGGAGAGGTCCACGCCCTGGCGGGCGGCAACGGAGCCGGCAAGTCCACGCTCATGAAGATCCTGCAGGGCGTCTACCAGCGGGACGCCGGCGTCGTCGAGGTGTTCGGCGAGCCGCTCGAGGCCCGCAGCATCCAGGCCGCCCGCGCCGCGGGAGTCGGGATGGTGTTCCAGGAGTTCTCGCTGATCAGCACGCTGACCGTCGCGCAGAACATCTTCCTCGACGGGGAGCCCACCCGCGCCGGGCTGATCGACGACGCCGCGATGCGGACCCGCGCGGCCGAGCTGCTCGGGCGCATCGGCGTCGCGATCGACCCGGCGGCGGAGGTGGGCTCGCTCTCGACCGCCCAGTGGCAGCTCACCGAGATCGCGAAGGCGCTCGGCCAGGACGCCACGGTGCTGATCATGGACGAGCCGACGGCCTCGCTCGCCAAGCACGAGGTCGACGCCCTGTTCGAGCTGGTCGCCCGGCTCAAGGAGCAGGGGATCGCGATCGTCTACATCTCGCACCGCATGGACGAGGTGTACCGGATCGCCGACCGCATCACGATCTTGCGCAACGGCCGGAACCTCGTGACCGCGGCGCTCGACGAGATCACGCCGCAGGAGATCGTCGCCGGCATCGCGGGCAGGGAGCTGGCGGCCACCGCCGGGCCGGTGCGGGACACCGAGCCGGGGCCGGTCGTGCTCGACGTCCGGGACGTCCACGCGGCGGGCGTCGACGGGGCGACGTTCCAGGTGCGGGCGGGCGAGGTGGTGGGCATCGCCGGCCTCATGGGGTCGGGCCGCACCGAGCTCGCCCGGGCGCTGTTCGGCATGAGCCCCGTCACCGCGGGCTCGGTGCACCGCAACGGCAGCCCGGTGCGCCTCGGGTCGGCCGCCGACGCCATCGCCGCCGGGATCGCGCTCATCCCCGAGGACCGGCGGCTGCAGGGCCTGGTGCTCGACCACTCCGTGCGGGACAACCTCACGCTGCCCCTGCTGGACGGGCTGCGCCGGCACGGCCTGATCGCCCGGGACAAGGTGCGCGCGCTGTCCGACCGGCTGATCGAGCAGCTCTCCATCGCGGTGGCCCGCCCCGACGGGCCCGCCCGCCTCCTGTCCGGGGGCAACCAGCAGAAGATCGTCATCGCCAAGTGGCTGGGGACCGACCCCGAGGTCCTGGTGATGGACGAGCCCACGGCCGGCGTCGACGTCGGCACCAAGACCGAGATCGTCCGCATCGTGCGCGAGCTCGCGCGGACCGGAAAGGGGATCATCGTGATCTCGTCGGAGTACCCGGAGCTGATCGCCATGTGCGACCGGTTCCTCATCATGCGCGACGGCCGGGTCGTCGACAGCATCGACGCCGACCGCATCACCACCGAGGTCGAGCTGGAGCTCGCCGTCCAGGGGATCGCGGCATGAGCACCACCGCCCCCGACCGGCCCGGCACCCGCGCGGCGACGCCGTGGTGGCGGAGCGCCGGCGCGCGCATCGACTGGCGCCGCGACGTCATCTACGTCGGCTTCGTGGTGGTGTTCCTCGTGTTCGCCGTCCTGCTCGGCGACCAGGGCTTCCTGTCGACCACCAACCTGCTGAACATCCTGCGGCAGTCGGCCATCATCACGATCATCGCCGTCGGCATGACGTACGTGATCGCGTGCGCCGAGATCGACCTGTCCGTCGGCTCGATCGCCGGGCTCACGTCCATCACCGCCGCCATGGCGATCGCCGCCTGGGGCCTCGTGCCGGGCATCGTCGCGGGGCTGCTGGTCGGGGTGGTCGTCGGCGCGGTCAACGGCTCGCTGGTCGCGTTCCTGCGCATCCCGTCGTTCCTCGTGACGCTCGCGATGCTCGGGATCGCCGCGGGCGTCGCCCAGTGGGTCACCGCGTCGGCGCCGCAACCCATCCTCGACCGCACCTTCAACACCGTCTTCGGCAGCGGCAACATCGGCCGCCTCCCGGGCCTGGTCGTCTGGAGCGCCGTCGTCGTCGCCGTCGGGGCGGTCGTCCTGAAGAAGGCGAAGTTCGGGCGGCAGGTGCTCGCGACCGGCGCCAACCGCACCGCCGCGGAGTACTCCGGGATCAACACCCGGGCCATCACGTTCCGCGTGATGATGCTCTCCGCGATGGCCGCCTCCCTCGCCGGGCTCCTGTACGCCGGGCGGCTCCAGTCCGGGCGCTTCCAGTGGGGCGCCGGGGACGAGCTCTCCGCCATCGCCGCCGTGATCCTCGGCGGCACCGCCCTGGCCGGCGGACGCGGGTCCGTGGTCGGCACCCTCTTCGGCGCCCTGCTCATGGGCCTCATCAACAACGGCCTGATCCTCGCCGGCCTCGACTCGAGCCAGCAGCAGGTCATCAGGGGCGTGATCATCGTCCTCGCGGTGGCCCTCGCCCGGAACAAGTAGCACCACCACTCACCCAGGAAGGAAGGGACGCCCCGTGCCCCACCACTCCGGCACCCACCGCCCCGTCACGATCCAGAACAGCTCCCTCGCCGTCGACGGCGAGGAGGTCAGCCTCTACGGCGGCGCCGTGCACTACTGGCGCCTCGAGCGCGACCGCTGGGAACCGATCCTCGACTCGGTCCGGCGCATGGGCTTCACCATGATCTCGATCTACATCCCGTGGGAGGCCCACGAGATCGAGAAGGGCCGCTTCGACTTCGGCGAGATCAACCCGTCGAACGACATCGACGCGTTCCTCACCCTCTGCGAGCAGAAGGGCTTCCGGATCGTCGTCCGCCCCGGGCCGCAGATCAACTCCGAGCTGACGTGGTTCGGGTACCCCCGGCGCATCCTGGCCGACGAGCGGCTGCACGCCGTGAGCGGCAAGGGGTCCAAGGTGATCCTCACGCAGGTGCCGAAGCCGATCCCCGCCCTCAACTACGCCTCCGAGGCGTTCTACGAGGAGACGGCGCTCTGGTACGACGCGATCTGCTCGATCCTCGCGAAGCACGCCTACCCGAACGGCGGCATCGTCTCCGCGCAGGTCGACAACGAGATGGCGTACTTCTTCGGGGTCAACGCGTACATCGCCGACTACTCGGCCGAGTCGCTCGAGAACTACCGGGCGTTCCTGGTCGGCAAGTACGGGGACCTGCCGGGTGTCGCGTTGGCGTACTCCCGGCCGTACGCCGAGCTGTCCGAGGTCGAGCCGCCGCGGCGGTTCGAGGCGACCGACAAGGCCGACATCCCCTGGTACGCCGACTGGGCGGAGTACCGCGAGCAGTACCTCGTGGACGCCATGGACCGGCTCGCCGGCATGATGCGCGAGCGCGGGCTCGGCGGGATCACCCTGTTCCACAACTACCCGCACCCGCTGGGCCCGGGCGGCGCCGCGTCGGGGTTCACGACCCCGTTCAACCTCATGCGGCTGGAGGACAAGCTCGACTTCGTCGGGTTCGACATCTACTCCCGCAAGGAGCTGTTCTCCCACGTCAAGACGGTCGCGTCGTACGTGGCCGGGACGAGCCGCTACCCCTACATCCCGGAGTTCATCGCCGGCGTGTGGCCCTGGTACCTCAACCCGGGCGACTGGCACGACGAGGAGTTCGTCACCAAGGCGGCCCTCATGCAGGGCATCCGCGGGTTCTCCCGGTACATGCTCGTGGAGCGCGACCGGTGGCTCGACTCGCCGGTGCGCCGCGACGGGCGCGAGCGCCCCGAGAAGGTCGCGATGTTCGGGAACGTCAACGCGATGCTGGACCGCGGCGAGTACCACCGGTTCCGGCGGGACGCGGACGTGCTGCTGCTGGCCAACCGCGAGTACGACCGGCTCGAGGCGACGAGCGTCCTGGTGTCCTTCCCGGGCGACTTCCTGGAGACGCCGTCGGGCTTCTCGGAGTACGCCGGGCCGGTGACGGTCAGCGAGGCGACCCTCGGCTTCGACCAGCCCGTGCAGCTCGCCAAGGGCACGTGGTTCGGTGCGTTCTCGGACGCCCTCGCGGCGACCGGCGCGAGCACGGTGCTGTCCGACACCGACCTGCGCCCCGAGCGCTGGGCGGGTCGCAAGGTCGTGGTGCTCACGACGCTGGACTACCTCGACGAGGGGGTCCAGCGCGGCCTGGTCGACTTCGCGCGCGGCGGCGGTCACGTCGTCGTCGGGCCGAAGGTGCCGGGGCTCGACAGCGTGATGCGGCCCTGCCCGGTGCTCGCCGACGCGGTCGGCGAGGCGCTCGCCGACGCGGCGGGTGACGTGGTGACCGCGCAGGTCGGCGCCGGCTCCGTCACGGTCGTGACGCAGCTCGACGCGGTCCCGCAGGCCGTGGCCCGGGTGGTCCGCGACGCGGGCGCCCACGAGGTCGTCACCAACGACCCGCGCCTCGACGTCACCATCCACTCCGACCCGCACGACCCCGGCACGCTGCTGGTGTTCGTCGCGAACCCCACCGCGGAGCCGGTCGACGCCGAGGTCGCACTGGGCGTCGGCCTCAAGGAGGTCCACGAGGTCTGGGACGACCGCGACGTCACCACCTCCGGCACCACCGTCGCCGAGCGCATGGCGCCGTACTCGATCCACGTCTACCGGTGCACCGTCACCGCCTGAGAGGAGCACCTTCATGCTGCATCAAGACGTCCTCATGGCCGACATCGACGTCGACCAGTGGCGCAACGCCCAGTCGCTGCTGCTGCGTTCCGCCAAGGCCGCCCGCCGGCTCGTCGTCATCCACGACCGGGGCACGGTGGTGAAGTTCCGGCACACCGCCGGCACCGCGTGCGCGGGCCGCGTCGACCGGGTGGACGACCCGCACGCCCTGGCCGAGGCGCTGTACGCGCAGAACGCGGAGACCGTGGACTTCGTGGTGGTGATGGAGCGCGACGCCGTCGACTCCTACTTCGCCGCCGTCCAGGACTCCTGGGACATCGACGAGGACCTCGACGTCTTCGTCCAGCGCACGTACGCGCTGCTCGACCGGTACCCGGACGGCATCGTCACGTTCCCGGGCGCCGCGCGGGACGTGCTGGGGCTGCAGTGGGCGACCGGCGCGTCGCGGGACGACGTGGAGCGCGCCGCCCGGGCGCTCGTGCCCGCGGGGACGACGGTCGTCCTCGGCGTGCACGACGCCGGCAGCCTGTGGGCGTCCCTCGTGCTCGACCTCGACGAGGACCACAAGGTCACGTCGGTCACGACGGCGGACCCGTCGCTGGTCGACATCGAGGGGACCCGGGAGGAGGTGCTCGGGCGCCTCACCGCCTGGCAGGAGTCGACCGGGCGCACCGTGTCCCTCGCGCTGCTGCTGGACCGGGCGGCGGCGGACGAGTACCTGGCCGCCCCGGCGGACCGCAAGGGCGCCGTCCTGACGGCGCTCGTGGAGGGCGGCGCGGCGACGTTCCGCGTCTGACGACCGGTGGCCGGCCGGCCCCGACCGGCCGGCCACCGGCGCACCGGCGCGACGGCGCGACCGTGCCCGTCGATGCCGGCACCGACCCCGAGCACGAGACCCCGTGCACCGTCCTGGCGCGTGCACGTACGCGCCAGAACGGTGCACGGTCACGACATCGCGGGATCCGCGGCGCTGCGAGTGTGCGGTCCAGGTCGATCCGACCCGCGGTCGACCGGAGCGTCGAGGAGGTTCCCGATGGGCACTGTCACCGCGCGCCACGGCGCGCTGCACCTGCGCCGGGCACCCGGCCGTCGGCCGGCCGGGCGCCTCGCGGCGAGCCGGCCGTCGACGGTCGGCTCGGCCCGTCCCGTCCGCACGTCCGGGGCGCTCTCGTGAGCGCCGCGCCCGGCTCGCTCGCCCGCCGCCCGGACGGGCCGGGGACGATCGTGCTCGTGCACGGGTTCTGGGTGACGCCGCGCTCGTGGGAGGGCTGGCGCGCCCGGTACGAGGAGCTGGGGTACGAGGTGCACGCCCCCGCGTACCCGGGGTTCGAGGTCGAGGTGGAGGCGCTGCGCGCGGACCCCCGGCCCGTGCGGGACCTCACGATCCGGGCGGTCGTCGACCACCTGGCGGCGTTCCTCGACACGCTGCCCGAGCGGCCGCTCCTCATGGGCCACTCGGCGGGGGGCTGCTTCGTCCAGGTGCTGCTGGACCGGGGGTACGGCAGCGCCGGGGTCGTGCTGAACTCCGCGCCGCCGGAGGGGGTGCGGACCACGCCGCCCAGCCAGCTGCGGTCGGTGTTCCCGGTGGTGCGGAACCCGCTGAACCGGCGTGCGGCGATCGGCCTGCGGCCCGAGCAGTGGCGGTACGCGTTCACGAACACGCTGGATGAGGCCGAGTCGCGCCGGCTGTACGACCGGTACCACGTGCCGGCGTCCCGGCGGGTGCTGCTCGACTCGGTGCTCGCGAACTACCTGCCCGGGCACCAGGACGCGTGGGTCGACTACGGCAACCCGCGGCGGGCGCCGCTGCTCCTGCTCTCCGGCGGGGCGGACCACCTGATGCCCCCCTCGGTGCAGGCGGCGACCCTGGCGCGCTACCGGGCGCCCGGCACCGTGACGGAGCAGGTGGTGCTCGACGGCAAGCCGCACCTCATGGGGTCGGCGCCCGGGTGGGAGCAGATCGCCGACCAGGCGCTGGCGTGGGCGCTCGGGCACGCCACCTGGCAGCCGCAGCCGGATCTGAGCCGCACGGCGCGCTGATGGTCACCCTCACCCACGTCGGAGGGCCGACCACCGTCATCGAGGTGGGCGGCTGGCGGATCCTCACGGACCCGACGTTCGACGCCCCCGGCCGGACCTACCGGTTCGGCTGGGGGACGTCGTCGCGCAAGACCACCGGTCCCGCCCTCGGTGCCGGGGACGTCGGCCCGGTCGACGTCGTGCTGCTGAGCCACGACCACCACGCCGACAACCTCGACGACACCGGCCGGTCGCTCCTGGCGGGGGCGGTGGTCGTGACGACGGCGCCGGGCGCGGTGCGGCTGGGGAGCGGCGCGCGGGGGCTGCGGCCGTGGGAGGTGACGCGTCTGGCGGCGCCGGGCCGGCCGGACCTGACCGTCACGGCGACGCCCTGCCGGCACGGGCCGCCCGGCAGCCGCGCGCTCGTCGGGGAGGTGGTCGGGTTCCTGGTCACGTGGGAGGGGCAGCGGCACGGGGCGCTGTGGGTGTCGGGCGACACGACGCTGTTCCGCGGGGTGCGCCAGGTCGCGCGGCGTGCGCAGGTGAGCGTCGCGGTGCTGCACCTGGGCGGGGTGCGGTTCCCGGTGACCGGCCCGCTGCGCTACTCGATGACGGGGGCGGACGCGGTCGGGCTCTGCCGCGAGCTGCGCCCCCGGACCGTGGTGCCCGTGCACTACGAGGGCTGGTCCCACTTCGCGCAGGGGCGGACCGAGCTGGCGGCGGAGCTCGCGTCGGCGCGGATGGTCGCGGACGTGGAGTGGCCCGTGCCGGGCGTGCCGCTGCCGCTGGAGGTGTGACCGCGGCCCTACGGCGCCGGAGTGCTGCGGGCGTGCCGGGCACGCCACTCCCGCGGCGTCACCCCGAACGCCTGGTGGAACCGGCTGGTGAAGAAGCTGGGGCTGGTAAACCCCCACGACCGCGCCACCGCGGCGATGGTCCGGTGCTGGAGCGCGGGTCGCGCGAGGTCGCCCCGCGCACCCTCCAGGCGCTGCTCGATGACGACCTGCTCCAGGCTGCGCCCCCGTGACTCGTAGAGCTTGTACAGCAGCCGCACCGAGATGCCGGCGGCCGCGGCGATCCGCGCGGGGCTGAGGTCGCGGTCGCGGAGGTGGGCGCGCAGGTACGCCTCGACCCGGGTGCGCTCCGTGGCGTGCATCGCCTCCCGCTGCTGCCGCGCGTCGCCCGCCACCGAGACGATCAGCGCGCGCATCAGCGCGACCGACGCCGCCCCCACGTCCGCGGCCGCTCCGCCGGCCCCGATCGACTCGGCCCCGGTCAGGACCCGGAGCATGTGGTCGCGCACCAGGGGGTACAACGGGCTCGCCGTGGGGTCGGCGATGGCGCGGCGGATCTGGTCCATCGGCAGCGCGAGGTCGTCGTACTCGACGTGCAACGCGTACGACGCGCCCGGGCCGGACCACCCGTACACGTAGGGCGAGGACAGGTCCACCAGGATGAGGTCCCGGGCGCCGAACGCGCGCACGTCGTCACCTCCGTCGCGCTCCAGCCGGTTGGTGGTCCGCAGGGGGAGGGCGCACGCGATCGGGCTCTCGTTCATGGACCGTGCCGCCCGGGGCGTGCGCCGCAGCGTGGTCCCGGTCGCCTCGATGGTGAAGACCTTCGCGACGCCGAGCGGGACCACGTGGCACTCCGCCGCGAAGTCCGCCGGGTCGTCGAACGTCGCCAGGCTCACCGTCGAGTTGCTGCTGACGGCGTGCTGGAAGGCCGCGACCCGGTCGGTCGGCGGCAGTGCGGTGGTGTCCAGGACCTGCATGCGCGTTCCCCCGTCCCCGCAGTCCGCGCGGTCGGCCCCTGTCGCGCGGAGGCAGGGCGGGCCGCGTCGGCGGGATCCCCCTCCCGCCCGGACCGGTCGGGACGATGGTCGCGCGTTCCGACCCGCCGATCAACGGTCGGGGCGCGATCCGGGGCGCACCGCGCGGGACGTCAGCCCCGACCGCCGTGCTCGTCCGGCGCGCCGCCGCCGTCCGCGGCCAGCGCCGCCGTCCCCGCCCGCAGCACCTCGACGATGCGGTCCACGTCGTACACCGCCCCGCCCCACGTCCCGCCGCTGGCGTCCTGGAGCGCCGCCCACAGCCGCGTGTCGTCGGGCAGCAGCGGGTGGGGCGCGAGCCCGGGGTGCGGCGGCCGCGCGGCGAGCACGGCGGCGCCCTCGACCGCCGACACACGCTCCCCGTCCACCGAACCGACGTAGTCGACCGACCCCTCGAGGCGCTCCACGTCGACGCGGATCGACACGACGTCCCCGTCGCGGAGCCGCCCGAGCGGGCCGCCGGCGAGCGCCTCCGGCCCGACGTGGCCGATGCAGGCGCCGGTGGAGACGCCGGAGAACCGCGCGTCGGTGACGAGCGAGATCTCCTTGCCGTAGGAGAGGTGCTTGAGCGCGGACGTGACCTGGTAGGTCTCCTCCATGCCGGTGCCGAGCGGGCCGCCGCCCATGATGACCATGATGTCGCCGGGGTGGACGTCGTGGGCCTTGATGGCGGCGATGGCGTCGGCCTCGGAGGTGTAGACCCGCGCCGGGCCGGTGTGCTCGAACACGCCGTCGGTGATGCGGGACGGGTCGATGGCGGTGGACTTGATGACGGAGCCCTCGGGGGCGAGGTTGCCCATCGGGAACGCGGTGGTCGGCGTGAGGCCGCGGCGGCGCGCCTGGTCGGGGCTCATGATGACGTCGTCGGGCTCGACGTGCTCCTGGTCGCGCAGGGCCTGGTGCATGCGGGCGCGGCGCTCGGAGCCGGCCCACCAGTCGAGCACGGTGCCGAGGGTCTCGCCGGTGGCGGTGAGCGCGTCGAGGTGCAGCAGGCCGAGGTCGCGCAGGTGGAGCATGACCTCCGGGGTGCCGCCGGCGAGGAACATCCGGACGGTGGGGTGCTGCACGGGCCCGTTGGGGAGCACGCTGACGATGCGGGGCACGGCCCGGTTGATGCGCGCCCAGTCGTCGACGGTGGGGCGCGGGACTCCGGCGGCGTGGGCGATGGCGGGCAGGTGCAGCAGCAGGTTGGTGGACCCGCCGACGGCGGCGTGCACGACCATCGCGTTCTCGAACGCCTCGGGGGTGAGGACGTCGCGCGTCGTGATGCCGCGGCGCCGCATGTCGAGCAGGGCGCGCGCGGACTGCCGGGCGATCTCCGCCCAGACGGGCTCCCCGGAGGGCGCGAGCGCGGAGTGGGGGAGCGCGAGGCCGAGCGCCTCCGCGATCACCTGGCTGGTGCCGGCGGTCCCGAGGAAGTGGCAGCCGCCGCCGGGGGACGCGCACGCGCGGCAGCCGAGCTCGGACGCGTCGGCGAGGCTCAGCTCGTCGTTGGCGAACCGCGCGCCGAGGGTCTGCACGCGCGCGAGGTCCTCGCCGGTGGTGGGCGGCAGCGTGACGCCGCCGGGCACCAGGACCGTCGGCAGGTCGTGCTGGGAGGCGAGCGCCATCATCGTGGCGGGCAGCCCCTTGTCGCAGGTCGCGACGCCCATGACGGCGTGCCGGGTCGGCAGCGAGCGGATGAGCCGGCGCATGACGGTGGCGCCGTCGTTGCGGTACGGCAGCGAGTCGAACATGCCGGTGGTGCCCTGCGACCGGCCGTCGCACTGGTCGGAGACGAACGACGCGAACGGCAGCCCGCCGGCCTCGGCGATGGTCTCGGACGCGGCGCGCACCTGGTCGACCAGCTCGAAGTGCCCGGAGTGCAGGCCGAGCGCGATCGGGTCGCCGGCCTCGGACCGCAGCCCGCCGGCGGTGGAGACGATCATGACCTGCGGGCCCAGCATGTTGGCGCGCGGCCAGCCCATCCCGGCGTTCTGCGTCATGCCGAACACGTCGCCGCTGGGGGAGTCGCGCAGCACCTCGGCGGTCAGCGGCAGCCGCCCGCGCGGCCCCTCGGCGTGCGAGCGGACCGCGTAGATGCCGTCGTGCGGCTGCAGCAGCCCGTCCAGCACGGCCTCCGGCGTGCGGTCCGACGCGCCCTCGGGCGCGCCCTCCCGCGGGCCCGCCCCCGTCACGGCATGTCCTCGACGGTGGCCATGAGCGCGGCGAGCGCCTCGGCCTGCTCGGGCGTCGCGGGCAGGTGCGGCGCGGTGGAGTGGTGCTCCAGACGGACGCCCCGCCCGACCATGCCCTCCTTGAGCAGCGGGAAGAACGGCGCGCCCAGGGAGTACAGCCCCATGAGCACGTCGATGCGCCGCTGGGCCCGCGCGATGGCGGCCGCGTCGCCGGAGTCGACGGCCCGCACGTACGCGGCGCAGTACTCCGGGTACAGGTTCGCGAGCCCGCCGATGGCGCCGGCGCCGCCGGAGGTCACCACGTGGTGCAGGTTCTCGTCGAACCCGGCGAACACCCGGAAGTCCGGGAACTCCGGCAGCAGCTCGGTGAGCAGGCGCCGGGTGTGGCCGACCTCCAGCACGGTGTCCTTGTAGCCGACGATGTTCGGGTGCCGGCGCAGCAGCCGCCGCGTGACGTCCGGGCCCAGGTCGTAGCCGGTGCGGGCGGGGAAGTTGTACAGGTAGATGTCGCCCGGCACCTGCTCCGCGATCGCCGAGTAGTACGCCTCGATGCTCGCGTCCTCGAGCGCGAAGAAATAGGGGCTGACGATCATCACGGCGGGTGCCCCGGCGTCCAGGGCGTAGCGGCTGAGCTCGACGGTCTCGTCCACCCGCAGGCACGCGGTGCCGACGATCAGGTCGGCGCGCGGCGCGACGTGCCGGACGGCCAGGTCGATGAGCTCGCGCTTCTGCTCGGGCAGCAGCGCGAAGAACTCGCCGGTGCTGCCCATGAGGACGATGCCGTCGACGCCGCCGTCGAGGATGTGCTCCCAGACGGCCAGGTTGCCGTCGCGGTCGAGGGTGCCGTCGGCGTGGAACGCGGTGACGGCGGGGGCGTAGAACCGGGCCACCGCGCTCACCACACCCGGACGCGCGCGGCGCCGTCGGCGAGGGAGGCCAGCGGGCCCGGCGGGTAGGCGGTCCCGGGTTCCTTGCGGTGCCCGACCAGGTCGACGTCGGCGACGACGGGTGTGCCGTCCGGGTTCTCGTACGACGCCGACGCGATGCGGACGTGGCCGAGGTCCCGGCCGGTCACGACGCCGACGCGCGGCGCGACCAGGGCGCCGGGCAGGTCGTGCTCCAGGTAGACGGCGTCGCCCTCGTCGACCACCCGCACGGTCGCGGGCCCGGCGACGGTGACGGCGTCGGTCTCGTGCGAGGCGGGCCGGGCGCCGTCCGCGTAGGCGTTCGACCGGACGTACGCCGGCTGCTGCTCGAGGTGGAACCGGGAGTGGTCGCCGGCCCCGCCGGGCGTCCCCACCCGGCGCAGGTACTCCTCCCACGACCCGGGCGCGCCGTCGTAGGCGTGCGTGCCGAACGTCTCGGGCGGGAACTCCTCCAGCACCAGCGGCGCGTCCGGGCCGTACACGCCGCGCCGCGCGCCGACGAACAGGTTGCCGACGTACCGGTCGTCGCCGGCGTAGACGAACGCGTAGCCCGCCACCTGCGTGGAGTGCGGCACGTGGTACGGCGTCGCGCGGTCCAGCACGGCCTGCATCCGCACGGCGCCGAGCACCAGGTTGTGCAGGAACGCGTTGCCCTGGCTGAACAGCTCGATCGCCGCGGGGGAGGCCAGCACGTTGTGGTCGACCGTCGCGGGACCGTGCGCCACCTCGATGAACAGGTCGCGGATGTTGCCGTACAGCAGGTTGCGGGTGACGCGCGTGCCCTGCACCTGCCAGTCGAGCCAGATGCCGAGCGTGGTGTCGTGCACGCGGTTGTGCCGGATGACGACGTCGAGCGGGGCGTGCAGCTTGATGCCCGCGATCTCGTAGCCGGAGAACTCGTGCTTGGTGCCGATGCGGTGGATGTGGTTGTCCTCGATGGTCGAGAACGCGCAGCCCAGGTGCCCGACGACGCCGTTCTGCCCGCAGTCGCGGATCTCGTTGCGGCGCACGACGTGGGAGCCGACGCGCTCGCGCTCCCAGCCCTGGTGCAGGGCGGTGAACACGGACTCGAGCTGGTACTGGTAGCCGGGCTTGTCGCCGCGCTCGTGGGCGAAGTTGTCGCCGCTCGCCGCGGTCTTGCCCAGGGAGATCCCCGCGCACGTCGCGTCGCGGACCAGGTTGTCCTCGATGACCCAGCCCCTCGACCAGCCGGGGCCGACGAGGCCGAGCTGCTCGGCGGTCGGCGGCGCCCACGGCGTGGCGGCCTGCGCGAGCTCGAAGCCGCGCACCGTGACGTAGTCGATGTGGTGCCGCACGGGCGTGAACACGGAGGGCCGGACGTTGACCTCGACCAGGGAGGCGTTCGGGTCGGCGCCGCCGAAGTTGGCCCAGATCGTCGTGACGTCCTCGCCGACCTCCGCGTACCAGACGAGCACGGTGCGGTCGGGCTCCAGCAGCTCCGTGTCGAGCGCGGTCCACTGGTAGCGGACGTGGGTGCGGCGCTCGGGCGCGGCGACGGCGGCGCGGTCCTGCGCCTCGTGCAGGGAGCGGCCGTCCAGGTAGACCGCGCCGCGGTGGACGACGGGGCCGGGGTGCAGCCAGTCGCCGGCGACGGGCTCGTCGAACGGGTTGAGCTCCCCGAACAGCGTGTTCGGCACCTCGGCGCGCCAGACCGTGCCCCCCTCGGGCACCCAGCCGGTGACGACCTCCGCGCCGCTGATCGTCACGTGCTCGCCCGGGGCGGCCTCGAACGTGATGCGGCGGTCGTCGCCGGTGCCGCCGCGCACCGGGCGCACCCACTCGCGGTAGGTGCCCTCGTGGACCTGCACGGTGTCGCCGGGCATCGCCGCGCGGGCGGCGCGGTTGACGGTGCGGAACGGGGCGCCGGGGGAGCCGTCCGCGCGGTCCGAGCCGGTCACGGCGACGTGGAAGGTGGTCACGGCGGAGGTCCTCCGAGGGGTCGGGCCGGGTGCGGGCGCGCCTCCGCCCGCCGGCGTCGACGCCCCACGCGACGAAACTGTTTCCGTCGCGTTTCTGCTGGATCGACCCTAGACGGTGTCGGCGCCGAGCGGAAGTGGGGCGGCGAGCGGCGACGGGTCGCCGCGGCGGCCTACCGGTGGTGGAAAATCTTTCGCTAGACTCCCCGGCATGTCAGACCGCCCGCGCCGGCCCACGCTCGAGCAGGTCGCCGCCACCGCCGGGGTGTCGACGTCGACCGCCTCCAAGGTGCTCAACGGCCGCCCCGGCATCTCCGCGGAGACCCGGCGACGCGTCGAGGAGGCCATCGACGCGCTCGGCTACGCGCCCACCACCGGGCCGCGCGCCGGCACCCCGCCGGTCGGGGTGGCCGTGGTGTTCCGGACGCTGTCGGACATCTACGCGATGCGGGTGCTCGAGGGCGTCGTCGCCTCCGCGCGGGAGCACGGCATCGAGGTCGCCGTCGACGTGCTCGACGTGCCCGGCGGCAGCACCCCGCCGCTGTCCCCGGGCTGGATCCGCCGCCAGGCCGCCCCCGACCGCGCCGGCGTCGTCCTCGTCACGATGCAGACCACCGCCGAGCAGCACGCGCTCCTGCGGGACCTCGGCGTCGCGACCGTCCACGTCGACCCCGTGAACCCGCTCGACGACTCGACGGTCTCCGTCGGCTCCACCAACTTCTCCGGCGGCGTGCAGGCCACCCGCCACCTGCTCGACCTCGGGCACCGCCGCATCGCGTTCGCCGGCGGGGCCGAGTCGTTCCTGCCGTCCTCGGAGCGGCTCCAGGGCTACCTCAGCATGATGCGCGCCGGCGGCGGCCAGGTGGACGAGGCCCTCGTGCGCTCGCGGGCGCACACGTTCGCCGCGGGGCTCGAGATGGCGGACCACCTGCTCGACCAGCCCGAGCGGCCCACGGCGGTGTTCGCGGCGTCCGACTCGATCGCGCTCGGCGTGCTCGCGTCCGCGCAGCGGCACGGGCTGCGCGTGCCGCAGGACCTGTCCGTGGTGGGGTTCGACGACAGCCCGGCGGCCTCGTCGTCCGCCCCGCCCCTCACCACCGTGCGGCAGCCCGTCGTCGAGATGGGCCGGGTCGCGCTGCGCACGCTGCTGCAGCTCGCGCGCGGCGAGGGCGTGGACTCCCACCACGTGCAGCTCTCGACGACCCTCGTGGTGCGGGAGTCGACGGCGCCCCCGGCGGGGTGACGGGGGCGGTCGGGCCCGGCTCGCGCCCCCGGCTCGGGCCGGCACGCGCCCCCGGCTCAGGCCGGCGCGGGCCCCGTGCTCGCGCGCAGCGTCAGCGACGTCGCCAGCTCGACGTGCCGCGACGCCGGCCGGCCGCCGTCGGCCATCGCGAGCACGGTCTGCACGGCCATCCGCCCCATCTCCTCCAGGTGCTGGTGCACGGTGGTGAGCGGCGGCGTGGTCCAGGCGGCCTGCGGGGTGTCGTCGAACCCGGTGACGCTGAGCTGCTCGGGCACGCGGACGCCGAGGGCGTGCGCCGCGGCGAGCACGCCGACCGCGATCTCGTCGTCGCCGCCCATGATCGCCGTCGGCGGGTCGTCGAGGGCCAGCAGCTCGTGCGCGTGCCGGGTGCCGGGTGCGACGGCGAACTGGTCGGACCGCACGAGCGCCGGGTCGACGGTGAGCCCGGCGGCGTCGAGCGCGGCCTGGTAGCCGTAGAGCCGGTCCCGGGCCGCGTCGGACGCCTCGGGGCCGCCGATCCAGCCGATGCGCCGGTGGCCGAGGCCGATGAGGTGCTCGGTGGCGGTGCGGGCGCCGGCCCAGTTGCTCGACCCGACGCTGACCATGTGCCGGTGCCGGGTGTCGACGGGGTCGACCATCACGAACGGCAGGTCCGCGTCGCTCGCCGCGCGGATGAGCCCGTCGGGCGCGGTCAGGGTCAGGCCGATGATGCCGACGACGCCGGCGGCGCGCTGGTCGGCCACCCACTCGCGGGCGACGGTGCGGTGCGTGCGGGACGCCCGCTCGGGGGCGAGGCGCACCAGCAGGTCGACCTGCTCGGCGGTCGCGGCGTCGATGGTGCCCTGGAGGACGCCGAGGATGTACGGCGAGGCCGGGATGTCGAAGACGACGGCGACGGCGCGGCGCGACGTGACCGGCGCGAGGCTCGTCGTGGGGCGGTAGCCGATCTCGGTGACGGCGGCCAGGATGCGCTCGCGCGTCTCGGCGGAGACGTCGTCCCGGCCGTTCAGCGCCTTGGACACGGTGGCCTTGGACACGCCGGCGGCCGCGGCGACGTCGGACAGGGTGGCGCGCCGCCGCTCCGGACCACTCGACATGGAGCTCCTCAGGTCGAAACTGTTTCGCGACTCTATAACAGTCGACGCCCCGAAGGCATCGATTGGTGCGGGGGTGTTGCCAGACGGTGCGTCCACCCTCTACGGTCAAGCCACGATACAGGTTGCGAAACCGTTTCGAACTCACGAGGGGCCGCACGGCAGCGGCCCCGCCGACCAAAGGAGGTCTGCGTGCCTGTCGACGCACCGCCGTCAACCCTACTGATCGACGGTCGCCCCGCGGCTGAGATCGAGCTGCGGCACGTCTGGAGCCAGTGCCTCGGCGCCGGCCGGGCCAATGAGGCGCTGCGCGTCGACTGGCAGGACCACTTCCGCGAGGCCGTGGAGGTGCTCGGGGCCCGCTCCGTGCGGTTCCACGGGGTGTTCCACGACGACATGTTCGTGTACCGCGCGTCCAACGGCGGCGGGTTCGGCCCGCCCACGCCGCTCGAGAAGCCGGTCTACACGTTCGCGTACGTCGACAAGGTCTTCGACGCGATCCTCGACGCCGGCGCCCGCCCGTTCGTCGAGCTCGGCTTCATGCCGCGCGAGCTCGCCCGGGACACCGAGACGCTGTTCTGGTGGAAGGCCCACGGCAGCCCGCCCACGGACATGGACGCGTGGGTCGACCTCGTCACCGCCACCGTCCAGCACTGGGTCGACCGGTACGGCGTCGAGGAGGTGCGCCGCTGGCCGTTCGAGGTCTGGAACGAGCCGAACCTCGTGCCGCACTTCTGGACCGGCACCAAGACGGAGTACTTCGAGCTCTACGCGGCCACCGCCCGGGCGGTCAAGGGCGTCGACCCGCAGCTGCGCGTCGGCGGCCCGTCCTCGTCGGTGTTCGTCCCCGACGCCCGGTACGACGGGGAGTACCACGACCCCTCGCTCGAGGGTGCGACCGCCGAGGCGCCCGACCCCGACGTGCTGCCGTGGAAGCCGGTCTGGATCCACGAGCTCATCGCGTACTGCGCCGAGCGGGACCTGCCGATCGACTTCCTGTCGACCCACCTGTACCCGACGGACTTCGCGTTCGACACCCAGGGCGTGGGCCGGCCGATCAGCCGCCACCGGGACGCGACCCGCGACGACCTGCGCCGGCTCCGCGAGATCATCGCCGCGAGCCCGTACCCGGACGCCGAGCTGCACATCACCGAGTGGTCGACGTCGCCGTCCAGCCGCGACCGGATGCACGACACCCTGTTCGCCGCCACGTACATCACGCGGGCGTTCCTGCAGTGCCAGGACCTCGCCGACTCGATCTCGTACTGGACGTTCACGGACGTGTTCGAGGAGGGCGGCGGCGGCATCGGCCCGTTCCACGGCGGGTTCGGGTTCGTCAACGAGCAGGGCCTGCACAAGCCGACGTTCCACGCCATGGCGATGCTGAACCGCCTGGGCGACCGGATGCTGCTGCGGACCGAGCACGGGGTGCTGACCCGCACCGCCGACGACGCCGTCGCCGGGGTGTTCTTCAACTACCCCGACTCGATGGGCTCCCGCTCCGTCGGCAGCGCCAACAGCTACGCCGCCACCCGCGCGCTGGCCTCCGAGGGGCCCGCCCGCCGCGTCACGCACACCGTCGCCGGCCTGCCCGCCGGCGCCGCGTACACCGTCGAGGTCCTCGACTGGGAGCACGGGAACGTCGCGGAGGAGTGGTTCCGCCGCGGCGAGCCCCTCAACCTGTCGCGCCGCGACGTAGCCGAGCTCGCCGAGGTCGCCGACGCCCTGGACCGCCGCACCGTCACGGTCGGCGCCGACGGCGTGCTGGTGATCGACCTCGACCTGCCCGCCTGGGCGGTGGCGTCCGTCGCCCCCGCCGCCGCCGAGCACCACCCCCGCTGAAACGCCCGCTGGAAACCCGGAAACCGGAAAGGACCTCACCGATGAGGATCACCCGCAAGTCCGCTGGAGCGGCCGCTGCCGCCGCCGTCACGGCCCTCGCTCTCACCGCGTGCGGCGGTGGCGGCGGGGGAGGTGGCTCCGCCGAGGAGGCGAGCGACGACAACAAGCCCGACAAGCTGACGGTCGCCGCGTGGATGGACTTCCCGCAGGAGCTGCTCGACTCGTTCGAGGAGGAGACCGGCATCGAGGTCGTCGTCAACTCGTTCCCCGACGGTGCCTCCGCCCAGACCGTCCTGCGCAACGGCCTGTCCTCCGACGGCGCCGGCCTGTCCGACGTCCACCTGGTCGAGCTCGACTGGTGGGCCGAGATGATGGCCGTCCCCGAGGACTGGGTCGAGCTGCCCGAGATCCCGGACCGCTGGGTCGACTGGAAGGTCTCGCAGGGCTCCGTCGACGGCGCGATCACCGGCTACGGCACCGACATCGGCCCGCTCGCCATCGCGTTCAACCAGGACATGACGGCCGAGGCCGGCGTCGCCACCGACCCGGAGTCGCTCGGCGAGTTCATCGGCGGGGACGACGCCACCTGGCAGACGTTCCTCGACGCCGGCCGCGAGTACGTCGCCGCCAGCGACAACTACTTCATCGACTCGCTGACCAACGCGTTCCAGGCCGCGATCAACCTGCTGCCCGCCGCGTTCGAGGACCCGGAGTCGGGTCTGCCGTACGACCTGTCGGAGAACACCGAGGTCAAGGACCTCTTCATGATGTTCGCCGACGCCGCCGAGGACGACATCTCCGCCGGCATCGCCATCGGCCACGCCGACTGGGGCGCCGGGTTCCAGAACGAGCAGTGGGCCACCGTGGTCACGCCCGCCTGGATGACCGGGATCATCGCGGACAACGCCGACGGCATCGACGGCTGGCGCATCGCCAGCACGTTCCCCGACGGCGGCGGCAACTGGGGCGGCTCGTTCTTCGCCGTCCCGTCGACCGGCGAGAACACCGCGTGGGCCACGGAGCTCGCGGACTACCTGACCTCGCCCGACGCGGCGATCGACTGGTTCAACACCACCGGCCAGTTCCCGTCGCAGCTCGAGGCCATGTCCGCCCCCGAGATCGCCGAGTCCACCAACCCGTTCTTCGGCGACCAGCAGGTCGGCAAGATCTACGGCGACCTCGCGGCAGCGGCCGGTGACGCCGCGGCCGGCGGCTACCGCGGCGAGAACTTCGCCGGCATCCAGACCCTCGTCACGGACGGCATCCGCCTGGTCGAGTCCGACAGCGCCACCGCCCAGGAGGCCTGGGACTCCGTGGTCGCCAACTTCGACGCCCTGGGCTTCGAGACCGCGAGCTGACCCGACGCGGCCGGCGCCCCCGCGAGGGCGCCGGCCGCGACCGGGGCTGCCGGCCGGTGTGCGCGCCGGCCGGCAGCCCGTCCACCAGACGCACGTCACGGAAGGCTCACGCATGTCATCCAGATCGGCGGCACCGGGTGCGGTGCGCCGCGTGGGGTGGGGTCAGCGGCTCTCGCGGTGGGACATCAAGGTCTCGCCGTACCTGTACGTCTCGCCCTTCTTCATCCTGTTCGCGGTCTTCGGGGCGTTCCCGCTCCTGTTCAACGTCGTCGTGGCCCTGCACGACTGGCACCGTCGCGCCGGCATGGGCGACTTCGTCGGGTTCGACAACTTCACGTGGGTGCTCAAGCAGCCGCTGTTCTGGCGCTCGCTGGAGAACACGTTCTCGATCTTCCTGTGGGGCAGCGTCCCGCAGCTCGTCCTCGCGCTGCTCATCGCGGCGGTGCTCGACCAGAACCTGCGCGCCCGGACGTTCTGGCGCATGAGCGTGCTGGTCCCGTTCGTCGTGATGCCCGTCGCGACGTCCATGATCTTCGGCCAGGTGTTCGGGCAGTTCGGGCTGCTGGTGCCGAACCTGCACGACCTCGGGCTGCTCACCGGGCTCGACTCGCCGTTCTTCCAGGACCGGATGCTGTCGCACATGGCGATCGGCTCGATGGTCGTGTTCCGGTGGACCGGCTACAACGCGCTGATCTTCCTCGCCGCCATGCAGGCCGTGCCGCGCGAGCTCTACGAGGCGTCGACCGTCGACGGCGCGAGCCGCACCCGGCAGTTCTTCTCCGTGACGATCCCGAGCATCCGGCCGACCATGATCTTCGTCATCCTCACGATGACGATCGGCGGGCTGCAGATCTTCGACGAGGCCCGCATGTTCGACGGCGGCGGCACCGGCGGCGGCAAGGGCGGCGCCGACAACCAGTGGACGACCGTCGTGCTCTACCTCTACGAGCTCGGCTTCGGCGACTGGCAGGACCGGCTGGGCCAGGCCGCGGCCGTCGGGTGGATCTTCGCGCTCATCATCGCCGTGTTCTCCCTGGTGAACTTCCTGCTCACCCGGTCCATCTCGTCCTCGCAGTCCAAGGCGTCCCGCGTCACCCGCGCCCAGCACAACGCGGCGATCGCCCGGGCGCGGGCCGTCGCGGCCGGGTCGGTCGCGTCCGCCCCGCAGGGGCCCGAGACCGTCGCCGCGCCGACCTCCGGGCCACCGGGGCCGGCCGACGACGCTGACGCTGACGCCGACGCCACCCAGGAAGGAGTGCGGTCGTGAGCACCGGATTCATCGAGAACACCGCGGGTCGCGGCGCCGCCGCCTACGCCAGGAAGCGCGCCGCCCGCGGCCGGCCCGTCCCGCAGCACGAGTCCGCCGGCCGCCGGCCCGGGTGGGTCACGTACGTGATCCTCACGGTCGTGTTCGTGGTGTCGGTCTTCCCGCTGTACGCCTCGGCGATGTACGGGTCGTCCACCACGCAGGAGATCGCCCGCGCCGTCGGCACCCTGCCCACCTGGTTCCCGACGCTCGTGCTGATCGAGAACTTCGGCGAGGTGTTCAACGCCTCGCAGTTCAACTTCTGGATGGCGTTCCTGAACTCCGTCCTCGTGGCCGTGTCCGTCACTGCCTCGACGGTGTTCTTCTCGACGCTCGCCGGGTTCAGCTTCGCGAAGCTGCAGTTCCGCGGGCGCCAGGCGCTGTACGTCGCGGTCATCGCCACCATGGCGATCCCCGCGCAGGTCGGCACCATCCCGATGTTCATCATGATGAACGACTTCGGGTGGATCGACTCGCTGCTCGCCCTGACCGTCCCGACGCTCGTCACCGCGTTCGGCGTGTTCTGGATGACGCAGTACCTGCAGGAGGCGCTGCCGTTCGAGCTCGTCGAGGCCGCCCGCGTCGACGGCGCGTCGATGTTCCGCACGTTCTGGTCGATCGCGCTGCCCGCCGCCCGGCCCGCCGCCGCGACGCTCGCGCTGTTCACGTTCGTCGGGTCGTGGAACAGCTTCTTCTGGCCGTCGGTCGTCATGCGGTCGCAGCTCACGATGCCGCTGGTGGTGCCGCAGCTCAAGGGGGCGTTCACCACCGACACCGGCCTGGTGATGTCCGGCGTGTTCCTCGTGGCGGCGCCGCTGCTGGTGGTGTTCGTCGTCGCCGGCAAGCAGCTGGTGTCCGGCGTGATGGCGGGCGCCGTCAAGGGCTGACGCGCCGGCCCCGCCGGCCCGCCGGCCGTCGGCCCCGCCGGGCCGGCGGCCACGGGGTCGCTGCCGGCCGGGCGGCCGCAGCGGAGCGCGAGGTCGTCACGCCGGGCCGAGGTCGTCAGCCCGGCGTGACGACCTCGGCTGCACGTGACGACCTCGGCTGCGCCTGACGACCTCGGCCGCAGGTGACGACCTCGGCTGCAGGTGACGACCTCGGCCGCACGGGACGACCTCGCACGCCGGGCGACTGCCTCGCGGCGGCACCCGCCTGCACCCCAGGCCCCGGGCCCGTCGCCCACCGGGTCGGCGAGGTCGTCACTTCTGGCCCAGGTCGTCAGCCCGGCGTGACGACCTCGGCCGTACCTGACGACCTCGCGCCGGCCGGCGCGTCCGGGGGGGCGCCGTGACACGCGGGGGCTCCGCGGCGTTAGGCTGCTCCCGACGGCGACGCACCCACGGTGGTCCGCGTCGTGGTCCCGCGAGGCGTATGGCGGCGTGCCACCCCCGGGTGGCCGGTGGAGTCACTCCCGCCGGGGGCGCAAGGCTCGGCCCTGACCGCGGCGCCCCGGCGTGCCGGGAGGTCCCGGTCGTCCGGTGGCGCGCACATGCACCACGGTGGCGTGCGGTGCCGGGCGTCCGGACGGGTCCGGGTGCCCGGATCGTCGGGGGTTCCGGCAGTCGGAGCGCCGGGGCGGTCGGGTCGACCTGGGCGGCTGGGTCGTTCTGGGCTGCCGGGTCGTCCTGGGTGGCCGGGTCGTCCTGGGTGGCCGGGTCGACCTGGGTGGCCGGGTCGACCTGGGCGGCTGGGTCGTGCCGGGCAACCGGGTCGTTCCGGGTGGTCGGGTCGTCCGGGGTTCCGGCGGTGCGGGTGTCCGGGCGGTGCCCGTCCGGGGCGTCGCGGACGCGTGTGCTGCGGCGCCGGCGCGTGCCGTGCCGCCGTCGTCGCTGCGGTCGGTCGTCGAAGGAGGAGATGTGGCAGGAGCGGGCTCGGGTCGGCGGCGGTCCGGTGGTGGGCGCTCCGCGTCCGGTGGTGGCGGTGCCGCCACCGCGCAGCGACGTCGTGCGCCGCGCCGCTCGGAGGAGGGGCTGATCCCCGTCCTCGCCGCGGCGGCCCGCGACGTCGACGCGATCGTCCGCCGGCCCCCGACGCGCCCGGCCGTGCGCACCAAGTTCCAGGTCGTCGCCCTGCTGGTCCGCGAGGAGCGCGCCCGGGTGATGGGCGACGCCGAGCTCGGGCAGTCCCGCCGCACCGAGCAGCTCAAGCGGCTCGACGGCGTGGCGACGCTGCTCGCGAAGATCGCCGCCCGCGACACCTCCCTGCTGGCGCTGCTCGGCGACGACGCCCGCGTCTCCGACGCCGCGCGCACCCTGAAGGCCACGATGATGCGCGCCGGTGGGCTGGAGCCGCCGGAGGAGCCCGAGGAGCCCGCGCCCGTGCAGCCCGAGCCGGGCACCGAGAAGCGCGTCGTGCCCCGCTCCGTCGTCGCCCGGCAGCTCGCGAACCCCTTCCTGGCCCCCGACTTCGAGGCAGCCGCCGAGCGGATGGCCGGCCGCCCGCGCCGCCTCGCCGGCTGGGAGCTGCTCGAGCCGCTGTTCCGCTCGTTCGAGCAGGCTCCGGCCGGTGCACCCGCGTGCATGCCGCTACCCGACGGCCGCCTCGTCCAGGTGCCCGCCGGCCGCGAGCTCATGCCGCACCAGGCGCAGGTCGTCGCCGCGACCGCCGCCGGCCACCGCACCTACCTGCTCGCCGACGAGCCGGGCCTCGGCAAGACCGCCCAGGCGCTGCTGTCCGCGCGCGCCGCCGACGCCTACCCGCTGCTCGTCGTCGTCCCCAACGTCGTCAAGACCAACTGGGCGCACGAGGTCCGCATGTGGACGCCCGAGCGGCAGCCCACGGTCGTGCACGGCGACGGCGAGGGCGTGAACGGCTTCGCGGACGTCGTCATCGTCAACTACGAGCTGCTGGACCGGCACGTCGGCTGGCTCGGCGACTTCGGGTTCCGCGGCATGGTGGTCGACGAGGCGCACTTCATCAAGAACAAGGGCTCGCAGCGCTCGCGGCACGTGCTCGCCCTGTCGGAGCGGATCCGGGAGCGCGCCCCCCGGCCGCTGCTCATGGCGCTCACCGGCACGCCGCTCATCAACGACATCGAGGACTTCCGGGCCATCTGGCAGTACCTCGGCTGGATCGACGACGAGAAGCCGCTCGGCCGCCTCATGACCGCCCTGGAGGAGACGGGCCTGACGCCCGCCGACCGAGGGTTCTCCGCCGCCGCGCGCACCGCCGTCATCGACATGGGCATCGTCCGGCGCCGCAAGATCGACGTCGTCGCCGACATCCCCGCCCGCCGCGTCGCGGACCTGCCCGTCGAGCTGGACGGCGCCGTCGGCCGCTCCATCCGGGCCGCCGAGGAGGCGCTCACCCGCCGCATGGTCGAGCGCTACCACGCGGCGCTCGCCGCCCGGTCCGAGGTCTCCGACGGCCTCGACCGCGACCTGGTGCGCCGCGTCGCCGCCACGGAGCTGAAGGACTCCAGCAGCAAGGGCGGCGGCGAGAACGTCTTCACGATGGTCCGCCGCATCGGGCAGGCGAAGGCCGGGCTCGCTGCGGACTACGCCGCCCAGCTCGCCCGCAACGTCGGCAAGGTCGTGTTCTTCGCGAAGCACGTCGACGTCATGGACACCGCCGAGCAGCTCTTCGCCGACCGCGGCATCCGGTACGCGTCCATCCGCGGCGACCAGACGCCGAAGGCCCGCGAGAAGAACGTCACCGCGTTCACCGACGACCCCGAGGTGCAGATCGTCGTCTGCTCCCTCATGGCCGCCGGCGTCGGCCTCAACCTGCAGGTCGCGTCCAACATGGTGCTCGCGGAGCTCTCCTGGACGGACGCCGAGCAGACCCAGGCCATCGACCGCATCCACCGCATCGGCCAGTCGGAGCCCGTCACCGCGTGGCGGATCATCGCCGCCCAGACCGTCGACGCGAAGATCGCCGAGCTCATCGACGCCAAGTCCGGCCTCGCGGCGCGGGCGCTCGACGGCGCCGGGGAGCAGGAGGACGCCGGGGCGGCGGACGTGCAGCTCGAGACGCTCGTGGGGCTGCTGACCGAGGCGCTGGAGGCGGAGGCCGCCCGGGGCTGAGCGGCGGCGGCCGCCCTGATGCCGCCGGCGGTGCGAGCGGGTCGTGTCCGCACCGGTCGACGTCACCGGGCGGCGCGGCCTGCGCGCCGGGCGGGGTGTTCCCGGATCGCCGTGGCCGTGCCACGATCCGTCGCGTGACGAGTCCGCCCGCCTCCCCGGCCGCGTCCCCGCGTGTGGCCCCGCTGCGGGTGCGGATGGTCGGGCGGGACCCGCTGGAGCGGCTGCGGACCGCGACGCCGCTGGAGCTGCTGTTCGACCTGACGTTCGTCATCGCGTTCGGGCGGACGGCGGAGGAGCTCGCCGTCCTGGTCGCGGACGGCCACGTCGGCGCGGCGGTCACCGGGTTCGCGTTCGCGACGTTCGCCGTGTCCTGGGCGTGGATCAACTTCACGTGGTTCGCCTCGGCGTACGACACCGACGACTGGCTGTTCCGGCTCACCACGATGGTCCAGATGGTCGGCGTCCTCATCCTGGCGCTGGGCGTCCCGCCGATGTTCGAGTCCCTCGCCGCGGGGGAGCACCTCGACGACCGGGTGCTCGTGCTCGGCTACGTCGTGATGCGCGTGCCGATGGTCCTGCAGTGGAGCCGCGCGGCGCTCGCCGACCCGGCCCGCCGGCCGAGCATCGCGGTGTTCATCGCGACCCTGCTCGCCGCGCAGGCCGGGTGGGTGGCGCTCGCGCTGGTCGACGTCCCGACGGTCACGGCGCTCGCCCTCGTCGTCCCGCTCATGGTGCTCGAGGCCGTCGGCCCGGTCGTCGCCGAGCGCGTGCACGGCGGCACCCCCTGGCACCCCACCACATCGCCGAGCGGTACGGGCTGGTCGTCATCATCGCCGTCGGCGAGGGGCTCACCGGCACGACGTTCGCGCTCGCCGCGATCCTCGAGGAGTCCGGCTGGACCGTCGAGACCGCGCTGCTCGGTCTCGCCGGCGTGGCCCTGACGTTCGGCCTGTGGTGGGCGTACGACGTCATGCCGAGCGGTGCGCTCCTGGCCGCGCGCCGGCGGCGGTCGTTCGCGTGGGGGTACGGGCACATCGTGCTGTTCGGCTCCATCGTCGCGACCGGTGGCGGGCTGCACGCGGCGGCGTTCTCGCTGGAGGGCGCCAGCGCGCTGGGGCGGGTCGGGACGATGCTCACGGTCGCCGTGCCCGTGACGGTCTACGTGGCGACGTTCACCGCGCTGTTCGGGGCGCTGAGCCGGGAGCGCGGGCGCGTCCACCTCGGGCTCGCGGCGGCGTCGCTCGCCGTGGTGGTGGCGGCCGTGGCGCTGGTCGCCGCGGGGGCGCCGCTCGTGTGGAGGCTGCTCGTGCTGGCGCTCGTGCCGTGGGTGACGGTCGTCGGGCACGGGCTCGCCGGGCGGCGGGCGGCAGACAACCCCGCAGGGTGGGAAGGCGCGGAAGGCGACCCGCGCCGCTAGTGGTGCCGTGCCGACGAACCCGCCGTGCACCTGACCGATTGGCCCCTCTTGCCCGTTGGGGGCCGCGGCACCCCAGATGCCACGTCGTGAGTCACCTTCCCGGCACCTGTCCGGGCGGACGATCTAGCGTCCGGTGCCTGGGAGGTGCACGTGAAGGGGGAGATGACCGCCGATGATGGTGAGCTGCGCGCGCTCGCGACGACGCTGAGCGGGTTGAGCGCCGAGGCGCGCGGGATCGACGCGTCCGACGCGGTCGCCGCTGCGGGGGCGGCCGTGCCCGGCTCGCACGTCGGGTCGATCTCCGCGCCCGTTGCGTCTGCGCTGGCACGAGTCGCCTGCGCGACGGCCGATCGGCTGATGGGGCTCGGAGATGCCGCCCGAGCCAACGCCTCCGCCTACGTCCGAGCGGACGAGATCCCTGCGCACCTGTTCGACAGGCTCGGCCGTTGAGACCTTCGCTCCCGACGCTCCGGCTCTGGCAGATGGACGGTCTCTGGTCTCACGCCGCTCGGTTGAGATCGTCGGCCGAGCGCCTGGAGCGCCTTGCGCACGATCTCGTACGCACCGTGGACGAGACGACGCCGAGCTGGTCCGGTGAGGCCGCCGAACGCGCCCGCGAGGCGGTCGCCGCGGAGCGGGCATCCATGCTGCGGGTGGTCGACCTCTGGACCTCGGCGGCAGGCGCGGTGGGGGCTGCAGCCACCCACATCGGAGACCTCCGGTCGCGGATCCTGCTGCTGGCCGACGGCGCGCCACGTGACGGCCTGCGGGTCGACGACGCCGGCGAGGTCACGGTCGCAGTCCCGATGCAGGACCTTGTCGGCTGGGCGCGGGCGCGGGTGCTCGCGCCGGTGTTCGAGCTCCAGATCTCAGGACTCCTCAGCGCGATCGACCGGGCCGACAGGGATGCGGCAGGTGCGCTCGCGGCTGCGGCAGGCGACGAGGTCGATGTGCTCACCCTCATGGCATCGGTGCCCGACGGGGACGGGATCGATCTGACACAGCCCGGCCCAGACGGGTTCCGGATCGGAGCCCCGGATCGGCCCACGATCGACTGGGACGAGGACTACGTGTGGGGATCCGCGACTCCGACTGCGGGCGACTGGACGGCGGCGGCGCAGTGGCGGGCCAAGATGGCTGCCGCCCGCCTCGTCCGGGGCGATCTCGACGACGCGCTCGATGCGTACTCGCACTACTGGAGCAACACCGGGGAGCTGTTCACGATCGACTACGACCGTGCGAGCCGGCAGGACGCAGGAATCGAAGCGAACGTCCGCGCGGAGATCGCACGTGCCGTCGCCGGGGCTGATCGCCTCGCCTCCGGTGGGGTGACAGAGTTCGCCATGACGGGAGGCGCGAGCGCGACGAGCTCCTACCCCGTCACCGAGAACTGGCAGAAGACCGTCGGTGGGTACCAGCAGTGGAGCAGCGCGGACGTCGTGGTGCACGGTGGGACAGTGAGCATGACCGTCACGGTGCACGCCGAGGACTACTACAACTTCAACCGCGGTCAGGCGGACATCGCCAGCGGTGCGCCGGACGACGAGAACGGTCGGTTCACCGAGGTCGGGTGGGCGAGGCCGTTCCCCACGACAGGCTCCTTGACGCGGACCGTCACGTGGCCGCTCGGGGCGCCGGGCGCCGCGACGACGGAACCGGCCCCGAACGGGGCCGACAGATGAGCGGTCACCGTGTGCGCCTGGCGTGCGGTCTCGTGTGGCTGTCGGCACTCAGCGGCTGTCTGGTGGCATGCGCGCCCGGGCCGACCGACGAACTGACGAGCTCGAGGAGTGCGATGACCAGCGAGGCGTCGAGGAAGACAGGTGAGAGGACGATGCGCCGAGATGTCGAACCGCTGGCGTCGCGCATCCCAGCGCTCACCCAGGTCACTGACCCGATGTGGTTCAGCGGGACGTTGGGCGACCCGGACGCGCCGGGCCCGTCGCTGTACTGGATCGACGCTGTGGTCACCTTGCCCCCGGACGTGGCGGACGCTCTGCGGGAGTCGCTCGACCTCACACCCACGGTCGGCAGGCCGGGGGTGGTCGACGACCTGGTGCCCGCACTGCCTGCAGGAGATCTCCTGGCCGGGCCGCAGCTCGATGAGGCCTTCTCCGCAGGTGGCTGGCGGTCGACAGCGTTCCTCGAGGCCAGCGGGGACCGCCTGGTGCTGACCGTCGTCGGGCAGTAGTCGTCGGGCCGCGGGGCCGCCGAGGCCGTTCGGCGGCCCCGCGATCCGTGGAGGTCCTGCCGACGTCAGCTCTCCGACGCGGCGCCGCGGTCCACGAGCGTGAACACGCTGGCCGGGCTGGACGGGTCCGGCTCGATCGCGAGGCCGCCCTCCTGGTCCGCGACCACGACGCCCGCCTCCGACGAGATGTTCACCTGGTCCGGCTGGTCGAGCGTCCCGACCTGGATCTGCTGGTCGGCGGCCGCCGGGTCGCACGTCGCCACGGTGACGACGCCGTCGCCCGGGATGCTCAGGCACGACGGCTCCGCGTCCGTCGTCGCGACGGTCCGCACCTGGAACGCCGAACCGGTCGGCTCGAACACCCACGTGGTCGGCACCCCGCCGGCCTCCGCCGGGTCGGTCACCGTGGTGACGCCGCCCTCGACCGTCGTGGTCACCCACTCGCCGCCGTACGTCTGGATGTCGACCTGGTGCGTGCCCGCGAGCAGGTCGTCGCCGGCGGGCGCCGACGCGTCGTCATCGGCGCCGTCGTCGGCGGGGTCCGTGGTCGTGACGGGGTCGGGCGCCGGCGCCGTGGTGCCGGTGCTCTCCGTGTCGTCGTCGCCGCCGGTGCACGCCGACGTCCCGACGACGAGGGCACCCGCGGCGAGGGCGAGCACGAACGCGCGAGGAGCGCGAGCGCGGGTCCAGGGGCGGGTGGGGGTCGTGGTCACGGGATGTCCTCCAGCGGGTCGGCCCGATCGCGGCTCGATCGGCGGGTGCCGCGAGGGTCCGGCGGATCGTCCCGCACGGCCCTCACCTCGAACGTAACGGGCGAGGGGGGTGGTGCAAGCGGGACCGGGTCGTGGCCGACGGTCTGTCACCGGATCGGGCTGCCCGCCGCCGCAGCGGTCGGCAGCACCGCGGGGAGCGCCGGGTCGACCGGGTCAGGACAGCCGGCGGGCGATGTGACGGTCGACGTCGTCGTCCGTCGGGACGCCGTACAGCGGGTCGGAGAGCCGGGACCAGTCGCCGAACTCGGGCCTGTCGAGCCAGAACCCCGCGACGGGCGCGTCGTGGAGCTCGACCTCCTCGCCCACGGGGTTGCCGGTCTCGACGTACAGGACGGTGCCGCTCCCGTCGGGGGCGAAGCGGGCGATCGTGTGGCCGAGCGACTCCAGCCCGTAGACGTAGAAGCGATCTCCGTCGGGATAGCGGTAGTCGAGGGTGGTCTCGCGCCACAGCCTGCCGCTGTGCGGCACGTAGTCGATCTGGCGGTAGAGCGTGCCCGCCGAGGTGAAGAACGAGCACCTGAACCCGCCTGACGTGGACGCCCCGATGACCCAGCGCTGCCGAGGGCGACCGTCGTCCAGCCGTTCCTGGGCGTCGACGACGCTCAGGAGATCGCTCTGCTGCTCGTAGATCGCGCGTGCGCGCGGCTCGTCGTACCAGCCCACGCCGGGGAAGGGGAGCCGTGTGTCGCTGCTCCAGCGGCCGGTGTACAGGACGTCGGTCATGTCGCTCCTCACGGGTCCAGACGGTAGATCGTGCCCTGGGGCAGTACGGCCCTCACCTCGGACGTAGCGGACGTGGGTTGCGGTGCCGAGCGGGTTCGGAAGCGTCGGATGCCCGCCACGCGTGCCCGACGTCGGCCTCACGCGGGAGGCAGTGCACCGGCCAACGCGCGGTGCGCGGCATCGACAGCCGCCTGATCCAACGTCCCCTCCGCCCGCAGACGCTCGCTGAGCTTCTTCGGCCACAGCACAGCGACGCCGCCGGTGACGAACGACCCGCCGATCCGCGGCCAGTCCGCGTCCACGAAGCACAGGACCCCGTGCACAGGGACGTCATCCATGCCCGCCGCAGCGAGGGCGTCACGCACGACGCCGACCTGCTCGTGCACGCCGGCGACGAGCGCCGTGCAGTTCCTGCCCCCGACCACCAGCTTCTCGACCCGCGGTCGCAGGACCCCACCCTCGACCCGGAGCGTCGGCCGGCCGCGGTACCGCTTCGCGTCGACCACGTACACGCCACTGGCGGCGACGGCGATGTGATCGATGTTCGCGCGGCTGCGCGGCATGCGTCGATCGTGCAGCAGGCGCACGCCCCGGTCGGTGAGACCGTTGAGCGCGGACCCGAGCAGCTCCTCCCCGCGCGCGCCTCGAGCCCACGCGGTGGTGCTCTGCGGGTCGTCGGACAGCGCCAGGATCACCCCGCCCAACCGGGGGTGCGCGGCCCGCACGCGCTCCTCACGCTTCGCGGAGCGTCGCTCGAACTCGCGCCGCGCTGACGCGCCCGGCGTGCCGGCCGGGGTGTCGAGGGGCACGGCGGGTGCTTCCGCGCTGTGGCACGCGAGGCAGGACACCGTGCGGGTCTGCCGGTCGTACGCCGCCGCAGCTCCCGCCGCGAGCGACACCCCGCACGCGCGGCAGGTGCCGGCGTAGCGCAGGCGCATGGTCCTGACGGTGCTCGGGGCGTCCTCGCTCGGGTCGGACATGCCGACGACATCGGCGCGGCGCGGGACAGCGACGACCGCTGCCTGCGACAACCACCTGAACGGCGTAGGCGGCGCCGGCGTCAACCCGCGAGCATCGCCTCGATCGTCGCCGCCGGGGTGTCCAGCATCCGCGCCAGGTAGACGCGGCGCTGCCCCTGCGGTCCACGGAAGATGACGCGCGTCCCGAGCACCGGTGAGCTCCGGACCTCGACGGTGGTGTCGACCCGCGGCCAGACGTCTGGCTCCGCGACTCCCATCGCCGGGTTCACGGCGGTGAGCGCCTCGAAGCGGACGTCGTCGTCGCTGATGACGAGGACGTCCACTGCGACCTCGCTGGGGACGGTGCGGAGCATGCGCCGACCCCACAGCGCGATGGCGGCGGGGACGGCGAGGAAGAGCAGCAGGACCAGCGTCCGCGGACGGAAGCCCTCGATGGCGTTGACCGCGATCAGCGGCACGAGGAGGAGAGCCGACACGAACAGCGCGAGCCGCATCGCGGCCGTGCCCCGGAGCACCGGATCGCGGGTGGCGCGACGCTCCAGCGCCTGCCGCGTCTCCGGCCGGAGCTGCACGACGAGGGGTTCAGCCACGCATGACACCTTCCGGTTGGTTCGTGTCCACTGAACCACGCCCGGCACCGGGTCGAGCCGACGCACTCACAGCGCGTGCGCGGTCGCGTTCACCCACCCGGGGGAATGCCGATGCGGAGAGTTGGAGCGCCCGGCGAGGACGACGTGCGAGGCCGATGTCAGGTGGTACCCCAGACAGATGCGCTACGAGAGGCCGCCCGCTTGGCGCTATTACCCGCAGCCGGATCGCCCGAGAGCCGAGATGCGTCAGCTGATCGACGCTGTGACCGCGCTCGGGCCGTGGCTGCGGGACGAGTGGTGGCCCAGTGAACAGACGGATACCACGAAGATCACGGCGGCCCTCGAACCGTTCCTGCCGCCGGATCGCGGCGTGTCGACGGCACTGAATGCGCTGCGGCCCGGATGGAATCTCGAGACGCGGGAACGCTACCCGGAGATGCCCTTCCTCTACGGCGAGGGTGACCAGAGCATCAAGAGTGTGCGGCCGGACGCCGTCCACGTGGACGAGCATTCGCGGCTCACCCTCGTGGAGATCGAGGGCGGTGGAGCAGAGACCAACTACCGTGGAATGAAGGACATCGTCGAATCCCTCCTCCTCCCGGAGGTCGACTATCTCGCGCTGGTCGTCCCGTTCCGGGCGCACCACACGAAGCCGTACGACACCTACAACAACCTCGTGACGTCCCTGTATGCGCAGCGCGTCATCCAAGGGCATCTCGAAGGCCTGCTCGTGATGGGTTACTGAACTCCCGAGTTCACCTGCCGGGACGGCGACCGGAGGAAGTGGAGCCCGGGGCGCCGCTGCGGTGGGAGATGCTGTGGCAGTCGTCGGTGACGGCCTGTCTGACGCATGGGAGTCGATCTTCGGATGAGCGCTGCGCCACCCCCTGACGGAATGCCCTCGAGCGGGTCCGGTCGTCCTGATCCGCTCGCTGCCCTGGGCGCCGAGCTCGACCGTCGGGAGAGGGCGGCCCGCAGGCGGGAGATCCCGGTCGTCGGCGGTCTCGTCGTGTTCGGAGCCGTTCTCGCGGGCGGGGGAGCTCCCAGCGCGCTGCTCGTCCTGATCGGCTCCTGGATCGTGGGCTTCGGGCTGCTCCTCCTCGTCGGTCGTTCGGTCCGGGACCGTGAGGAGCGGGGCGTCGGGCGGAGGGGCGCGGTCACCGTTGCGGAGCTCGATGGCGCGAGAGCGACCGTGCTGCCCGAGCACGGGACCCGGGCGATGCTCACCGCTGGTGTGACCGCGTACCCGGGCCTGCTGTTCCTCGCTCTCGCGGTCCTGGGTGCTGTCCGAGGCCTGCACCTCGCGCTCGTCGTGGTCGCGGGAGTCGTGGGAGCGGGCTTCGTGACGGCGGCCGTGCGTCAGGCGTTGCGGGCCCGGCGCGCGGGAGTCTGGCTGACGCCGGCGTCGCTCGTCGTCGTCCGGCGTGACTCCCGGCAGAGCGTGGCGTGGCGCGACGTCGTGGCGATCAGCGAACCTCGCGGACCCGCGGAGCCCGTGGTGGTGCGCGCGAGGTCGGGCGCGGCGGTGGAGTCGGCCGGGCGGCCCCGGCCGTCGGCCGGGCTTGCCGAGGAGGTCGTCATCTCGTCGGCATCGACTGCGATCGGCGCGCCGTCGATCGCGCGGGTGCTCCGGCACTACGCCTCCGGCGCGGACACTGCCGTGCTGGGAACTGCAGCGAGCGTGCTTGTGGTTCGCGATCTGGCCCGATCGTGATCGCTGCTCCGCCCTCGCGTGCTCTGAGTCGGCGCGAGTGACCGTCGGTCCGGCGTGCGTCGTCTGCACGACGACCGCCTTCTCAGGGCGGCACGAGCCGTTCATCGTGGACGACGTCCCGACCTGGACCAGGCTGTGGCGTTGCGCAATGCGGGACCCTGTGGCTGGAGGGGACGCCCATCCCCGAGAGCAGTGGGCGTCGACGAGGCCGATGCCGCGGCGCCACGGTGGCGCGACGCGGACGCCTGGATCACGGAGACGTCGCTGCGCGACCTCCTCCGGATGTACGCGGGCGGCTCGATCGACGAACGGCCGGCGCACGGAGACGGAGTCGGACCGGCGGAGGGACGACGCTCGCCGCACGCAGTGAGGCGACCCCGCATGCGAGCTCGAGGCACCCATCCGGAGGGGGACTGCGTGCGATCCAGCAGCTCGCGCGCCTCCCCGCGGCCGATGAGGACTCATCGAGCCCCGACCCGCCGCGCCCCTACGACCCGTCCCCCGTCACCACCGGCGCGAACCCGAGCGGCTGCAGCGGCACCCGGTTCGTGCGGGCGTTCCACGAGGTCGTCGCGGTGACCCACCCCCACTGCCCGTTGACCCTGCGGATGAGCCCCGCGTCGATGTCCTGGTGCTTGTCGACGGTCAGCGTGCCCTGCGCGATCTTGTCGTCCGCGGAGCCGCCGTCGGCGTCCCAGAGGTCGAACGTGATCGACGCCAGGTCGTGGCCGGGCGCGTCGTAGGAGTGCAGCGGGGCGGACTGGCCGGGCCGGATGCTGATCCACTCCCAGCGGTTGAGCAGGAAGTTGTAGCTCGACCAGCCGCTCGGCTGGTCGGGGTGGCGCGTCCGGATGGTGCCGAACAGGTCACCGGGGTTCTCGTCGTCGATGCGGCCGATCGTGACGTTGCGCAGCTCGATGGTGGTCCAGTACCGCTGCACGGTGTACACGATGGTGGCGGAGCCGAAGGTCTCCCGGGATCCGGTGCCGGGGATGTGGTGGATCTCGCCGCGTCGGGTGGTGACCGTGTAGACGCCGTCGGGGGTGCCGGCAGGCAGGTCGATGACCCGCTTGGCGATGAGGTCGTGCGCGGAGGCGTCCCGGTCACGGTCCCACAGCTCCACGTCGAGGGTGCCGCCGCGGAAGAGCGCCTGACCGCCGGCGTCGATGCGCACCTCGGGGGCCGAGGGGTAGTGGGACCGCGAGTCCGATCTCGCGACGTCGAGCGGTGACCTGCCGACGGTGCTGGTGTCACGCAGCTCGACGGTGCCGTACAGGTCGCCGGGGTCCTCGTCGTCGATGTCGGTGACCCGCACGGATCGGACGGAGACCATCATCATCGTCGGACTGAGCCGGCGGGTCCCCTGGTTGACGGCGGGGCTGATGAGGGAGTTCATCGCCGCGGGGGCGGGGTCGACCCGCGTCTGCCCGACAGGTCGCCCGAGGTCGTGGAGCTTGTTCTGGGAGTGGAAGAACGCGTCGATGCTGTCGGTGTCGTCGGCGGTGAGGACGGTCGCGCCGATGTCCTGCATCCACGGCAGGATCGTGCGCTGCTCGTTCTGCTCGGGGTCGTTGCCGGTGTCCGCGAGGCGGAGCTCCAGGGCGTAGCAGCAGCGCGAGTCGTTCTGGAAGTACGCCTCGCGTGGCGTGATCGGCGTGGCGCTGCCGACGACGCTCGGCAGCGCCTGGTCCCAGTCGACCGTGCC
This sequence comes from Micrococcales bacterium, assembly GCA_014763765.1. Taxonomy (GTDB): domain Bacteria; phylum Actinomycetota; class Actinomycetes; order Actinomycetales; family Cellulomonadaceae; genus Cellulomonas. Next base: position 35,853 of record JACXUT010000008.1, read on the forward strand.
GGACCGCCACATCACCCAGTCGGGGACGGGCACGAACTGACCGAGCGGCTTGTCCGACGCCCGGACGAGGGCGGTGAGCCGGGCCATGGTGCCGGGGCGGGCGTTGGCCTCGGTGACGGCGAGGGGCGCGTAGTACTCGACGTCGCGGAACGGCTGCGGTGCCGAGGCGCCGTGGGCGGAGCCCTTCCGGTAGCGCGTCTCGTAGAAGCCCACCGAGTCCTTCATGGTGACCTCGACGCTGAGCACGCCGTCCGTGGTGGCGTTCGCCTTCGCCCAGGTGGAGGTCGCGTAGTAGCTGGGCGTCTGGCCGGAGGGGGTGCCCAGGTCGGTGCGGCGGTCGACGTCGTCGGCGATGACCCGGCTGACCATGACCTGCGTGAGCGGGGTGCGCGGCAGCCCGGCGATGCCGGCGGTCGCCTGCCGCCACGAGGCGAACGTCGGGTAGGCGTTGAGCCGGATCTTGAACACCACCCGGTCGAAGATCGAGGCCTGCGGGTGCCTCTGGTGGTACGTCAGCGTCTCGCGGACAGCCGGCAGGATGTCGGCGTTGTCCTTGATCTCGACGAACAGCAGCGACGGGCCGCCCCGCTCGACGGCGTCGGCCAGGAACTCCTCGAACGTCACGATGCTCCACTCGGACGGCCGGCGGTCGATCGTCACGAGGCGCTTCTGCTGCAGCTGGGTGAGCGTGAGGCTGGTGAGCGCGGCGTTCGGACCGGTGTTCCGCTCGGGGTCGTAGGTCGGCTCCATCATCTTGCCGACGTGGGTGTCGTGGAACATGACGAGCTTGCCGTCGGCGGTGTGCCGCAGGTCGGTCTCGACGCCGGGACGGCACCGGTCGTACGACCGCCGGAACGCGCCGAGGCTGTTCTCCGGGGTGGCGGCGTCGAAGTCGCCGCGGTGCCGGACGGTCGTGAACTGCTGCTGGCCCCGGAGGCCCTGCAGACCGGCGAGCACCTGCGCGGCGGTCTTCGTGCACGCCGTCGCGGCGGCGGTCGCCGTGACCGTGGCCGTCGGCTCTGGCGGTGCCGCCGCGGCCGCCACGGTGGCGGGCAGCACGCAGGCCGCCCCGACCAGGACGCCCAGCGCGCGCAGCATCGATCTCCTCATGACAGCTCCCTCGCTCGTCGCAGTGATCAGCGCGTCGGTGCCGCCACGCGCCGCGCCCAGGACCAGGCGCCGCAGGGGACCGACGCCCGCGACGCTAGGACCGCCCCGTCGGAGCCTCCGAGGGGAGTTCCCACGGATGACGACAGGTGGTCAGCCGGGGCGCGACCGGTGAGGTAGCGATCAGTCCTCGACGGCCACGCGACCGACCGAGCCGTGCTCCAGCAGCTCGCCGCGCAGCGACTCGTGCACCGGCTCCTCGGGCTCGCCCTGCATGAGCCGGGCGAGGTGCCCCACCACCTGGTCGGCGAGCTCCTCGACGGGCAGCCGGACGCTGGTGAGCCCGATGAGGTCCAGCCCGGGCAGCACGCCGTCGCAGCCGGTCACGGACAGGTCGTCGGGCACGGGCACGCCGCGGGCGCGGGCCTGCCGCAGCACCTCGAGAGCCCGCAGGTCGGTCGGGCACATCACGGCGGTCACCACGCCGTGGCGGGCCAGCTCGAGCACGCGCGCGACGCCGTCGGTGGTCTCGCGGACGGGTACGGGCACCGGCTCGGCGCCCGCGGCCTCCAGCAGGCCGGTGGCGCTCGACGCGCGCACCGACTCGGGCAGGGACACCTCGCGGTCGGGGGTGAGGACGGCGACGCGCCGGTGCCCCCGGGACAGGACGTGCTCGACGAGCAGCCGGGCGTGGTGCGCCTCGTCGTAGGCGACCGCGTGGATCTCGGGGTCGGACTCGGGGCGGCCGGCGCGGATCATCGGCACGGCGTCCCGGAACGGCAGCAGGTGCTCCGACGGGACGTCGCCGGTCGCGACGACCAGGCCGCTGACGCGCATCCCGAGCAGGCGGCGCAGGCCGGCGACCTGGCGCGACGGGCCGATGTCGCCGGTGGCGGTGACGGTGAGCACCTCGATGCCGCGGCGGTGCGCGGAGGCCTGGAGGCTGGCGTGCAGCAGACCGTAGGCGGGGTTGGAGGAGTCCCGGAGCAGCAGCCCGACGGTGCGCGTGCGGCCGGCGGCGAGCTCGCTCGCCATGACGTTGGGCACGTACCCCACGCGGTCGGCCATCTCGAGCACGCGCCGCCGGGTGGGGGCGGACACGCGGCCGGTGCCGTGCAGGGCGCGGGACACCGTCGCCCGGGAGACGCCGAGCCGCAGCGCCAGGTACTCCTCCGTGATCGGGCGGCGCGGGGCCGGTCCGTCGGCGGGGTCGCTCACGTCGCCCATGCTAGGGGCGGCGTCCCTCCGACCCGCCCCGGCCGTGCCCGCGGTGTTCCCTGCGC
>JACXUT010000242.1 GCA_014763765.1 Micrococcales bacterium
ACCCAGGGCCACGCGCATGGCGATGCGGTGCTGGTCGACTTCGTGTCGTTCCTGTCCGAACCGCTGCAGGAAGGCGAAGTGGTGGTCCGACTTGGCGGCGACGAATTCCTGGTGTTCGTACCGGGCGCCACCTTGGAACGCCTGCAGGCACTGGAGGCCGAGTACCAAGACCGCGCCTACCTCTCCCCGATCCGCTTCTCCGGCGGCTGCGCCATCAATCGCCCTTCGGAGACGGTGGCCGACACCATCAATCGCGCCGACATGAAGCTCTACGAGCGTCGGCGGCGTGAGCGCCCCGAGCGCGAGCCCCGTGACGACCCGCCCGGCGAGCAGCAGCGCGAACCCGCCGGGCGCGGGCGCGGCGACGAGCAGCAGCGCGCCGGCGGTGTCCAGGAGCAGCAGCGCCGCGACGACCCGCCCGGTGCCCGCCCCGGACGCCCGCGCTGCGGTCCGCGGCCGGGCGACCACCGTCATGGCCGCGACCTGCGCGACCCCGTGGGCGGCGAACAGCACCGCGGCGGTCCACCGGGAGCCGGTCTGCTCCTGCACGAGGTGGTACCAGGCCGACGGGAACGCCGAGTACGCGCCGGCGGCGGCGAGCGCCACGGCGAGCCGGGTGGTGCCGGTGGTGCCCGTCACGGCCGCACCCCCGGCAGGCACGCGGCCAGCGCGACGTCGCAGACGGCGGAGCCCGCGACGTCGAGCAGCACCGGTCCGCGCGGCCGCTCGACGAGCCCGGCGAGCAGGCGCGGCACCGCGGGTGCCTCGGCGCCCGGCCGCACCTGGTCGTCCAGCACCGGCACGCCCGGCGGCCGGTGCCACGTGCGGGCGCCGTCCAGCGCGACGACGGTCGCGTCCGGCGCGAGCGCCGCCAGGTCCGCCACGGGCGCGTCCGCGCCGGTCGCGGAGAACGCCCAGTCCGCGCCGGCCAGCACCGCCGTGTCCGTCCCGACCCGCAGGTCCGCCACGCGGGGCGCCAGCTCGGCGTGCAGCGAGCGCGCCGACGCCGCCGTCCGCACGAGCACGCGCACGGCCGCCGCCGGCTCCGCGGCGAGCACCGCGTCGAGCACCGCGCGGTTCGTGGACCCGCAGCCGACCAGCGCGACCGCGCCCGGCGGCCGGGTGGCCGCGGCACGGGCCACCGCGACGGCCGTCGCCGCCGTGCGCACCCGCGTGAACGCCATCCCGGTGACGACGGCGAGCGGGGTGCCGTCCGACGCGTCGGACACGACCACGGTCGAGGTGGACGTCCCCGGCCGGCCCGGCGTGCCCGGGGCGTACGAGGCCCACTTGGCGGCGGCCAGCCCCAGCCGCGGCACGACGCCGGCCAGCGAGAGGAAGAACGCACCGGGACCGGTGGGCAGCACGGCCTTCGGCGCCTGCGACGCCGCCCCGGTGCCCAGGTCGGCCAGGCAGCGCGCGACCTCCGCGACCACCGCGGGCAGGCTCACGCGGGCCACGTCCGCGTCCGTCAGCTCACGCACCCGTCGCCTCCCGTCCCGCACGCACGCCGCCGCCGGGGTCGGCCCCCGGAAGCACGTCCGGTGCGCCACCTGCCCCGGCGTCCAGCGCCGCGTCGCGGGTGCGGGCCTCGACGGCCAGCGCGACGACGGCGGCGACGGTCCGCAGGTACGCGGACCGGGCGGGCGGGAACGCCCGGGGCGCGCGGCTGACGAACGCGAGGTCACCCCACACGCGGCCGTGCACGTGCAGCGGGAACATCACGCACGCGTGCAGGTCCTCCGCGGTGGACATCCGGGCTGTCACCGGGAACCGCTTGGACAGCCGCGTCATGTCGGACATCTGCACGACCTCGCCGCGGGCGTACACCTGCGAGCCCATGAACCCCTCGCTGATGGGGTGCCCGGTCGCGATGGACTGCCGCCACCGCGCGGACATCCCCGCCGACGCCACCAGCCGCGAGACGCCGCGGCCGGCGTCGTCGACGTCGAGCCGGAACACCGTCGCCGCGTCGCCGAAGCCCCGCGTCACGGCCCACTGCACGACCGTCTCGGCGATGGTCGCCGGGTCCTGCGCGGCCGGGAGCGTGTCGATCAGCGCCTGCAGCGCGTCCGCCTGCGCGTTGAGCACCGCGATCGCCTGCCGCAGCCGCTCCTCGCTGCGGTCCTCGCCGAGCTCGGCGACGGGCTGGAGGAACTGGTAGCCGAGGCCGCGCGCGGACCCGATCCACCGCGGCGCGCGCGGCGGGTCGCCGATCTTGCGCCGCAGCCGGCCGACGTGGATCCGCAGGGTGTTGCGGACGTCGCCGTGCCGCCACCCCCACACCTGCTGGGCGATCTCGTGGTGCCCCGCCACCTGCTGGGCGCGCCCCATGAGGTAGGCCAGCAGGTCGAACTCGGTCTGGCTGAGCGGCACCGGCTCGTCGTCGAGCAGGCAGCGCCGGGCCTGCAGGTCCACCCGCATCGGGCCGGCCTGCAGCCACCGCACCTGCAGCAGCGCGTCACCGGCGGCGCTGCGGCCCAGCGCCGTGAGCCGCGCCACCACCTCGCGGGCCCCGGCGCGGGGCTCGACCACCAGGTTCGCGCCCGCCCCCAGGAGCGTGAGCTCCTCGTCGGCGGTGACGTCGGTGGCCACCACGGCGAGCGGGAACGAGCCGGCCCTCCGCAGCTGCCGCACGGCCTGGTGCACCCACGCGAACGTGCTGCCCCCGACCAGCACGATCCGGGTGTCGCGGACGGACGCGACGTGCGCCGCGCGCGTGATGTCGTCGTGCACCGCCGTCGGCCACTCCGCGCGCCCCGCCCGCCCGCGCAGCCGGGACGCGGGCGACCCCGGCTCCGCGCACAGCACGGCCGGGCTGAGCACCGCGAGGTCCTGCGGGGTCAGCGCGCGGCCGAGGCCGGCCTCGAGCGGCGTCGGGGACGTGGCGGCCACCACGGCTCAGAGCACCTTCGACAGGAAGGAGCGGGTGCGCTCGTGGGCCGGCGCGCCGAGCACCTGGGCGGGGGCGCCCTGCTCGACGACCAGGCCGTCCGCCATGAAGGCGACCTGCGAGGCGACCTCGCGGGCGAACGCCATCTCGTGCGTGACGACGATCATCGTCATGCCGTCGGCGGCGAGCCCGCGCATCACGTCGAGCACCTCGCCGACGAGCTCCGGGTCCAGGGCGGACGTCGGCTCGTCGAACAGCATGAGCCCGGGCCGCATCGCCAGGCCGCGCGCGATGGCGACGCGCTGCTGCTGGCCGCCCGACAGGCTGCGCGGGTAGGCGTCGGCCTTCTCGGCCATCCCGACGCGCGTCAGCAGGTCCATCGCGGTCGAGACCGCGGCGTCCCGCGAGTACCGCCGCACCCGCATCGGCGCCTCGATGACGTTCTGCAGCACGGTCAGGTGCGGGAACAGGTTGAAGTGCTGGAACACCATGCCGATGTCGGCGCGCTGCGCGTGCACCGCCTTCGGGGACAGCTCGTGCAGCCGGCCCCCGCGCTCCTCCATGCCGATGAGCCGGCCGTCGACCACCACCCGGCCCGCGTCGGGCCGCTCCAGGTGGTTGATGCAGCGCAGCAGCGTCGACTTGCCGGAGCCGGAGGCGCCGATCAGGCACAGCACCTCGCCGGCGCGCACGTCGAGGTCGACGCCGCGCAGCACCTCGTGGGAGCCGAACCGCTTGCGCAGCTCGCGCACCTGCACTAGCGCCTGGGGAGCAGCCACCGGGCCCACCTTCCGTTGCGGGTGACGTCGTCCGGGGTCCGGCGGAAGCCGGCGCCGAGCCGGGCCTCGACGAGGGACTCCACCGCCGTCAGGGCGGTGACCACGGCGAGGTACCAGAGGCACACGACGATGAGGACGGGGATGGTCTCGTACGTGCGGGCGTAGATGAGCTGGCCGGCGTACAGCAGCTCCGGCAGCGCGATCACCGACACGACGGACGAGTACTTGAGCAGGCCGATGGCCTCGTTGGCGGCCGGCGGGACGATGACGCGCAGCGCCTGCGGCAGCACGATCCGGCGGAACGTGTCGAGGCGGCCGAGCCCGAGGGCGTGCGCGGCCTCCGTCTGCCCCTTGTCGACCGAGATGATCCCGGAGCGGATGATCTCGCCCAGGTACGCGGCCTCGTTGAGCGCGAGGCCGAGGATCGCGGCCGTCCACGGGGTGATGAGGTCGTTGGTGCTCGCCGACCACAGCGTGGGGCCGAACGGCACCCCGATGCTCACCGTCGGGACCAGGATCGCCAGGTTGTACCAGAGGATCAGCTGCACCAGCACGGGCGTGCCGCGGAAGAACCAGACGTACGCCCCCGCGGTGCCGCGCAGCAGCGGGCTGGTCGACAGCCGCATGGTCGCGAGCACCAGGCCGAGCGCCGCGGCGATGACCGTGCCGATGAGCGTGAGGAGCAGCGTCGTGCGCAGGCCGGCGAGGATGCGCGGGTCGAACAGGTACCGGGCGACGACGTCCCACTGGTAGTTCGGGTTCGTGACGAAGGACGAGACCACCGCGACCGCGAGCACCGCGACCACGGCCATGCCCACCCAGCGCCACGGCCTGGGCCGCGGGACGACGACGTTGTCGGCGCCCCGCGGCGCCAGGGTGAGGTCCGGGCGCGTCATCAGAACGGCGACCCGTTGACGATCGGCTCGTCCAGGGCCCGGGACGGGATGCCCCAGTCCTCGAGGATCGCGGTGTAGGTGCCGTCGGCCATGATCGCCGCGAAGGCCTCCTCCACCTGGGCGGTGAGCTCGCTGTCCTTCGGGAACGCCGCCGCGAAGTAGCCCTCGTTGAGGTAGCCGCCGGACGTCTTCAGGTCGTCGGGGCTCTGGGACAGGATGTACGCGTTCGCGGCCGAGTCGTTCGGCGTGACGTCGATGCGACCGGACTTCAGGGCCAGCACCGTCGCGTCGAGGTCGGCGAACTCGTTGACGGTGATCGCCGGGTCGCCCGCGTCCGTGCACGCGGTCGAGGCGTCGGCGAGCAGGCCGGCCTCCAGCGCGCCGCCGGGGATGCCGACGACCTCGCCGCACAGGTCGTCCATGGACGCCACGTCGCGGAAGTCCGAGCGGGTGAGGAAGTTGTTCTCCGCGAGCAGGTAGTCGACGAAGTCGACCGTCTGCTGCCGCTCCTTGGTGTCGAACATGCCCGTGAGCGCCATGTCGTACCGGCCGGACGCCAGGCCCGGGATGATCGTGTCGAACCCGGCGCTGGTCATCTCGACCGGCCGGCCGAGCTGCTCGGACAGCGCGGCGGCCAGGTCGACGTTGATGCCCTCCCAGGTCGAGCCGTCCTCGCCGAGGAAGTTGTACGGCAGCAGGGAGGGGTCGGCGGCGGCGACGACCGGGTCGCCGCCGGCGCTCGACGAGGGGGTGTCGCCGGTCGCGTCGGCGGAGCCGGAGCAGGCCGAGAGGCCGAGCACCAGCGCCGAGGCGCCGGCCACGAGGAACCGCGTGCGGGAGGTGCGCATGGGGACTCCGTTCGGGGCGGGTCGAGGATCAGGTGGGGGGAGAGATCCCGGCACCGGGCGCCGTCCGCAGGGGGTCGGCCGGTGCCCGGGGTGCCGTGGTGACCATGAGACGGACCGGGTGTTACGGCCGCGTGACGCTGGACGGTCCGCGCGGTTTCGACCCCGCGGAACCGACACGTTCCCGACACGGAGGGCTTCCTACGATGGCCGGGACGCCCCTCCTCGCGGTCGGGCCGACATGTTCCCGACGCACGAGAGGCCCCTCGGTGCCCCCGACTCCCC
>JACXUT010000009.1 GCA_014763765.1 Micrococcales bacterium
GAGCACCCCAGCACGGACCGCGACCACCCCGAGACGGACGACGACGCCCACCCCGTCGCCGACCTCGGCGAGCCCGCGCGAGCCGGCTCGCCCGCGCGAGCCGGCTCGCCCGCACGGGCCTGCCCACCGACCGAACCGGTCCCCGCTCAGCCCGAGCTCGACGCCTCCACCGAGCCGGACCGGTCCGCCTCCGCGCGGCTCGTGCCGTGGCCCGAGATCGCCCCAGCCCCCCGGGACGCCGACCCGCAGGCCGCGGCGCCGACGATCGCGCCGGACGAGCCGCCCGATTCTGGTCCGCGTCCCGCATCCGGCGAGGTGGTCGCGCTCGTCGCGGACCTCGTGACGCGGGCCAAGGCGGCTGAGGCCGACGCGGCGGCCGCCCGAGCCGAGCTCGAGACGCGGACCAAGGAGGCTGAGGCCGACGCGGCGGCCGCCCGAGCCGAGCTCGAGACGCTGACGGCGGAGATCACCCGGCAAGTCCACTTCGCCGACGCCCCGCCGGCGGCGCCGGTTGCCGACGACCCGACCGCGGTGCCAGCCGGGTCGCACGAGCCGGGTACGCGGCCCCGCTCCGGCCACAAGCGAGCGTTGGCGGCGGCCGGCGTGGTGGTCGCGTGCGCGCTCGCCGTGGGCGTCCTGCGGAGCATCGCCCCAGCTGAGCGTGACGGCGCCGGTCCGGCCGCTCCATCACCTGTCCCGACAGCAACCGCAACCGCGACCACAGCCGCCGAGCCGGCCCCAGCACCCGAGCCCGAGGAGCCGGCACCCGAGGAAGACGGCGCCGACGTCCCCGAGCCCGCCGACCCCGCGGCCGAGGCCGACCCGGGCCAGGAGCAGCCGCCCGCGGCCGCCGAGGCACCAGCTGCGGGCGGAGGGGGCGAGCAGCGCCAGAACCAGGCACCCCAGCCCGCGCCCGAGGGGGCACGCACCAACGAGCAGTCACCCGTCCAGGCGGACAGCGCCCCGGCCCCCGTGGTCGAGCGCGCCAGCGCACAGCAGACCGTCTCTTGCACCGTCCCAGCGACGGTCGTGTTCACAGCCAGCGGAGGCGGACGCGTCGACCTGGTCGCCGCCGGGCAGAACACCACCGGCACCGGCAGCGCCAGCCTGACCGTGCAGACCGCCGGATCCGTGACGGCATCAGCGAGCGGCGACGGGTCGGTGCGCATCACGTTCGACTGGGCCGCGCCAGGCGGCACCTGCAACTGAGTCGTCGACCACGCAGCGGACCACTCAACATCGTCCCGGAGTCCCGGCGGGTCGCCCGCGGTTGCCTCCTGCCCCGATGCTGTGGAGCGACGATGCGACTTGTGGCGTCGTCGCGCGGCACCCGGCGCGGGCGGCGCGGCTCACGACCAGAGACTTGGAGCACGGCTTCGGTGTCCGCCAAGCACGACAGCCCACGAGCGGGCAACCCGTCTGAGCCTCCCGATCGCAAGGGTGGTCGGTACCGCAGCCGCAACCGCTCGAAGACCCGGTTTCCTGCTGGTCGCCTGTTCGCGGGCACTCTTGCGGTGCTTGCAGCCGCGGTCCCAATAACCATGCTGTACCGGGACTGGCGCGCGGACCACGAGGTCAGGCGGCTCCTCGAGCAGGCGGAGCCCGCCAGCAAGGCAGGGCTCGTCATCAGCGAGCCACCCTCGGGCGCGCTGGGGGTGCCTCCGGTCTGGCAGAAGGCGAACGGGGAGATCTGGTTCGAGCGCAGCGCGTCGACAACGCACTACGTCGAGACGAACACCTCCAGCGCCACGGTGTGGGTCTTCGACGTCCGGGAGATCGACGCAGACGGAAGACCGACGGCGAACCGATGGTGTGGGGGCCCCAGAGAGATCGAGATCCAGCCCGGCCGCGCTGTGCCGTTCGTGTTCCAGCACGTCCGCGAGCCGCAGCGCGCGATCGTGGACCCCAACGGCAACATCACGTCGACGTTGTCTGACGTCCTGTTCGTCTCCGAGCTGCTGGTCCTGACCGGCGCCCAAGACCAGCCTGTGCCGTACGTGGAGCGCGAGCTCGGTGAGTTCGCCGGCTCGATGACACAGGCCCTGTCCGAGCAGGTGGACGAGCAGATCGCCCTCTGCGACGAGGTGCGACCGAAGTTCGCCCCGAGCTGGTGCGGCTCGCTCGCTGATCGGAGGTGCGGCGACCCTGCGACCCCGGGAGCGACTCCGCCGCGGGGCCGCGCCTGCCGCGCTCACCTATGCGGCTGCTTCGGAGCCCTCGCCGTCGGCCTGGCGCCCGTCCCCGCTACGGCACCAACTCACGAAGGACCGACCTGAGACGAGCGCGAGGACCAGGAAAGCAGCACGTAGCCAGTGCGCGAGCGTCAGGCGCACGGACTCGGCGCTGAACGGCTCGGCTCCCGGAAGCGTGCTGGGGGCGAGCAGTGCCGCCGCGATCTGCATGAGGACGACGCATCCCACCCAGGCCGCGCCGACACAAATCACGCGCCGAGCCCAGGGCGCCGACCTTTCCTCAGGCGCGACCAGGGAGGCGCAACCCGCTAGGCCCACGACGACCGCGCTGCTGACGACCAGACTCTCCAGCACCGCTTCAACTCCGATCCGCACCACGAGAACGGCTCCGCGCGGGCATCACCGCGTGGCTTCTGCGGGTAACCCCGCAACGTGCGCACCGCGACCGGGACGCCGATAGTGATGCCGCGCCGGGACAGCGTTCGTCGAGCCGCGACGGCAGCTCCCCAGTGCCGGCTGATGGCGGCGTGTCGGTGCTCAGCGATACGGTCGTCCCACCTGGATCCGTCAGCCGCGGTACATCCCGAGGTGGTTGACGACCCATGAGCACTCCGACCCTGAACGACGCCGCGGCGGACACGCGCCAGACGCCGCCGGAGCGGGCCCCCGGGCCGCGGCGGTTCTGGTCGCGATCTCGCCTGATGATCGCGGCGGCCCTCGTCCTGGCCCTTGCCGTCGGCGGCACGATTCTGGCGGCGCAGTCGGCCCGTGCCGCGGCTGCCGAGCGGGAGCGGGTGGCTGCGCTCGAGCAGGCCCAGGTCGGCTTCGCGGATGCCGCCGCCGACCTGTCCACCGCGCTCGACGCCGCCGCGGCGGCGATCGCCACGACGGCGCTGGCCGTGACCGCCGAGGAGGTCACCGACGCCGCGACCCTCGACGCGCTGCAGCACGCGCGCGGCGAGCTCGCTGCCCTGGTCGACTCGCCGCCGGCGGCCGTTGCCGCCGACACCGCCGGATGGGACACCGACGCGCTCAACACCGCCACGCAGGAACTGGCCGCGCACACCGCTGCGGCGACGGCGGCGACCACCGCTGCGGTCGAGGCGGTCCAGGCCTCGCACGACGCCTGGGTCCTGGAACGAGCGACCGGCGCCTGGACCGCAGCGCGGGCGGAGCTCGCCACATCGCTGGAGTCCGCGCGGGCACTGCTCGACAGCACGAACGAACAGGTCGCCGACGTTCAGACCCGGTTCGACCTCACCGCCGCGATCGACGCCGCCCAGGCCGTGCACGACGGAGCTGTCGACGACAAGGACCCGGCCGTGCTCGACGCCGCTGCGGCCGCCGCGTCCGCTCGCGTCGTCGACCTGCAGGCGGTCTCCGAGACCGTGTCCGCCTCGCACACCCAGTGGAAGAACAACCAGAAGTCTGCGACGTCGGCGAAGCCCGCAGCCGGTATCCCGTCCAACGGCGCCAAGGTCGAGACCGCGCCCAAGCGGAAGCCGAAGGGCGACGTGGGCGCGGGAGGCGGGGGCACGAACAACGTCGCACCGAAGGCACCCGCAGCAGAGGACAACCGCTCGCTGGAAGACCTATTCGGCGGAAGAAGCCCGTCAGTCTGCACGAGCAGCAACGGTGACGTCTGGGACTGCTAAGCGATCCGGGCACACGAAGCCCTCGGCCCGGCGCCGAGGGCTTCGCCACGCGGCCGTCGATATCGCTCGCGACTGTTTGGCCGGCACGCACGGGGATTAGGGGCGAGCGCCGCCGTCGGCGGCGCGTCTCGAGTCTCCGCGGAGGTTGGCATGCGCGTGTGGTCCTGGTGGCCGGGCTGGAAGGCCCACCCCGAGAGGTCGGCTTCGGACCGAGGCGGTGGCGCGTCCCGACGCCCCAGACCCGAACGGATGCGATGGCTGCGGAGGCGCGTGGCGATCGCTGCCACGCTCGCCCTCACTGCCGGGCTGTTCGTCGCCACCAGCACCACGGCCAGCGCCGGCGATGGTGGACGAGTCGCAGCCGGGCAGGCGATCGCCGGCGGTAACGCAGCCGGTGACGGATGGCTCATCACCGGTGTCACGAGCTACGGATCGGCCTTCCTGGGACCGCTCTATGACCCCACCGGCAGTAGCGACTGGGTCTGGTGCATCAACTTCGGACTCGCCCTGCCGTCAGGCCCGACCACTCCCCAGACAGTCTCGGACGCGAACGCCGCCGCGATGGCCTGGCTCCTCACTCGGCTCCAGTACGACCCCGCGGCGCTCGGAGTCAGTGACCGAGGACTCTCCAACGCCGCTGGCTCCTTCCTCGTGCACCGGCACTACGAGGAGGGCAACAAGGCTGGCGTCTCCGCCGACGCTCGCAAGGTCGCCCTCGAGGCCGCAGCCTGGCCGGCGCTCACGGCAGAGGCCGACCGGCTCTGGTCGCTGGCAACCGCGAACGCGAATCTGTCCGCCGCCACCGAGATCCAGACCTACACGTTCGCGCAGCGCACCGGCGTGATCGGCAACATCGGCATCCAGAACTCGCGTGGCGAGTGGATCCCGGGGATCAACTTCACCTCGACCTTGACCACGGGCGCGGTCTGGGACACGAACGGGAACGGCCAGGCCGACCCCGGGGAGTCCGCGACCTTCAGCGGTACGACCGGTAGCAGCCCGATCACTCTTGGTTGGGTCGCAACACCTGGGGTTCATGACGTGCACGGGAAGACCGACTACGCGACGACCAGGGCGGATCTCTTGGCGTTGCGTGCGGCCACGAGCGTGCAGGACAGCATCAAGCGAGGCGCGGACGACCCGCAGTTGCTGTCGTCGGCGGGGGTGCGGTTCCGGGCGGTGGGGTCGTTCCAGCCGGTGGTGATGACGCAGGTGGTGCAGGAGGTCGTCGATGCCGGGCAGTCGGTTCCGGACTGGGTGACGTTCGCCGCGCAGGCGGGTGAGAGCTGGATCCCGGGGACGCTGGTGTGCGCGGACGGCACGCTGTACGGGCCGTACGCCTCGGAGCAGGCGACCTCGTCGCAGGTCCCTGCGGGTGCACCGATTGCTGGTACCGCGCGGGTGTGTTCCCGGGAGCCGGCCACGGTGATGGCCGGCTCGGACGTCCACGCCCCGAACGTCGGGGTCTACACGTGGAACTGGCGGATCGACAAGGCGACGCAGGAGAACCCGGACCTGATCACCGGGAACTACGACGACGGGTTCTTCACCACGGGTGAGACGTCGTTCGCGCGGCTGCGGATGGACCTGTCCTCGCAGGTCGCCTCACACACGCAGGTGATCTCCAAGGGCCAGACGGTGGTGGACTCCTTCACCCTGGCCCCGGTGGCGCTCGGTGACCTGTGGCTGGCCCCGGAGGGCGTGCCGGTGGAGGTCCCGATGCTCGCGGAGATCTCGGCGCCGGTGTCCGAGGAGGGCCTGGAGATCGTGGGCGTGAGCCAGTCGATTCGGTTCACCGCGTCCCAGTTCGGGACGTACACGACGGGGCAGGACGGGGTGCCGTCGTTCGCGCCGACGGTGCACTCGGGTGCGTACTCGGTGCGGCTGAGCGTGGACACGGAGGCGCTGTCCGACCGCACGCGGTACTGGCTGCAGGAGGCGTACCACGACGCGACGGACGGGTGGTGGGCGCCGCAGGAGACGTTCGTCGTGCGGATGGCGCCGGAGATCTCCACGGAGGTCGCTCAGCGGATCTTCGACCAGGTCTCCTGGGACGCCCCGGCGGAGTTCCCGGTGGTCGACCACGTGACGGCGTGGCTGCGGGACGCCGGCGACGTGTGGCTCACCCGCGACGGGCAGCCCGTGCCGATCCCGGCGGACAACACGTTCTGGGGGATGTTCGACCAGCCGATGACTCCGGGCCCGCTATCGGCCGCGCCGGCGGGCAGCGAGATCGGCACCGAGCGGGTGGTGTTCACCGAGCCGGGGACCCTGGCGACGGCGGGCGCGACGAAGACGACCGGTGTCGGGTTCGGGACCTGGACCACGGTCGTGGAGCCGGACCCGATGTGGTTCGACGGCTACGAGTCGCGGTTCTTCGAGGAGTCCGAGACGGTCAGCGTGCGACGGGCGGTGCGGCACTCCTCGCTGGTGCGGGAGTACTCGGTGGACGGCGGCGACCGGGCGTTCGACACGGTGACCAACTCCCGGCTGTCGCCGACGGCGGGCCTGTTCGACGGCCTGGGCGGGTGGGAGCCGGACGCCAAGGCGGCGTCCATGAGCCTGTACGGGTACCACTCGGAGCCCTCGACGGTCAAGGTCCCCGACGACGCGGTGCTGCTGTGGCAGTGCGACTACGCGGACCTGGTGTTCAACGGCACGTTCGAGATCGGGTGGGGCGAGAAGGGCGAGTGCGACCGGGTCGAGATCCCCGAGCCGCTGTACCCGGACGGCACCTTCTACGTGTTCGTGTTCGACCACCCCGGCGACGACCGGCACGCCCCCTACACCAGCCCGTTCAACGACGTGCGCGAGCGCATGTTCGACAAGACCGGCGTCACGGGCCCGAGCGTGGTCACCCGCGCGCAGGTCCTGGCCGGGGTCGGTGAGCCGTTCACGGACGAGGCGATCGTGCTCGACGCCCCGGCGGGGTCGTGGCTGACGTGGCGGGCGCACGGTCCGCAGGACCCGGGCTGGACGGGCCCGGACGGCCGCGAGGACACCGCCGACGACGTCCCGGTGTGCACCGAGGAGAACCTGATCCTGGACACCGGCGCGACCGGTGACCTGGTGTTCGTCCGCGGTGACGGGATCTACACCTCCCCGGCCGCGGTGTCCCTCACCTCCGGGGACGTGCTGTGGGTGGAGACCCTGCACCACCCGGGCGCCGACGGTGTCCCGGGGACGGGCGACGACCGGGTCCTGGCCCAGGGGCGGTGCGGGCAGGCCGGGGAGACCACCCGGGTGGTCGACGAGCCGTGGGTCGCGACCCAGGCCGTGGTGACCCACGCCGAGACCGGTGAGGTGACCTCGATCCCCGTCGCCGGCGACCTGGTCGCCGACGAGCTCACCTACGGCGGCGACCACGCCGCGGGGTCGTACACGGTGGTCGACGCCTACTACGCCCCCCACGGTCAGCCGCTGGTCTGCTCCCCGGACCAGCACGTCGCCCAGTCCGAGGCCGTCGAGCTCGACTCGAGCGTGCCGGCCGAGGAGCGGGTGGTCACCACCGAGGCGTTCGTGACGATCCCCGGCGCGGGAACGCTCGGTCTGGTCGAGACGACCCGCGGCCCCGACGGCGTGGTGACCTCGGTCGGCGAGTGCGGCGACCCGACCGAGACGGTGTCCGCGATCGCGCTGTCCACCACGATCGGGCACGAGGACACCAACGGCGACGGCCTGGCCGGCGCCGGGGACGAGCTGTGGGACGAGATCCACCTGACCGGCGTGCTGCGCGCCGGCGACACGGCGGCGCTGTCCTCCACGGTGTACGAGCTGACGTCCGACCAGGTCACCTGGGGGGACGCTGCGATCAACACCGGCGTCGGGAACATCTCGGTCCAGCCGGACGTCTGCACGCCCGAGGCGGTGTACACCGAGCTGGTCGTGGAGCAGGTCGTGACCGAGGCCGGGACGTACGCCACCGGACGGTTCACGGTGCCGGACGCCGGGGAGCGGGTGGTCGGCGGTCTGACGATGGTCGAGACCGCGACCATCACCCGCGAGGAGGAGACCCGCACCGTCACCGGCGAGTGCGGCGCACCGGACGAGTCGATCGGCCCGGTGTACTTCGGGTCCGGCGGCGGCGGCGTGGTCGCGGCCGCGGCGTCCCCGCCGGGCGAGCTCGCCAAGACCGGCGTCGAGCGCCTGGTGTGGATGCTCGCGGCCGCGGCGCTGCTGGCCGCGGTCGGCGGGTCCGCTTCGCGGTGGGCTGAGCAGCGCAAGCACAAGGGCGCCTCGACCGCCTGAGTGCGCCCCGGGGTGTGGCCCGGCCCGGCAGGGCCGGGCCACGCCACCGCCGGCGGGTGAGGGCCGGCACCACCAGCACCCGGCGTGGACCGGCGGCGCGATCCTCACACCTCCGCGCCGTCGGCCCCGCCGCCCAGCACCTCAGCTCGTGGGAGCCAGCCATGCCGGTGGACATCTCCTCCTGGGCGGCCGACGGTCCGTGGCCGCTGCGCCTGGCGGTGGGCCTGGCCGTCGTCGCCCTGCTCGCCTCGGCCCTTCGGCGCCGGCGCGTGCCGGTGCGACGGCGCGACCCGTCGCGGTGGTTCGACACCTCCATGCGATCGGCGGGCCACGCCCTGGCCGGCGGGCGATGCGAGTACCCGGCCAGGCTCGCCCCCTGGCAGCGCTGCCCGGACCGCGCCACCGAGAGCGACCACTTCTACCCGTGGGTGGCCGGCGGCGCCACGAGCATGACGAACCTCGTGGCCGCCTGCCGGTGGCACAACCAGACCAAGTCCGCGCGCACGCCCAGCCGCCACCTCGCCCGGGCGATCGCCCGCCGCCGGCGGGCCTACTACCCGCCAGGTCGGCCGACCCGGCCCGGCGAGCGGTACCAAGCCCGGCGCCGCTGACCAGACCGCCACCTTTCGGAGGACGCCACGATGAGCCAGTTCCCGCCGCCCTCGACCCCCGCCGAGCTGTCCGAAGCGTTGACCGCACTGGACCCTGCCGTGCAGGCCGCGGCCGGCGACCCCCTCGAAGCGGCGAGAGCCGCGGAGACGCGTCTCGGCGACCTCAAACACGCAGACCCCGTGACGGTGCCTGCGGAGGCGCACGCCGCGACCGCCAGGCCCGCGCCGGTGCTCGACGACGGACCAGGGCACGACGCGCTCTCTGCCGCCGAGCTCGCCCTGTCGGGCCCGCCCTCACCGCACCTAGCGGCCGTCCTAGCCGAGGTACGTGGCGGGGCGTATGCGGAGCAGGTCGACGAGCTCGTCGGGGCGATGTTCCAGGTCCCGACGAGGACGTTCTTCGACCAGCACCCGCAGGCCCGGGAACTCGTCTACCGGGCCGTCGCCGAGGAGGTCGCGGCCACCGAGACTGGGTCGGGCCACTTCGAGGCCGCGATGGACGTACTCGAAGCCGGGTTCCTGCGCGCCGGCCGCTCGTGGTCGTCCCCGGCAGAGGCGGATCGCGCCGCCCAGGCGCGGCGGATCGCATCGGACATGACCGCGGCCACGGGCCCGGTGCCGGAGGCCGAGCGGGGTACCGGCGAGCCTGACGTCGACCGTGCCCGACGTCCGGAGCGTCGCCGCACCGAGGCGGAGATGGAGCTCGAGTACCTGATGGACGAGTACCGCGAGGCCGCCACACGCGACCTGGACGCCCTCGACGACGAGCCGCAGGATCCGTGGGACCTGCCGAACCCCTACAGCCCTGACGCCGACACCGCGTTCGACCCCGAGGTCGACGCCGGGGACTACCTGAGGGACGAGACGGACCAGCCGCCCGTCGAGACAGACCCCGACGACCGCGAGGTGGTCAAGGTGTTCTGCGCCCCGCAGTGCCTTGCGTGCGACGCGACGGTCCGCTCGCTGACGAAGGCGGGCGTCGATTTCGAGCGGATCGAGCTGGAGTCGCTGGACCCGCAGGAGAGGGCCGAGGTGGTTGCGGGACACCTGCAGGCCCCGGTCGTGCAGGCACCGGGGGTGGGGACCTGGGACAGGCACCGACCGACGCAGATCGAGCGGCTGATCGCGACCCGATCCGGCCCCGAGACCGACCTAGAGCCGGGTGGCCCGCGGTGAGCTGGCCGGTCCACAGACCCCCGGGAGCAGCGTTGTCCACAATCCGTAGCCCGTCGACCGGACCGGCCGGGCCACGTCGTGGTGACCTGCGGAAATCACTACTCACGAACGGGAGATGACGATGACGCCTGAGCACCTTGACCTGCTGATCACAGCTCGCTCACACCTGGCAGCTCTGGCCGACACCGCGCCGGTGGAAGCCGACTACGAGGACATCCTGCTCGACCTCAGCGAACTGCACCCGTCCTGCCCGGCGACGCCAATCGTCCCGACAAGGCCGAACCGCGCGGCCTGCTACCGCCGCGCGCGTCGCGCTGTCTGGGGGCTGCGCTCTCACGGCGTGCACGAGCTGTCGCTGGCATTGCTGGTTGCTCGACTGGACGGGGCGTGGGATGCCGAACGGCACGCTGCGCGCGGTGCGCCGTGACCTACGGCGAGTCCAGTGCGGCCCTGCAGCACGCGCTCGCCGACCTGCTGGCGCGGTTCCGTCGGGTCGACCGGCACCTGGGCGGCGCCGTGGGCCGGCACCCCGCGACCCGCACCGTGCCCGAGCGCGCCGAGCTGAGCGCGCTCGTACAGCGGTTCAGGTGGCCGGTGCTGTTGTGGGCGCGAGACGCCGGCGCGATCGCCGCGACCCCTACCCTTCACGGTTCGAGCATCGGACGCCCGGGGCTGCGAGTCTCACGTGCCCTGGCTGCCTGGACCCCGCCCGCGCGGGACCTGCCGGGCGGCCGCGGGCCCAGCACGGGTGAGCTGAGCACCGCGCACGAGGTCCCGGTGGTCGAGGCGTGGCGCCGCGCCGCGGTCGCCGCGGTCGACGCCTGCGAGCGAGACCTGCCCGCAGTCCAAGTCGGGTCGCCGCTGTCCGCCGAGGACCGACGGGACATCGCCCGCGACGTGATGGCTGTCGCCGACGCGCTCGTGGCCCTGGATCGGCGGTGGGCGGACTCCGACCGTGCGTGGCGGCTGTTGACGCCCACAAGCGCCAAGCAGGTCCTGACCCGTTCTGGGCGCGGGGTGCGCGCTCTGCTGGACGCCACCGGCCCGCCGCGATGGGAGGTGGACGACCGCGGCGCCCCCGCACGCACCGCCTACCCGCCGGCGAACGCCGCCGAGGCGTGGTCCCAGGTCGCCTCGGCGATCGAGGAGACCGAGCCGTCAGCCATCACGCTGCTGCGGGTGATCCGCAAGACCGCGGTCGCCCGCGCGCACGCCGCGGGTCTCGCCCGCGAAGCAGGGCGCGGCGACCTGGCCGAGGCCTGGAGCCGGGCGTCCGACGAGTTGGTGCGGCTGTCCCAGTACGCGCGCAACGTCGCCTCTCTGGACCCGGGTGACGACACCCGGGCCATGGATGCGGTGCGCGAGGCCCAGGCGTGGCTGGAACGCCCGGCCGGGGCGACCGGCGCGGACTTCGACCTTCTCGCCGTCGGGTTCGCTCAGGCCGAGCACGCGATCGGGGTGAGGCTGGAGGACGGCATCGGGGTCGGCACTTACCTCGGGACGTTCACCTCCCGCCTCGAGCGACGAGCGATCGGGGGTGTGCGGCACGCTCGGGCGTTCTTCGAACCGATCACCCCCGACAACCACCCCGACCTGCTCGCGGCCACCGCTGACCTGACCCGCACCCTGCCCGGGCTGCTGCCACGGCCCGCGCAACGTCCCGGCCGGGTGGCGTTGGCCCAGGCGCTGCAGGAGCAGCACGCGCCGGTCGCTGGCGGGACGCCGCGTCCCGAGCACGGCCGCGGGGTGGCCGCGCTCATCGCAGAGCAACGCGCCGCACAGGCCAATCCCGGCGGGCCCGAACCGCGGGAACCCAGGTGAGCGACGGCACGCAACGCGACCCGGACCGCGACCAGCTAGTGGCAGCGGCGGCCCGGTCCGCGGACGTGACGGCCCGTTACTTCTCGCACATCGCCTTGCTCGACGGCGAGGACTGTTGGTGGTGGACCGGAGCGATCAGCTCGCGAGGCCACGGTCGGTTCTGGGTGCGACGGCCCGTGGTGGTGATCGCACACCGGTTCGGTTGGCTCCTGGCGCACCCGGGGCGGCCACCGCCGGACCTCCTGGCGCACAGCTGCGACAACCCACTGTGTCAGAACCCGGCACACCTGCACCCGAGCGACCCGGGCGACAACCGCCGGCAGTGGGCGGCGCGCCGGCACGTGCCCGGCAACCCGCTGCGCGACACCCGCGGCGCCCGGGCACGGGCGTTGGCAGTACGAACTGCCCTGCTGGCCGGCCTGAGCGTGCAGGACGCGATCGCCGCCGGTACACCCGCCGTGGATCTCGGGCAGAGCACTCTCTGGGAACCGATCGGCGCCAAGACCCGGTCGTCGTCCCAGCCCGGGTGATCCACCCACGCGCGCGTCCCGAGCAGACTCTCCGAGTCTCGGCCTGACCACGGACGGCCTACGTCGACCGATGCACCTCAGACAGCCAGCTGCGGGCTTCACGGGCGCTGCGCTCTCGCGACCCACGAGGCGAGAACAGCCTTGGTCGATGAAGGTTCGCTGAAGAGACGGCGGCACCGGCATTGGAGCAGGGGCTCGACGCCTACGGTCGAGAAATCCGGACGCTTGTCCGGGAGCCGCGCGGATGCCGAGTCCTGCCGCCGCCCGGCCCGTCGACGTCGCATGGCAGGAGCGGGGGACCCAGGTTCCACGGGCGCTCACGCGCCCTCGGGGTGAAGCGAGCCCAAGAGGCCAGCCGGACGGCTCCGTCCGAACCCGACAGCTCACCTCGCAGGCGCCAGGAGCTCACATGCCTGCCCACCTGCGTGCGCCGTCGCGCCATCGCAACCCCGGTCGCGCCCGTACACCCCTCACCGACGCCGGCACCAGCGCGCGAGTGACTGCTGCAGCCGTTGGCCGGCGCACCGGTGCGGTCGTCGCCACCTCCGGACTCGCGGTCTCCCTTGCTGCTGTCCCCGCGTCGGCTGCGCCCTCATCGAGCGGCGCTGCTGGAGCCATCGACTTGAGCGTCCTGGATGATGCGAGGGCCCTGGCTACCGCAGCGCCGTCGGCGGCAGCACCGGCAGCAGCCACCTGGTCGTTCGACGTTCCGGCCGCGACGGTGGTCCTCCCGCCTCCTCCGCCGCCGCCGGTGGTCGAGGAACAGCCAACCCGAAGCAGTGGCGGAGCCACGTCGCGCAGCACCCAGCGTACGGAGGTCGCCGAGCCCACCGAGCCTGCGCCGATCGGCGCACCGCCTCCCGCGTCCGCCAACGGGAGCGCCGTCGTCGAGATCGCGTCCGGGCTGGTCGGCGTCCCGTACGTGTACGGCGGCACCACCCCGGCCGGCTTCGACTGCTCGGGGTTCACGTCATACGTCTACGCCCAGGTCGGGATCTCGATCCCGCGGACCTCGACTGCGCAGCGGGACGCCGGCACGGTCGTGCCCCGGGACCAGGCGCAGCCGGGTGACCTGATCTGGTCGCCGGGTCACATCGCGATCTACGCCGGCGGGAACCTCCAGGTCGACGCCCCCGTTCCGGGCAAGTCCGTGCAGATCCGCGAGATCTGGCAGTCCGATCCGCTGTTCATCCGGATCGGCTGACCGGCGTGCCCCTCGGAGACCTCAGCACGCTGCTCGTGTGGGGAGCGGTCACGGCGTACACCATCGCCCTGGTGGCGTACTCCGCCGCGCTCGCCCGGGTCGCCGACGCCTCGGCCCGCTCGCAGCGCCGTCTCGCAGCGGTCGGGGCCGGAGCCGGGGGCGCTGACGCGCCTGCCTCGCAGGACCCGGCACCGTCGGTGCCGGGCGGGCGAGCGGCCGGCATCGCGCGGTCAACGGCGACCGTGGCGACCGCGCTGCTGCTGGCCGGTGTGGCGCTGCGGGGGGTGGCGGCGGGCAGGTGGCCGACCGCGAACATGTACGAGTTCACGATCTTCGGGATCCTCGTGGCCGCGCTGGTGTTCCTCGGGGTGCGGCGCACGCGCACGGTTCCCTTCGTCGGGGTGCTGGTCACCGGCATCGCCGTGCTGGCGTTGATCGTGGCGCAGAACTCGTTCTACCTGCGGGCGGACGCGGTGCAGCCGGCGTTGCAGAGCTACTGGCTGGTGATCCACGTGAGCATCGCGGTCGTGGCGACCGGGATCTTCACGGTCGCGTTCGCGACGTCGGTGCTGCAGGTCCTGCAGGACGCCCGCGAGTCGGGACGGTCGCGGCTGGACCGCCCGTGGCGCGCGGGCGACGAGCTGCGGCGTTCGCTGCGAAGGTGGCGGATCACCGGGCCGGCGTGGTCGTGGCTGCGCACGGTGCCGACCGCGGTCCGGCTTGAGGCGTTGTCGTTCCGGCTGAACGCGATCGCGTTCGTGCTGTGGACGCTCACGCTGATCGGCGGCGCGATCTGGGCCGAGCAGGCGTGGGGCCGGTACTGGGGCTGGGACCCCAAGGAGGTCGCGACCTTCGTCGCCTGGGTGGTGTACGCGGCGTACCTGCACGCGCGGACGACGCGGGGTTGGCAAGGGCGACGCGCAGCCTTCCTGGTGTACGTCGGGTATGCCGTCGTAATCGCGAACTTCACGGTGGTGAACCTGTTCATCAACGGCAAGCACTCCTACTCGGGCATCTGACGCGTGCGCCGCCCACTGCTGCCACGCCGTCGCGGCCCGCGCGACGATCGCGCCGTGCCGGACCGGCGCCGCCCCCCGCAGGACGACCGTTCTGCGATCGTCCTGATCGTCGTGGCACTCGTCGCGGGCGGCGCCCTGACCCTCACCGGCGTCCTGACGAGCAGCCTCGACTCAACGGCCGCCGGAGTCGTCGTGCTGTTCGTCTGCTCGACCGCGACGCGGATCTGGTACCTGCGCCGTCGACGGTGACGGTCGGGGCCGTGCTCCCGGTGCTAGTCGCGCGAGCGGGGTGGGCGGTCGCGCCGGTGCAGGACGGCCGAGGGCGCGGCCGCGATGGCGGCCATGCCGAGGCCGACGAGCGCCCACCGCACGTCGAACGGCAGCCGCTCGGCCGCCGCGGGCGCGGTCTCGGGCGCGGGCGCGGTGGTCGGCGCGGTGCTGCCGGGGTCGGCGCTCTCGGTCGCCGCGGGGGAAGGGGGCACCTCGACCGCCCGCGACCCGTCGGTGGGCAGGACGGTCAGCACCAGGAGCAGACCCGTGGCAGCGAGCGGACCCGCCGGCCGCAGGTGGGTCCGGGCGTCTCGTCTCAGCGCGGCGGGCACAGGGCGCCGCCCGAGGTCGTGGTGCCGCTCCGGGGAGGGATCTCCCCGACGGCGGGTGCGCGGGCGCTGTCGGTCTCAGGCACCGGCGGCCTTCAGGAGCCCGTCACCGCGGCGCGGCGCTGGAAGATCAGCACCGCGTTGCCCTGGTACCGCGGGAGCACGAGCCGGCCCATGGAGAGGTCCCGGACGTAGGTGAACCCGGTCTGGCGCCGGTAGTCGAACCAGTTCCCGCTGCCGGTCTCGCGAGTGCTGCCGATGACGATGTACGTCTCGACACTGGGGGTGCGGAACACCTCGCGCTCGAACGCGTTGCCGACAGGAGGCCAGGAGCACACCACGACCTGGGGGCGGCGGGCGCGCAGGGCTGCGACGGCGTCCTGGCGGACGACGTCGTCGGGGTAGTCGATGGACCGTGCCCAGCTGTGGTTGTCGGTCGCGACGACGTCGACACCTCGCTGGCGCAGGAACCGGCTGAGCGTCCCGTCGCCGGCGGCGATCTCGAGGGTCTCGCGCGAGCCGATCAGCTTCGCGAGCCTGCGCACGAGGGCCGCCGAGTAGAAGCAGTACACCCCGCGCGGGCGGACCAGGGGCATGACGTACCGGCGTTGGCGCGCGAGCGGCCACAGCAGCGTGTAGGCGAGCGTCGAGACGGGCTTGCGCTCCAGCCCGCGATGGAAGAACAGCCGCTGCAGGATCTGGCCGTTGAGCCGGTCGAACGCGATCTCGGAGCGGTCGACGCCGGCCTCGGCCGTGAACGCGGCACGTTGGACGGCGTGCAGGAGCATCTGCCGGCGGACCTCGTCGGCGACCAGGTCGTCCTTCCGGCGGCGGCGGTCGGGCGATCCGACCCTGGGGGCGCTCAGCTCCGCGACCAGGGCGTGCAGCGCGGTCTCACCGTCCTCCGCGGCGGCGGACAGGCGCGTCTGCACGTCCTCCCACACGTGGGGGAAGACCCGGAGCAGCTCGTCGAGCGTCGGTTCGGTGTCGAGCCAACGCAGGACGTCGGGACGGCGCCCGTCTCGGCTCACAGGACCTCCAGGCTCGCCGCGGTTGTGCCCTTGCAGCATCGCCGCCGCCTGCGCGGGATCGGTGCGAGAAGCACCCGTTCGCCGATGAAGGTCTGCTGAAGGTTCGGGCGCCCCTCGTCACACGACGGGCTGAAAGATCAGGATCAGGCCCTGGAGGCTCTGCGCCCACCGGCCCCACAGGCCGGTGACCAGGGC
Source organism: Micrococcales bacterium (assembly GCA_014763765.1). Lineage (GTDB taxonomy): Bacteria > Actinomycetota > Actinomycetes > Actinomycetales > Cellulomonadaceae > Cellulomonas. The sequence goes on from JACXUT010000009.1 coordinate 16,282, forward strand.
GATCCCGATCAGCACCAGCATGGTTCCTCCCACGACGGAGATGGCGCGGCGTCGACGGCGCACGAGGTCGAGCAGGCGGCTGCTGCGCTGGAGCCCGAGAGCGAGGAGCACGAACGGCAGGCCCAGCCCGAGGGCGTAGGCGGCGGACAGCACGGCGCCCCGGGCGGGTGACCCGCCGTCGAGGGACAGGGCCATCACGGCGGCGAGCGTGGGGCCGATGCACGGGGTCCAGCCGAGCCCAAACGTCACGCCGAGCACGGGGGCGCCCCACAGCGTCGCCGGCGGGCGGCGGTGCACCCGGACCTCGCGCTGCAGGAAGGGCACGCCGCCGAGGAACGCGACGCCCATGACGATCACGACCACGCCGAGCGCCCGGGTGATCGGGTCCTGCCAGCGCAGCAGCGCCCCGCCGAGCGACCCCGCGAGGGCACCGAGCGCGACGAACACCAGGGCGAACCCGAGCACGAACAGCGCGACACCGAGAGTGAGCCGGCCGCGCCCGGGGGCAGCCGGGGCCGGTGTGCGCCCTGCGACCGCGCGTGCCGGCTGCACGGTCTGCGCGGTCAGCCCGCTGAGGAATCCGAGGTAGCCGGGGACGAGCGGCAGGACGCAGGGTGAGGCGAACGACACCGCGCCGGCGACCAGCGAGACGAGCAGGGCGAGCAGCAGGGGGCCGGAGAACGCGGTGGTCGCGAACGCGGACCCGACGTCGGCTGCGGCCGCGAGGGTAGCGGGGGCCGTCACGCGGGCGCCGGGGTGGGTGCCGGTGCGGCGAGTGCGCGGTCGGCGCCGGTGCGCGGTCCCGGGGTGGTGACGTGGGCGGCTCGGATGCCGTTGAGGATGACCACGACCTCGGCGACCTCGTGCACGAGGACGACGCCTGCCAGGCCCAGCGTGCCGGTCAGGGCCAAGGGGAACAGCGCGACGATGATGAGCAGCGCGAGGCCGATGTTGCCGGTCATGATGCGTCGCCCGCGTCGGGCGTGGGTGATGGCGCGGGGCAGCAGCCGCAGGTCGTTGCCGGTGAACGCGACGTCGGCGGACTCGACCGCGGCGGCGGTGCCGGTGGCGCCCATCGCGATGCCGACGTCCGCGGCGGCAAGCGCGGGGGCGTCGTTCACGCCGTCGCCGACCATGGCGGTGCCGGGACCCAGTTCGAGGACCGCGGTAGCCTTGTCCTCGGGTCGCTGCTCGGCGCGCACGTTCTGGATGCCTGCGGCTGCGGCGAGGGCGTGCGCGGTGCGGCTGTTGTCGCCGGTGAGCATGGTGGTCCGCAGTCCGGCGGCGTGCAGCGCGGCGACGGCCTCGGCGGCCTCCGGGCGCAGCTCGTCGCGGATCCCGATCACGCCGACTGTGCGTGCGTCGGCGCGCACGACGACGGTGGTCATGCCGGCGGTCTCCATGGCGTCCAGGGCACCGGTGAGGGACCCCGCGTCGAGCCAGCGGGTGGAGCCGACCTCCACGCGCACACCACCGACCGTCCCGGTGATCCCGCGCCCGGGCTCCTCGACGACGTCCTCGGCCGTCCCTGCGCCGGGAGACGCGGTGAGCAGGGCGCGGGCCAGCGGGTGCGCGCTGCGTGCCTCGACGGCGGCCGCCCAGGCCAGCACCTGCTCGGGGGTGGTGCCCTCGATGGTCCGGGTGTCCACCACCTCGGGCCGGTTCACGGTCAGGGTGCCGGTCTTGTCCAGAGCGACCGTGCGCAGGGCACCCAGCTGCTCGAACGCCTCGCCGGACTTGATCGCGACGCCGAACCTGCTCGCCGATCCGATCGCGGAGATCACCGTGACGGGCACGGCGATCGCCAGCGCGCACGGGGAGGCGGCCACGAGCACGACGAGCGCGCGGTCGATCCAGACCGACGGGTCGCCCAGCAGCGAACCGAGCACAGCAACACCGGCGGCGACCACCAGGACCGCGGGGACCAGGGGCTTGGCGATGCGGTCAGCCAGCCGCGCCCGCTCGCCCTTGCGGGCGTGCGCCTCCTCGACGAGCCGCACGATGGTCGTGAGCGAGTTGTCCCGGCCGTCGGCGGTCGCCTCGAGCTCGAGCGCGCCGGTGCCGTTGACCGCGCCGGCCGGGACGGCGTCGCCAGGCCCGACCTCGACGGGGATGGACTCACCGGTGACTGCCGAGGTGTCCACCGCGCTGCGCCCGGTCACGACCACGGCGTCGGTCGCGACCCGCTCGCCCGGGCGCACCACCAGCACATCGAGCTCGCGGACGTCCTGGGCAGGCACGACGACCTCGCTGGCCAGGCGGGAGAGGCGGGCGGTCTGCGGCATGAGCGTCAGCAGCGCCCGCAGGCCGTGCTTGGCGCGGTCCATGGCCCGGTCCTCGAGGGCCTCGGCGATGGAGAAGAGGAACGCGAGTGCCGCGGCCTCGGCGACGTGCCCCAGGACCACGGCGCCGGTAGCCGCGATGGTCATCAGCAGGCCGACCCCGAGCCGCCGGCGTCGGAGTCGACGCAGGGCACCGGGCACGAACGTCCAGGCCCCGGCGGCCAGCCCGAGCGCGAACGCCACGGTGCTGGCCACCTGCCCGGCGCCCGACCAGTCGAGGGCGTATCCGGTGAGCAGCAGCACGCCGGAGGCAGCGGGCAGCCGCAGCGCGGGGTCGCGCCACCAGGCGACGAACGGGTCCTCGTCCGCGTCGAGGGGTGGGGCGTCGTGGTCGCAGCAGTCGTCCGGCTCGGGGCGCGGGGGCGTGCTGCTCGCGGGGCGCACGCCGATGGACAGGGTCGGTCGCGGCGCGTCCTCCGGGCCGCAGCACTCCCGGCTCATACGCGCACCTCGATCCGGTCGTCGCCGATTACCCGCGCGGCCGGCCCGGGGTCGCAGTCCGCGCAGCATCCCGGGACGTCGCACGTGTCGTTCGCGCACGGCGTGCCGTCGTCGACGGCGAGGACCACCTCGACGAGGGCGGTCAGCGCGTGCGCGAGGTGCGCGTCGGCGATCGCGTACCGCGTGCGGCGCCCCTCGGTCTCGGCGAGCACGAGCCCGCAACCCCGGAGGCACGCGAGGTGGTTCGAGACGTTCGAGCGTGTCATCCCCAGGACGTCCGCGAGCTCGGCGGGGTAGGCCGGGCCGTCGGTGAGAGCGGCCAGGATCCGCGCGCGGCTGAGGTCGGCCATGGCCCGGCCCAGGCGGGTGAAGACGTCGACGCGCGAGGAACTGGTCAGCATGGGCTGAACAGTACAGCCCTCGCTGTATCGACGAGAAGGGCGATCCGGCGGTCGGCTCACGGCACGAGGGTCGACCAGTACGACCAGAACCGCTGGACCGCGAGCAGGGCGATCGCGAGGTACCAGACGGTGAGGATGGTCGAGCGGTAGTCCACCGCGACGGCGAGCGCCGACCGGGCGGGTCGCGGCAGGGACAGCTGCCAGCGCTGGAGGTTGCGCAGCGTGACCGACAAGAACAGCGGGATCATGACGGCCCACACGACCAGGCAGTACGGGCACAGGGCACCGATCCGGTAGAGGCTCTCGAACGCCAGCCAGTGCACGAAGACCACGCCGAAGGTCACGCCGGCCTGCAGGCCGAGCCAGAACCACTCCCCGAGGCGGGCGCCGCTGAGCATGCTCGCACCCGCGGTCAGGACCACGGTGAAGCCCACGACGCCGATCAGCGGGTTCGGGAACCCGAACACCGACGCCTGGTCCGACGCCATCACCGAGGTGCAGGACAGGATCGGGTTCAGCGTGCAGCTCGGGACGTGGGTGGGGTCCTCGAGGATCGCGAACCGCTCGAGGAGCAGGGCGACCGCCGCGGCGAGCCCGATGGCGGCCAGTGCGGTCACCGCGATCGCGCGCCGCCGTTCGGCCGCACGGGGCTCGAACAGCACGGTGCCGGGCGTCGTGGCGACCGCGGTCACGCGCTGCCCGACGCGTCGAGGGCGCGGTCCAGGGCGTCGGTCAGGTCCTGGACGCTGCTGAGCTCGAGGCGCTCACCGTCGAGGAAGAACGTCGGGGTGCCCTGCACGCCGAGCGCCTGCCCGTCGTCGAGATCCTGCTGGACCCGCTCCTGGGTCGAGGGGTCTGCGATCGCGTCGTCGTAGGCGGCCAGGTCGAGACCGAGGTCCTCGGCGAACGAGCGGAACAGTTCCGCCTGCGAGGTCTGCTGCTCGCCCCACTCGGCCTGGGTCTCGAACATCCGGTGGTACATGTCCTCGACCTGGCCCTGCTGCGCGGCGGCCTCGACGGCCAGCGCCGCGTTCATCGCGTTGGCGTGGCTCGCGATCGGGAAGTAGCGGATGACGTAGTTGATCTGCCCGGCGTACTGCTCGCGGATCTGCTCCACGACGGGGTAGAAGGCGCCGCACGCCTCGCACTCGAAGTCCATGAACTCGACCAGCGTCGGTGCGTCCGGCCCCGCCTCGTCCAGCACGTGCGAGTCGGTGCGGGTCGCGGGCAGCGCGCCGTCCTGCTGCTCCGGCGCCAGCCCGCGCGGCCCGGTGGCGAGCGCGTAGACCAGCACGACGGTGATCGCGACCACCACCAGAGCGCCCGCGATCAGCGCGCTGCGCATGCGCGGGCTCAGCGGTGTCGGGGCGTTCGCGGCGGCGGCGTCGGTCCTCATGGCATCGCACGCTAGGCGAGCCCGTGGTGCCCATCCGCCGACGGAGATTGAGATTCGATGAAGACTCCCGATGGTCCTGGTCGGAGACTGCCCCTAGCCCGTAACATCGCCACGTGACGATGACATCCCCAGTGGTCGATAATGAGAACGACGCCCGTTCCGCGGACGACGCCGCGCTCACGGCCCCGACCGCCGCGCTGTTCCGGGCGCTGGGCGAGCCGGCGCGGCTGACGATGCTGCGGCACCTGTTCACGGGGGAGCACTCGGTGCGCGAGCTCACCGACCACCTCGGCCTCGCTCAGTCCACTGTGAGCGTGCACCTGGCGTGCTTGCGGGACTGCGGGCTGGTGACGGTGCGGCAGCGGGGGCGGTCCTCGATCTACGCGATCGCCGACCCCGGCCGGCTGGCGACGCTGGTCGGCGCGGCGGAGGACCTGCTGCACGGCGGGTCGAGCCCGGACGCGTGCGCGCACCTGACGGGGGGCGAGCGGTGAGCCACGGCCACGACCACGCGCCCGCGGGGGCGGGCGCCCCGGCCGACCACCGGCGTCGGCTCGCGATCGCCTTCGGGCTGACCTCGACCGTGCTGGTCGCCCAGGCCGTGGGCGCGGTGCTCACGGGCAGCCTCGCGCTGCTCGTGGACACCGCGCACATGCTGACCGACGCCGCGGGGCTGGCGATGGCGCTGGTCGCCGCGCATCTGGCGCTGAAGCCCGCGACCTCGCGGCGGACCTGGGGCTACCGCCGCGCGGAGGTGCTGGGCGCCCTGGCGCAGTCCGCGGTGCTGCTGGCCGTCGGCGGCTACGTGCTGGTCGAGGGCGTCCGGCGGCTGTTCGCGCCGCCGGAGGTGCCCTCGACCGAGCTGATCGTGTTCGGCGTCATCGGCCTGGTCGCGAACGTGGCGGCGATCGCGGTGCTGGCGGGCGGCCGGAAGGCGAACTTCAACCTGCGCGCGGCGTTCCTCGAGGTCCTGAACGACGCGCTCGGCTCGGTCGGTGTGATCGTCGCGGCGATCGTGATCGCGACCACGGGCTGGTACCAGGCCGACGCCGTCGCGGGCCTGCTCATCGGGGCGCTGATCGTCCCCCGGGCGTTCAAGCTGCTGCGGGAGACGAGCGCGGTGCTGCTGGAGTCCACCCCGGCGGGGCTCGACCTGGACGCGGTGCGGGAGCATCTGCTCGGCGTCGAGCACGTGCGCGCGGTGCACGACCTGCACGCGACGCTCGTCGCGACCGGCCTGCCGGTCGTCACCGCGCACATCACGGTCGACGATGAGTGCTTCTCCGACGGGCACACGGCCCGCATCCTCGACCAGCTGCAGTCCTGCCTTGCCACGCACTTCCCGATCTCCGTCGAGCACTCGACGTTCCAGATCGAGCCCGCGTCGCACCGCACGCACGAGCACCTGGGGCACGCGTGAGCCTCCGGACCGCGCCTGCACTCCCGCCGGTGGCCGTCGCCACGGCCGCCGGCGCGCTCCAGCTCGCGGTCTCCCGGCGCACGAGGCCCACGCCCGGCTCGCTCGCCGCGGCCGCGCTCCCCGCCGCCGCGGCGGCCTGCCTGCTCGGCGACGCCCTGGTCCGGTTCCGGCGCGCCCGCACGACCGTCGACCCCACCGCCCCGGCGGCGGCCAGCGTCCTGGTGGTCTCCGGCGCCAACCGGGTCAGCCGGAACCCCATGTACCTGGGCATGGCCGCCGCGCTGCTCGCGCACGCCGTTGCTTGCCGGTCCGCCGTCGCGCTGGTACCGGTCGCCGGGTTCGTCGGGGTGCTGACCACCGGGCAGATCGCCGCCGAGGAGATGGCGCTCGACGCGCGGTTCGGCGAGCAGTACGCGCGGTACCGCGCCGAGGTGCCGCGCTGGGCGGACCTGCGCTCGGTACGAGCGCTCGTCGCGGCTGCCCGCGCGGTGAAGTTCCGATGAAGGCCGAGGTGGATCGCTGCCGCCTTGGCACGGATCGGGAACCGGCGCGTGCGACGGTGGACCATGCCCACTGAGACGGACCGCGTGCGCGTCCTGGTCGTCGAGGACGAGAGCGTGCTCGCCGCCGTCATTGGCGACTACCTGCGCGCCGACGGGTACGACGTGGCCGTGGTCGGCGACGGGGCCCGCGCGCTGGAGGCGGCCCGGTCGATCGCCCCGCACGTCGTCGTCCTCGACCTCGGGCTGCCCACGGTCGACGGCATCGAGGTCTGCCGGCAGCTGCGGGAGTTCTCCGACGCCTACGTCGTGATGCTCACCGCCCGCGCCGATGAGACCGAGGTGCTGCAGGGGCTGCGCTCAGGGGCGGACGACTACATGACCAAGCCGTTCCGGCCGCGTGAGCTCCTCGCGCGGGTCCGCACGCTGCTGCGTCGCGCCCGCACCCCCGGGCCGCTCGCCCCACCCACCCGCGAGGTGGGCGCCCTGGTGGTGGACCTGCGCAGCCGCGAGGTGACGCTGGCGGGGGCCCTGATCGATCTGACGCCGACCGAGTTCGACCTGCTGGCGTGCCTGCTCGACAACGCCGGGACCGCCATGACCCGGCGGGCGCTGATCGAGGCGCTGCGCGGGGAGAACTGGTTCGGCGACGAGAGCCTGATCGACGTGCACGTGCTGCACCTGCGCCGCAAGCTCGGCGACGACGCCGCCACCCAGCGGTTCGTGCGGACCGTGCGCGGCATCGGCTACCAGCTGGGCGACGGATGAGTCGCGCGCCCTGGCGCCGGTGGGGCGTCGCCCTCCGGCTGAGCGTCGCGCTCTGGGCGGTCATCGTGGTCACCGTCGCGACCGCCGGCGCGGTCGCGTGGGTGATCGGGCCGGGGATCTTCCACGAGAACCTGCTCCAGCACAACGAGGACGCGTCCGACGACGCGACCGAGCACGCCGAGGCCGCGTTCGGCACGGCCGGGAGCGTCTCGCTGGCGGCTGCCCTGCTGCTGGCCCTTCTCGTGTCGTCGGCCCTGAGCACCTGGATCGCCGGGCGGGTGACCCGCTCGCTGCAGCCGATCGTCACCGCGGCCGGGAGCGTGGCCCGTGGGGTGTACGACCGCCGGGTCCCGGTGCCGGGTCTGGGCGCCGAGTTCGACGACGTCGCGACCGCGATGAACGCGATGTCCGAGCGTCTCGAGCACGTCGACGGCACCCGCCGCCGGCTCCTGGCGGACCTGGCGCACGAGATGCGCACGCCGCTGGCGACCTTGACCGTGTACGTCGACTCGATCGAGGACGGGCTGCGGGATCCGGACGCGGCGACGCTGCAGGTGCTGCGCGACCAGGTCGACCGCCTCAGCCGGCTCGCCGAGGACGTCTCGGCGGTCTCGCTGGCCGAGGAGCGACGCCTGCCCCTGCGGCTCGCCGACGCCGCACCCGAGGACCTGGTGCGGGCCGCGGCCGCGGCCGCCAACCCCGCCTTCGCCACCAAGGGCGTCTACCTCCAGGTCGACGCAGCGGTCCGGGTCCCTGCCGTCAGCGTCGACCGTGACCGGATCGGGCAGGTCCTGGCGAACCTGCTCGACAACGCGCTGCGGCACAGCGACCGCGGGGCCGCCGTCGTCGTGCGCGTGCGCGCCGAGCGCGACGCCGTGGCCATCGCGGTGCACGACACCGGGGACGGCATCGCTGCGGAGCACCTGTCCCACGTGTTCGACCGGTTCTACCGCGCCGACACCGCCCGGGACCGCGACCACGGCGGGTCAGGGATCGGGCTGACCGTGAGCAAGGCATTCGCCGAGGCCCACGACGGCTCGCTGGACGCCGCCAGCCCCGGCACCGGGCAGGGCGCGACCTTCACCCTCCGACTCCCGGTCCGACGCAGCCGCAGCGCCGCGGCGAGCCCCAGATGAAGGAACGCTGAAGGCGCGCCCGCGCCCCGGCCGCACAGTGGCCGCCCCGACCTACGGTGGTCGCGCCCTCGTGCCCCACGACAGGAATCCCGCATGCGCCCCGCCCTCCGTCCCGTCCGCGCCTGGAGGCGCCTGATCGCCACGCTGGTCGCCGCCGCCGTGCTGGTCTCGGTCGCCCCGGTCACCGGGTCCGCCGACGACCTGGACGACCGGCGCCGGGCCGCGCAGGAACGCGCGGACGCCGCGCAGCAGCGCTCCGACGACCTGCAGGCGTCGGTCGAGGGGCTTTCCGCCGAGCTCGCCCAGGCGGTCAGCGACCTCGCGGCGACTGAGGCCCGGCTCCCGGCCGCGCAGGCCGAGCTGAAGGCCGCGCAGGACGAGCTGGCCGGTGCCGAGCGCCGGGCGGCGCTCGTCCAGGCCCGGCTCACGGACGCCACCGAGCAGCAGGAGCGCATCACCGCGCAGGTCGCCGAGTCCGCCACCCGCGGCGAGGAGGTGCGGGCCAGCGTCGGGCAGCTGGCGCGCCAGGCGTACCAGAACGGCGGCGAGGTGTCCCCCCTCGCCGTGGTCCTGGACGCCCAGGACCTGGACGACTTCAACCGCCGCTACCAGGCTGCCGCCGCCGCTCAACGGGCTCAGTCGGAGATGGTCGACGAGCTGGCGCGGCTCGCCGGGGAAGCCCGCCAGGCCGAGGCCCGGCTCGTCGCGGTCACCGACCGGATCGCCGACCTCAAGGTGGAGGCGGACGAGGAGGTCGCCGTCGCGGACCAGGCCCGAGCAGCAGCGGCCACCCGTGAGCAGGAGATCGAGCAGCTGATCACCGATCAGCGAGCGAGCCAGCAGCGGCTGGCCGGCATGAAGGCGCAGGCCGAGGCCGAGCAGGCGCAGGCGGAGCGTGAACGCGGCGCGCTGGAGAGCGAGCTCGCGGGGATCATCGCCGAGCAGCGTCGGCAGGCCGAGGCCGCGGCGGCGGCGAACCAGCCCGCGGCGCCCGGTCCCGCAGCCCCTCCTCCGCCCTCGTCGGGGTCCGGGGCGATCTTCGCCAACCCCACCTCGATCAACCCGATGTACGTCACCTCGAACTACGGCATGCGGCTGCACCCGATCCTGGGTTACACCCGCCTGCACGCCGGGATCGACCTGCGCACCTATTGCAACACCCCGCTCTACGCCCCCCGCGACGCGACCGTGCAGTGGGCGCAGTGGCGCAACGGGTTCGGCAATCAGGTGATGCTCAACTACGGCACCGTGAACGGGCAGCCCATGATGAGCAGCTCCAACCACATGACCCGGTCCGTCGTCTCCGCGGGCCAGCAGGTCCGCCAGGGCGACCTCATCGGCTACTCCGGCAACACCGGGCTGTCCGGGGCGTGCCACCTGCACTTCGAGGTCTACGTCAACGGCTCCACCGTCGACCCGGCACCGCTGCTGGGGAGGTGAACGGGGTGCGCGGCACATGCCGCGCCGCGGGGCTGATCGCGACCGCGGTGCTGGCCCTCGCCGCCTGCAGCCCGCCGTCGACGACGGGCGCGACCGTCCCCGACCAGGGGTACGTCTCAGGCGACGGCAGCGTCCAGACGTGGGAGCGCGACGAGCGGGGCGAGCCCGTGGCCGTCACCGGCACCACCTACCAGGGCGACCAGGTCGACACCGCCGACTGGGCCGGCGACGTCGTCGTGCTCAACACCTGGTACGCCGCCTGCCCGCCGTGCCGCGCCGAGGCGCCGACCCTCGCGGCGCTCGCTCGAGACCGCGCGGACGACGGAGTGCGGCTGCTGGGGATCAACGTCGAGGACGCCGCCGGCGCGGCACTGGCGTTCGAGCGCACCTTCGACATCCCGTACCCGTCAATCGACGACTCGACCGGCACCGCGGTAAGCGCCCTGTCAGGGACCGTCCCCCTGCAGGCCGTACCCACCACCGTCGTCCTCGACCGTCAGGGGCGCGTCGCCGCCCGGATCGTCGGGCTCGCCGAGGAGTCCACCCTGGACGCGGTGGTCGGTGACGTGGTCGACGAAGCCGGTGCACCGTGAGACCAGCGGGCGACGCGTGATGCTGCCCGCCGACTTCTCCGGCCCGGCCCTGATCCCGACCGCGCCCCCGAGCCTGGCGACCTATCTCGCGCCGTGGATCCAGCCGGTCCCGGTGCTGCCGGTGGTCGCCGTCCTGCTCGGCGCCGCCTACGTGGTGGGCGTCGCCCGGCGTCACAGGCGGGGCCGGCGGTGGCCCGTCAGCCGGACGCTGGCGTTCCTGGGCGGTTGCGTCGTGCTGCTGGTCGTCACCGGGGCCGGTGTCGAGGGGTACGGCTACGAGATGTTCTCCGTGTTCATGTTCCAACAGCTCACGCTCATGATGTTCGTCGCGCCCCTGCTGGTGCTCGGCCGCCCGGGCACCCTGCTGCTGCACACGGCTCCGCACCGCGGGCCGGGGCGGGTGCTCCTGGTCGGGGCGCGCCGTGCGCTGCGGTCACCGGTCGCGGCCGCAGCCCTGCACCCGGCGGTCACCGTGCCGCTGTTCCTACTCGCCTTCTACGGCCTGTACCTGACCGACGCCGCCGGCCTGGTCCTGTCCTCGTGGGTCGGCCACACCGCGCTCGAGGTCGCCCTGCTCGTGGCGGGCGTGCTGTTCGCGGCACCGGTGCTCTCGCGCGACCCGCTGCCCAGACGCCAGGGGCACGCGGGTCGCGCGCTGGACGTCGCGGTCGAGATGCCCCTGCACGCGTTCTTCGGCGTCGTGCTCATGATGGCGACCACACCCGTCGTCGCCGCGTTCGGGCACCCGCCCGCGGGTTGGGGCGTCGACCTGGTCGGCGACCAGCAAACCGCCGGAGCCCTGGCCTGGTCCTACGGCGAGCTGCCCACCCTGATCGTGCTGCTGATCGTGCTGTCGCGCTGGCACCGCGAGGAGACGGACAGCACGGCCCTGCGCGACCGCCGCGCCGACCGGGACGGCGACGCCGAGCTCGACGCCTACAACGCCTACCTGGCGGGGCTCGCCGACCGCGACCGTCGCCCCACCTGACGCCCACCCGTCCCGCCGGGTCCTAGTTCCGAACCACATCCACCAGCATCCGCACCACCCGAGAGGTCCGACATGTCCCACGCCCCCACGCCGAGCCGGCGACGGTCCCTGCTGTCCCGCCTGGTCCTCGTCCCGGTGTTGGCCGCCGCCGCCCTGGCCCTGTCCGTGGTCCCCGCGTCGGCGCACTCCGGGATGACTGGGTCGGACCCTTCGGACGGCGCCACCGTCGACGTCGCGCCCGACGCCGTCACGCTGACCTTCAACGAGCCGCCGCAGGCGCTCGGCACTGAGATCGCGGTCGTCGGGCCTGACGGGACCACCGTTAGCGAGGGGGTCACCACGGTTGCCGACACCACTGTCACCCAGCCGCTCGCTTCGACACGCCCGGCTGGCGCCTACGTCATCCAGTGGCGGGTGACCTCCGCGGACGGGCACCCCTTGTCCGGTGAGCTCACGTTCACGGCCGCGGCCGAGACCGGGGTGGAAGAGACGGCTGGCGGGTCGACCCACCCGGAGCCGGAGCCGATCGAGGAGACCACCGCCCCGAGCGCCGAGGACACTGTCGACTCTGCCGCGGCGCCGGACGACCAGCAGGAGGAGCAGGTCACCTGGCAGTGGGGACCGACGTCGATCGGTGTCCTCATCGCGATCGCCGCAGCAGTCGCCGCCCTCCTCGTCGTCGCACTCCGGCTGCGCCGGCGGAACCTCGGTGCACCCGAGGGCCACCAGGAGCGGCGCGAGCCGTGACCTCGAACCGGGCTTAGCCGGATCTTCACCGAACGGCTCTCACTGACAGCCACCGTCGTGACGATCCATTCGCTGCAGAACGCGAGGTGCCGAGCAGCGAGGAGGGGCGGATGCCCGAACAGCGGATCGTCGGGTCCAGCAGCAAGATCGGCGGACAACGCCCGTCGTCCACCACGACTGAGCCCGAGTCCACGCCTGCACCGAAGAAGGGAGGCAGGCGTGGGCTGGTGGTCGGCACGGCACTCGTCGTCGTGGCCGCGGCCGCCTGGTTCCTGCTCCGGCCGGGCGCGGCATCGGAGGCCGCGCCGGCGGAGATCGAGCTTGGCACCGTCCAAGCGGTCGAACCGATCAGCATCAACCTTGCCGGCGGCCGATACCTCCGCCTCGGGCTCGGACTGCAGCTGACGGCTGAGGTGGCTGAGGACGTCGACACCGTCAAGGCGCTCGACCTAGCGATCGCACTGTTCTCGCAGCGACCCGTCGAGGAGATCAGTACGGCAGAAGGCAGGGACGCACTCAAGCGGGAACTCGCCGCCCAGCTGACCGAGGTGTACGAGGGCGAGGTTATCGACGTCTACTTCAGCAACTTCGTCTACCAGTGACCACACAGGGCCCCCAGTCGCGACTCTTCATCGAACCTCAACCGCCGGCGGCCTCGCCCGAGGGGCACAGACGCTTACGTTGAATGCACCCCGTGGCGGCCACCTCGATGGATCCGAGCTCGGCCGCCACGGGGACCACCGCACCCACCCTCGATCGCAGGAGCCGCGCCGGACATGCACGACGTGCCCCCGGCCCCAACGACGAACACCATTGAGTCGGTCCGTGCCCGCCGACCGGTCGTCCCGGTCATCTGCGCCGCGGCCGGTGGCACGCTGACCAACGTGGCCTTCCCCGACCTCGGGTGGTGGCCGGTCGCCTTCCTCGGACTCGCCGTCCTGTCGCTCGCGTCCCGTCGTCTCGGCGTGGGCGCCACCGCGCTGACCTGGTCCGCCTGGGCGCTGGCGTTCTTCCTGCCCCACCTCAGCTGGGCGCGGGAGGCGGCCGGACTGGCCGCGTGGGTGGCTCTGGCTGTGCTCGAGGCCGCGGTGGTCGCCGCGACCGGGGCGGCGTGGTCGCTGGCGCGGCGGTCCGTGTTTCTCGCGCGGTTTCCTGGTTTGCTCGCCATCACGTTCGCAGCCGTGTGGGTCACCGGAGAGCAGGTCCGGTCGGTGGTGCCTTTTGGCGGCTTCCCGTGGGGACGGCTGGCGTTCTCCCAGGTCGACGGTCCGCTGCTCCCGATCGCGTCCGTGGCCGGCGCCCCGGGGGTCTCGTTCGGCGTCGCGCTGGGCGGCTACGTCTTGTCCGCGGCGCTCGTAGCGGTGATGCGACGTGAGCCCCGCCGTGCCGCGGCCGTGCTCGCAGCTGCCATCGGGGCCCTTGCACCAGGTGCGGTCCTGGCGCTGCCCACCCAACCCGAGGCGGGCGAGCTCAGCGTCGGAGCTGTGCAGGGGAATGTCCCGGAAATCCCCGGTCCGGGCCGCGCCCGCCAGGTGCTCGCAAACCACGTGACCGGGACACGCCACCTCGCCGATTCTCGGTCCGAGCCCTACGACCTAGTGGTGTGGCCGGAGAATGCCACCGACATCGACCCGCGGTCCGACCAGGACGCCGCGGCCGAGGTCCGAGCCGCGGCCGCGTCGGTCGGCGCGCCGGTTCTTCTCGGCGCAATGCGGTACGCGCCGGACGCGCGCTACAACGACTTCCTCGTCTGGGACCCCCAGCGCGGAGCGACCGCGTCGTACACCAAGCAGCGACCCGCGCCGTTCGGTGAGTACATCCCGCTGCGGTCATTCGTCCGGATGCTGTCAACGCAGGTCGACCGCGTCCCAGTCGACATGGTGGCCGGTCAGGCACCTGCGGTGCTACCGGTTCCCTCGACCCGCCTGGGCCGTGACGTGCTCGCCGGCACCGTGATCTGCTTCGAGGTCGCATACGACGACGTCGTCCGCGACGCAGTCATCAGGGGGACCGAGATTCTGCTCGTCCCCACTAACAACGCGTCGTTCGGGCGCACCGCGCAGTCCACGCAGCAGCTCGCGATGTCACGGCTACGCGCCGTCGAGCACGGACGAGCAGCTGTCCAGATCTCGACCGTTGGCGTAAGCGCGATGATCGCCCCAGACGGGACGGTCCTCGAGCGCACGACGTTGTTCACCCAAGACGTGATGGCTGCTCGCCTGCCGCTACGAACGACGCTGACCATCTCGGACCGGCTCGGTGATGCCCCCTCTGTCCTGGCGTCGACCTTCGCGTTCGCTACGGTTGCGGCGGGAGCGACCGCCTACGCGCGAGGACGCCGCGTCGAACGAGCCAACATCGGCCGTGAACGCACTGGCCCCTCGGCTCAGGGCGAGCAGGTTCCGTGACCGAGACAGTTCCAGGCGCCACCACGTGACCGTGCTGCCGGCCCGACCCTCACCCACCGCTCAGGCCTGCATCGTTCGACCGAAACCCAGGCTGCAAGAACGCACCAGCACGCTCCGCCGAGAGAAGGCGGGGGCCACCAGAGTCCCACGCGAGCACGCTCTGCCGATATCGCCGGTAGTGGGTCCCGCCCGCGTCCACGGGGGCCTTGAGTGGGACCAGGACACCCGCCCCCGAGGGCAATCGCCAAGACCACCGACGCGCAAGGAACTCGCTGCGCGAATCCGTCGTGCGACGAACGCGTCGGCACCGACCGCGGTCCCAGCGCTCTGTACTGCTCGTCGGCGTGTAGCGCTCGTGCTCGCGCGGTCCGGTACCGAGCCACACCCGCCGGTGCCGCCCGCGCCTCGCAGTACCGGCGCGCCCGGCGCGCCCAGGAGCGGGAACGGGCCGCGGGTCGACGAGCCGCCACCGCGGCGGCCGCGCAGGCCGAGCGCCTGGAGAGGGTACGGGCCTCGATCGGCGAGCAGCTGCCCCGCACCGCCAGCCAGATCGAGGCGGTGCGGCGGCACATCGCCGACCTGACCGCGCAGCTGGAACGGGCGACCGACGAACGGGACGCCGCGCGCGGTGACGCTCGCCAGCTCGCGCGCCTGGCCCGGCACCTGTTCCTGACCACGGGCGCGCCCGGGTTCGATCGGGCCGGGATACAAGCGCTGTTCGCGGCCTATCTGACCGCGGCCGACCGGCGCCAGGTGCCCGCCGTGTACGCCGAGGTCGACCTCGCCGCCCTCGGCGGCGCCGAGCCCGGCCCGGGTGCCGACGGAGGTGAGCGCCCGTGGCGATGAACATCACCGTGATGCGCTCGGTGTCCTACCTGCTGGACACCTGCCAGAGCGTCGACGGATCGACGAGGGGCCCGGCCGGGTACTACCTGGCTGACGGGACCTGGCCAGGGCGCTGGCGCGGGACCGGCCTGGAAGGCCTCGGCCTGAGCGAGGGAGCGCGGGTCGGGCGCGCGGAGGCGGTGGCGCTCTTCCACCACTTCGCGCACCCGATCACCGCCGCCGCGCTCGGCCGCACGCCGGCGCCGGGCTCCCAGGTCGTCAACGGGTTTGACCTGACGTTCCGGGTCCCGAAGTCGGTGTCGCTGGTGTGGGCGGCCGCCGACGACCAGACCCGCCAGGCGATCTGGGACGTGCACGGCGAGGCCGTGGGGATGGCCCTGGACTGGATCGAGCGGGACGTGCTGCGCACCCGCTCCGGGCGCGACGGGGTGGCCGTGGAGGCAACGCGGGGGCTCGTGGCCGCCGCGTTCGACCACTTTGAGTCCCGCGACGGCGACCCACATCTGCACACGCACGTCGCGGTGGCGAACCGGGTGCAGCGCGCCCGCGACGGCGCCTGGCGCACGATCGACGGTCGCGCGCTGATGCAGGCGGGGGTCGCCGCGTCCGAGCTGCACGAGAACCTGCTGCTGGACCTGCTGCACGAACGCCTCGGGATGACGTTCGCCGAACGACCCCGGCCCGGGATCTCCTCGCGGGCCGTGGTCGCCGACGTCGTGGGCGTCGACCCGGCCCTGATCGAGGCGTTCAGCTCCCGGGACCGGGCGGTCTCGAAGCGGCTCTCGGAGCTGAGCGCCCAGTGGTCGGCCGAGCACGGCGGCGCGAGTCCGCCGCGCAAGGTCGTGGACTCCCTCAAGCGCACCGCGTGGGCCAGCACCCGCAAGGCCAAGAAGCAGTCCCCGGACTCCCTGGCCACCCTCACCCGGCGCTGGCGCAGCGAGCTCGCCGACCACGGGACCGACCCGGGCGACCTGGTCGCCGCCGCGATCGGGCACCCGGTGCACCAGGTCGCGGTCGAGCGGATCGCCACCGACGAGGCCGTGCTGCGGGACCTGGCGCGGCTGGTCCTGGCCGAGCGCGCCAGCGACTACACCGGCAAGGTCGCCCCGGCCGACGTCGACGACGCCGACGTCGACGCCTATCTCGCGGACCTCGCCTCCGACGCGACGACCTTGGGCGCCGCCCTCGGCGCGCACGTCACCGGCGACCTGGCCGCCGTGGTCCACGACGACCTGTCCGCCCGGTCCGCGACCTGGACCCGCGCCGGCGCAGAAGCGGCCGCCGACCGGCTCACCCGCCTGCTACGCACCGCCCCCGCCCAGCGCGAACGGCTCCGCGGGGCGATCGCGGACGCCGCCCTGGCGATGTGCGTGCCGCTGACCACAACCAGGTACCGGGCTCCCGCTCGAGCGACCCTCTCGGTCGCCGTCGCCGGAGAGTCGGTGTTCGACTCCCGCAGCCGCGCGGTGTTCACCTCCCGGCGGGTGCTGGACGCCGAGGCCCGGCTGCAGCACGCCGCTACGACCGACCTACCCACCGCCGAGTCCGGTGCGCTGCCGCGCGCCGAGTTGCACGAGCACCTGGCGGCCCACGTCGCCAACAGGGGCCGTCCGCTCGCGCCGGACCAGGCGGCCGCCGTCGAGCACCTGGCCTGCAGCCCACATCGCCTCACGGCGGTCGTCGGGCCGGCAGGGACCGGCAAGACCACGTCGCTACGCGCCCTGAGCAGCGCCTGGACCACCGAGCACGGACCTGGGAACGTGCTGGCCCTCGCGCCCTCGGCGCGGGCGGCCAGCGTGCTCCGCCGTGAGCTCTCCGGCGTCGACGCGACCACCCTCGCGGGGTTCATCGCCGCCAACACCGCCCCCGCCAAGGCCCGCCGCACCGCGTGGATCGCCCGGTGCGCCGCAGCGCATGCCCAAGCGCGCACCCGCACCGGGCGATCGCGCGCTGCCCACCGCCTCGCCCAGGCGATCGCGGACGACGCCTCGGTGACGATCCGGCCCGGCACCCTGGTGATCGTCGACGAGGCCGCGATGGCCACGACCGCCGACCTCGACCTGGTCCTGGCCGAGGTTGACGCCGCCGGCGCGCGCATGGTCCTGGTCGGTGACCCCGGACAGCTCGACGCGGTCGGTGCCGGCGGGGTCCTCGGCCGGCTCGAGCGCACCGGCAACGCCGCGCACCTGACCTCGATCTTCCGGTTCCACGAACCCTGGCAGGCCGACGCCTCCCGCCGGCTGCACGCCGGCGACGCCACCGTGTTATGGGAGTCCGACCGCGACGACGCCGACGAGGACCCCGCCACGACCTACGCCGACGCCGGGTGGGTGCACGACGGCGACGCCGAGACGATGCTCGAGGGCGCCTACCGCGCCACCCAGGCCGCGCTGGCCGCCGGTCGCGACGCCGTCCTGCTCGTGGCCACCAACGCCGACCTGTCCGACCTGAACACCCGCGCCACCCTCGAGCGCCGCGCGGCCGGACTCGTGGACTCCAGCCGCCTGCTGCGGCTTCGTGGAACCGCCGACGCCGGCGTCGGAGACGTCCTGATCGCACGCCGCAACGAAGCCCGCATCACCGACACCGAGGGACTGCCCCTGGAGAACGGCGACCTGCTGCGCCTGGTCGCCGTGACCGAGGCCGGCGACGGCGTGTGCCGGCGGGTCACCGGCGCCGGCGAGCACCACGAGCACGGCGAGCAGATCACCGTGCCGGCCGCCTACCTGCGAGCAGACGCCGAGCTCGGGTACGCGCACACCGCCCACCGAGTCCAAGGGATCACCGTCGACGAGGCACACCTGGTCATCCCCGACGGCGCGCACATGACCCGCAACCTGGTCTACGTCGCGATGACCCGCGCCCGCGGGCCCAACCACGTCTGGGTCGCCCTGCCCGACGCCGAGGAGCTGCGCGACGAGCACACCCCGGTGTTCGCGCCCGACGCCGAGGGGCGGATGCGGCCGGTGGAGCACACCGCCGCCACCGTCCTGGCCAGGGCGCTGTCCGCCGACACCGCAGCGACCACCGCCCACGAGACCGCCGACGCCGAGCACGAACGCACCACGAGCCTGCGAACCCTCGCCGCCGAGCACGAGCACCTGGCCCACCTCGCCGCCGAACCGACCCTCCGGGCGGTCCTGACCGACCTGCACGGCCCGGACTACGCCGAGGCCTACACGAGCAGCGAGGCGTGGGACGCGCTCGTGGCGAGCTTCACCCGCGCGCACGCCCTGGACCCCGAGCGCACCCGCCGCCTGCTAGCCATCCCGCACCACCGCACCACGCTCCCCGAACAGGGCGAGCTCGCCCTGTTCGGCAACGCACCACCCCGCGTCCGGCGGACACCAACACCAACACCGCCACCCGCTGCGAGCCCGGACGCGACTCCCGAAGCTGCGCCCGGACGACAGATGGTCCGACCCCGCCGGGTCGACCCGAACGCCGACGACGCCACCGAACCCGGCGCCGGCGACGCGACCCCGCCCGTGGACACCGACGATCCCGCCGCCAGCGACTCACCCGGCTCCCGTGCCGGCGACGCGGCCGCGGATCCCGGCGCCGACGCGCCCGACCCGGCCCGCCTCGCGCACTGGACCCTCACCCAGGCGATCGTGCACCCGCACCTGGCGGCGGGCGCCGGCGCCACCTGGATCGGCCAGACACCCCCGGTCCGCAACGGGCCGCCCGACGTGATCGACATGGCCCAGCAAGCCGAAGAACTGATCGCCCGACGCGTCGAGCACCTGCGCGCCCAGGTCCTCAGCGACGTCCCACCCGCCTGGGTGCACCGGCTGCCGTCGTGCCCGGACGTCGGGCTCGACCCCGACGCAGCTGCAGCTTGGACCGAGGCCGCCACCGCGGTGGCCACCTACCGCGACACCTTCGACGTCCAGGGGGCCACGCCGCTCGGGCCCGAACCCGTCAGCGAGCACCAGCGCCGGGCACGTGCGCAGGTCGCAACCCGGCTCGCAGCGCTCACCGACGCCGCGCCGGCACGTGCGCCGCGCGTGGCGGTGTGGGCTCCGGGCGTCGACCCGGCCGCTGACCCGGCCCGTGACTGGTCCGCCGAGCCGCCCGAGATCAGCGCGCCGTCCCGCCGCGAGGCGTTCGCGGCCTGCGCTTGGCCGGCCGACTCCTCGGCCGATGAGCCTGAGACCGATGCGGACCCGTTCGTCGACCTCGGCGACGGTGCCGGCCCCGTGCTCTGGGAGCCCGCCTACACCCTTCCCGCCCCGCGGGCCGACCCGACGACTCAGTCCCGCCCTGCTTCGGTCGACCCGCGCAAGGCCGACCGGCTCGCCGCCGTCAACGCGGCCGCCTACGCCTTCTGGACCGACCTCGCCGCCGACTCCTGGG
This sequence comes from Micrococcales bacterium, assembly GCA_014763765.1. Classification (GTDB taxonomy): domain Bacteria; phylum Actinomycetota; class Actinomycetes; order Actinomycetales; family Cellulomonadaceae; genus Cellulomonas. The sequence goes on from JACXUT010000009.1 coordinate 36,067, forward strand.
TCCCCGACTACCTCGCAGCCCGCGGCCTCGACGGCGTGGAACCGGCCTGGGCCCCGGCAGCGTGGACCCAGACCTGCGACCACGTGCGCGCCCGCGGCTTCACCGACGACGACCTCGAGCAGGCCGGCATCGCGACCCGCTCCAGCCGAGGCACCCTCATCGACCGGTTCCGCGACCGAGCCGCCGTTCCGATCCACGACGCGGCCGGACGTATCGCGGGCTTCACCGCACGCGCCAACCCCGCGTGCACCGACCCGGGCGTCCCGAAGTACCTCAACACCCCCTCGACCGGCCTGTTCGACAAGAGCACCCTGCTGGCCGGACTGACCCCCACCACCCGGGAAGCTCTGGCTCGCGGTGCCACAGCCGTGATCGTCGAAGGCGCCTTCGACGCAGCCGCCGTCACCACCGCCAGCAACGGCGAGATGATCGGCGTGGCCCCCTGCGGGACCGCCCTCACCCCCGCCCAGCTCGCCACGCTGGCCGACACCCGCGACGCCGGCCTGAAGGGCCTCGTCATCGGGTTCGACAACGACCCCGCCGGCCACGAGGCCGCCGCGCGCACCTGGGACCTACTCAGCCCCGCGACGGCAGCGACTTGCACGCACGCCCGCTGGGACGCAGCCAAGGACCCGGCCGACCTCGCGGCGCGCGCGGGTACCGGCGCCGTCGTCGCGGCCGTCACCGCCTCCCCCTCCCTGGCCGCGACCATCGTCGAGCGGAACCTGGGCGACGTCGACCTCAGCACCGTCGAAGGACGAGTCTGGGCAGCACGCTGCGTCGCCGCATCGATCATCCCCACGCTCGACCAGACGACCATCGACCAAGCCGGTGCCGCCTTCGCCCGCGCGCTCGTTGACGCAGGCCAGAGCGAGGAAGCCGCTGCCGCGACCTGGCAGATCGCCCATACCGAGGCACTCGTCGCTCACTCCCTGGCCAGCGACCAAGCGCCCGCGAACCGACACTCGGGACCGCGCGAGGTGGACCATCATCCCGAGCCCGCGCCGGCGCCTCAGATCAGCTAGGTCCCCGACGGGTCGTCCGCTCCCGGCCGACGAACCCAGACCGAGCGCATCTCCTCCGGCAGCGCCTCACGCAGAGGAGTGAGGGCGAGGATGCGCGCCTTTATGATCGATGGCGGCCGTTTATTATCGACACATGCAGATCACGGACGAGGTGGAGTGCGTCGCGTCGACGGAGGGGATCGAGCCGGGTGTGGCCCTGTTCCGGTCTCTGGCCGACCCGGCGCGGTTGGCGATCGTGCGGCGCTTGGCGGCCGGTGAGGCGCGGGTGGCTGAGTTGACCCGCGACCTGGGTCTGGCGCAGTCGACGGTGTCCTCGCACGTGGCGTGCCTGCGCGACTGCGGGCTGGTCGACGGGCGGATGGAGGGGCGGCGGGTGTACTACTCGCTGGCGCGCCCTGAGCTGCTGGACCTGCTGAGCGCGGCGGAGGTGCTGCTGGGAGCGACGGGCAACGCGGTTGCGTTGTGCCCGAATTACGGCGCCGCCGGCTCTCCGGTCGCGACGACCACGAAGGAGGGTGCGCGATGAGCGATGCGTGCGGCTGCTCGGACGAGGCCGAGGAGCGCGAGGTCGAGGAGGCCGAGGAGTCGGGCAGCCTGTGGCAGGTCACCGAGATCCGAGCGGCCGCGCTCGCCGCGCTGGTCCTGGCGGCCGCGTGGTTGGTCTCACGCGCGGACGCCCCGGAGTGGCTGGTCCTGGCCAGCGAGGGCGCCGCGCTGGTCATCGCGGCCTACACGTTCGTGCCCGGGACCATCCGGCGCCTGCGCCGCGGCAAGATCGGCGTCGGCACCCTCATGACCATCGCGGCCGTCGGTGCGGTGATCCTCGGTCAGGTCGAGGAAGCGGCGATGCTGGCGATCCTCTACTCGATCTCCGAGGGCCTGGAGGAGTAC
>JACXUT010000010.1 GCA_014763765.1 Micrococcales bacterium
GTGGTCGCCGCGGGGGTGGCGGTCGGGTCGGGTGGTGCTGGCCGGTGTGGGGGCCAGTGCGGTGCTGGCCGGCGCGGTCCTGGCACCGGTGGCCGTCACGAACGCCCAGGTCGAACGCCACGGCTCGAGCCTGGCCGGCGTGGTGGACCGGGCGGTCGCGGGCGACGAGCCCTGCTTCGGCGCCGCGGCTGCGCTGCCCGGGGCGTCCTGCCCGGGCAGCCACACCGTCCGGGACGACTACGGGCCGGTGGAGGCCGCCGCCGACACCCAGGAGGACTTCCTCGACACCCGCGCCGAGCGTGACGACCGGTTCCGCCGGACCTGCGCCGTCGTCCCGGGGCTCGTCGTCGAGCGCTGCGACGTCGGGCGCGACACCGGCGGGGGAGTCGTCGTGGTGGTCGGGGACTCGCACGCGAACCACCTCATGGCGCCCGTCGTCTCCCTCGCGGCCGACCGGGGGATGGCGGTCGTCGAGGTGTTCCTGACCTCGTGCCGCCCCGTCCTGCCGCAGTTCGACTCGCCGGTCGCACGCGAGCACGAGGAGCCGTGCACCACCTGGAAGTCGCAGGTGTTCGACTACGTGGCGGGCCTCGACGCCTCGGTGGTCATCACCTCGGGCGCGGCGCAGGGCTACCGCGGCCTCGGCGAGGAGGTGGACGCGCAGATCGTCTCCGCCTACCGCGCGACGTGGCAGCAGTGGCTCGACGCGGGACACCGCCTGCTGGTCGTCAGCGACGTCCCGCTGTGGGACGTCTCCGTCCCGGAGTGCGTGGAGGCGTCGGGACCGTCCGACGACCCGTGCACGCGGCCGCGCGACCAGCTCGTCGGCCCGGACCTGGCGATGATCGCCGCGCAGGGCGTGCAGGACCCGCGGCTGGAGGCGCTCGACCTCTACGACGCGTTCTGCGACCCGGACACCTGCCACTCGGTCGTCGGGGGGGTCGTCACCCACAAGGACACCAACCACATGACCCCGACCTTCGCGGCCACGCTCGCGCCGAGGATCTCCGCCGCGATGGCCGACCTCGGCGCGTTCTGAGCCCGCAGCCGGGGTCCGACGAGGGCCACGCCGAGGCGCCTGCCGCGCCGGACGCCCCGGCGCGGCTACCGTGAGGAACATGGCCGCACGTCCGTCCTCCACCGCCACCCGTGCGGCTGCGCCGTCGTCGCGCGCCCGCGCCGCGGCGCCGACGGGGCGCTCGTCCGGCTCGCGCGGCCCCGCGCCCGCCCCTCGACCCGCGCTGCCGGTCCGGATGGTGCGGGGGATCTGGATGGGGTGCGCGCACGTCGTCGGCGGCGCGGCGCGGCGCATCGGCCACGGTGCCCGCGACCTCGACCCGGCGCTGCGGCGCGACGGCGCGGCGTTCTTCCTGCTCGCGCTCGCGATCGTCGTCGCGGCGCGCGAGTGGTGGGGGCTCGACGGCATGGCCGGCGACGCGGTGCACGTCGTCGTCGCGGGCACGTTCGGGCGCGTGGCGGCTGCGGTCCCGGTGGTGCTCGTGGGCATCGCGGTGCGGCTCATGCGGCACCCCGACCGCAACCAGGCGAACTCGCGCATCACGATCGGCCTGACCGCGATCACGCTGGCCGCCTGCGGGCTGGTGCACGTCCAGCAGGGCCTGCCGGCCCCGTCGGGCGGGTTCGAGGCGGTCCGGGACGCGGGCGGCATCGTCGGCTACCTGGTCGGCACGCCCCTGGTCAGCCTGGTGACCGCGTGGGCGACCGTGCCGCTGCTGGTCCTGCTCGCGTTCTTCGGGGTGCTGGTCGTGACGGCGACCCCGGTGAACCAGATCGGGCCGCGGCTGCGGGCGCTGTACGACCGCCTCACGGGCAACCACCGCGACGAGGAGCCCGAGGACGACGACGCGCCCCTGGTGATCAACGCCGGCCACACGGCGGTCGAGGAGCCGGAGAGGCCGACCCGCCGCGGGCTGCTCGGGAGGCTGCGGCGTGCCGCCGCCGCGCCCGTCCCCGACGACGGCCGCCTCGACGGCTACGTGGGCGACGAGGCGTTCGAGCGCGCGGCCTACGTCGAGGCGCGCCGCCGCGAGGAGGAGGCGACCGCCGTCCTCGACCCGGACGAGCTCGACGCGCCCGACGCCGGCCCGGCGGCGGCCGGTGCCCCGGTTGCGCCCGGGACCGCCCCGACCCAGGCCGTCACGGCGGTGTCCACCTCGCACGAGCCCGTGCCGCCGCCGCCGACGGGCGTGCCCCGCGGCGAGCAGCCGATGCTCGGCGGCGACGTGCTCTACACGCTCCCGTCGGAGGACTCCCTCGCGAAGGGCGCGCCGCACAAGGTCCGCTCCGCCGCGAACGACCGCGTGGTCGAGGCGCTGACGAGCGTCCTGGAGAACTTCGAGATCGACGCGCAGGTCACCGGCTTCACGCGCGGGCCGACCGTCACGCGGTACGAGGTCGAGCTCGGCAAGGGCGTCAAGGTCGAGCGGGTCACGGCGCTCAGCAAGAACATCGCGTACGCCGTGGCGTCCGCGGACGTGCGCATCCTGTCGCCGATCCCCGGCAAGTCCGCCATCGGCATCGAGATCCCCAACACCGACCGCGAGACCGTGTCGCTCGGTGACGTGCTCCGGTCGAGCGCGGCCCGGCGCTCCGAGCACCCGATGGTCATCGGCGTCGGCAAGGACGTCGAGGGCGGCTACGTCACGGCGAACCTCGCGAAGATGCCGCACCTGCTGGTCGCGGGCGCGACCGGCGCGGGCAAGTCGTCCTTCGTCAACTCCATGATTGTGTCGATCCTCATGCGGTCCACGCCGGACCAGGTGCGCATGGTGCTCGTCGACCCGAAGCGCGTCGAGCTCACGATCTACGAGGGCATCCCGCACCTCATCACCCCGATCATCACCAACCCGAAGAAGGCCGCCGAGGCCCTCGAGTGGGTGGTCCGGGAGATGGAGGCGCGGTACGACGACCTCGCGATGTTCGGGTTCAAGCACATCGACGACTTCAACGTCGCGGTGAAGGCCGGCAAGGTGAAGCCGCTGCCCGGATCCGAGCGCAAGATCGCGCCGTACCCGTACCTGCTCGTGATCGTCGACGAGCTCGCGGACCTCATGATGGTGGCCCCGCGGGACGTCGAGGCGTCGATCCAGCGGATCACCCAGCTCGCGCGCGCCGCGGGCATCCACCTGGTGCTCGCCACGCAGCGCCCGTCGGTCGACGTGGTCACGGGCCTCATCAAGGCGAACGTGCCGTCCCGGCTCGCGTTCGCGACGTCGTCGCTCACCGACTCCCGCGTCGTGCTGGACCAGCCGGGCGCCGAGAAGCTCATCGGGCAGGGCGACGCGCTGTTCCTCCCCATGGGTGCCGCCAAGCCGATGCGCACGCAGGGCGCCTGGGTCTCGGAGTCGGAGATCCACGCGGTCGTCGAGCACGTGAAGCAGCAGCTCAAGCCCGTGTACCGCGAGGACGTCGCGGCGGCGCCCGCCAAGAAGCAGGTCGACGAGGACATCGGCGACGACCTCGACCTGCTGCTGCAGGCCGCGGAGCTGGTCGTCACGACGCAGTTCGGGTCGACGTCGATGCTGCAGCGCAAGCTCCGCGTCGGGTTCGCCAAGGCGGGCCGCCTCATGGACCTGCTCGAGTCGCGGGAGATCGTCGGCCCGTCCGAGGGCTCGAAGGCGCGCGAGGTGCTCGTGACGCCCGACGACCTGCCCGGCACGCTGGCGATGCTCCGCGGCGAGCCCGGCGGTGAGGCCGCCGGAGAGGGCGACCGGTACGCGGCGCCCGACGGCCGGATGCCGGGGGAGCCCTCGGAGGCCGTCGACTACTTCGACGACGCCGACGACCTGCGCTGACCCGCGCGCCGGGGAGGTGCGCTCGGAGGCAGGGGACCGCTGCCCGTAGGCTGTCGGGGTGAGCCGCCCTTCGCCGTGGAACGTCGCCAACGTCCTGACGGTGCTGCGCATCGTCGTGGTGCCGTTCGTCGCGTGGGCGCTGCTGGTGGACGGCGGCGAGGACGTGGTGTGGCGCCTGGTCGCGACGGCGCTGTTCGCCCTCGCCGCGGCGACCGACCGCGTGGACGGGTACCTGGCCCGGCGGCTCGGGCTGGTGACCGACCTCGGCAAGCTGCTGGACCCCATCGCGGACAAGGCGCTGATCGGGACCGCGCTCGTGGCGCTGTCGTGGCTCGGGGAGCTCTCCTGGTGGGTGACGGCCGCGATCCTCGTGCGCGAGCTCGGCATCACGGTCATGCGGTTCTTCCTGCTGCGCTACCTGGTGCTGCCGGCGTCGCGGGGCGGGAAGATCAAGACCGTCCTGCAGTCGCTGGCCGTCGGCCTGTACCTGCTGCCGCTCGGCTCCCTGCCGGTGTGGGTGCACGTGGTGGCCGCCGTGCTCATGGGGGCGGCCGTCGTGGTCACCCTGATCACCGGCGCCGACTACGTGCGCACCGCCGTGCGGGTCCACCGGGAGCACGCCGCGGGCGGGTCGCCGGACGCCGCCCGCCGCGCCGCCGAGACCGGCACGACGTCGCCCCGCGGGGACGGCGGGGCGGTGACGTCGCCGCGATGAGCGACGGGTCCGGACGCCGCGACGGGCACGCGGCCGGGCTGCTCGCGGCGCTGCGGGACCGCGGCTGGACGGTGGCCGTCGCCGAGTCGCTGACGGGCGGGCTGGTCGCCGCCGCGCTGGTCGACGTCCCGGGGGCGTCGCAGTCGCTGCGCGGGGGAGTCGTCGCGTACGCCACGGACGTGAAGGGCTCGGTGCTGGGCGTCGACCGGGAGCTGCTCGCCGCGCACGGGGCGGTGCACCCCGAGGTCGCCCGGCAGATGGCGGAGCAGGTGCGCGCGCTGCTCGGTGCCGACGTCGGGCTCGCGACCACCGGCGTCGCCGGTCCGGAGCCGCAGGACGGATTTTCACCCGGGACGGTCCACGTCGCGGTGGCGACCCCCGCGGGCACGGTGGTGCGCACGCTCGCGCTGGTGGGCGGTCGCGCGGCGATCCGGGCCGCGACCTGCGACGCCGTCCTCGCGGAGGCGCTCCGGGTGGTGCGGGAGGCGCCCGCGCCCGGCGACCCGGGAACACGGGACCCCGCACCGACGTTGGACCCCACGTGATGAACACCAGGCCGTCCACCCGTCCCGGCGCTGCCCGTCGTGGCAGCGACATGTACGGTGGGAGCCTCCCCACGCGGGGCCACAAGGGTGTCGCACTCGTCCGGACCGCGCCCGCGGGCGCCCCGGCGGTGCGGCAGGAGCAGGATCGGGACATGAGAGGAGGACGCCGGATGGTCGTGTTGCGCCGAGAGATCGGTGACGTGCTGCGGGATGCCCGCCAGCGGCAGGGTCGGACCCTGCGCGAGGTGTCCTCCGCCGCCCGGGTCTCGCTGGGCTACCTCAGCGAGGTCGAGCGCGGTCAGAAGGAGGCGTCGTCGGAGCTGCTGGCCAGCATCTGCGAGGCGCTCGACGTACCTCTGTCGCTCGTGCTGCGCGAGGTGAGCGACCGCATCGCCGTCGCCGAGGGTCTGCTGATCCCCGACACGGTCCCCGTCGACCTCGCGTCGGCGCTCGGTGGCCAGGACAGCTCCTGGACCCGCCACCGCCCGGAGCTCGCACCGGTCGGCTGAACCCGCGGGGACGAACCCCCATGCACACGCGACGCCCGGTCGCTCCCGCCCTTCGCTCGGCGGGACGGCCGGGCGTCGTCGCGTCCGGGGCGCTCAGCGGTGGGTGGTCGCGGGGCGCTGGCACACCCCGCAGAAGTACGCCGGACGCTCCCGCGGCGGGGCCCCCGCGAGCCCCCGGCGCACCGGTGCGCCGCAGCGGCGGCACGGCTCGCGCAGGCGCCCGTGGACCCACGTCGTGCGGCCCCGGTACGTCTCGCCCGTCGTGCTGGGGAGCGCGGTGCCGACGGACCGGAGCATGATCGCCCGGGCGACGCGCAGCAGCCGGCCGGGGTCCGGCACCTCGTCGGCGGGGGTCCACGGCCAGATGCGCTCGAGGAACAGCGAGTCGGCCATGTAGATCGTCCCGATGCCGGCGACGACGGTCTGGTCGAGCAGCACCTCGCACACCGGGGTCGCGCCGCGGGCCTCCCAGCGCCGCAGCGCCTCGGGCAGACCCGTCGTCTCGAAGTCGTCGGCCAGCAGGTCGGGCCCGAGGTGACCGATGAGGGTGTGCTCGTCGCGCGTCGGCACGACGTCGAGCATCCCGATCAGCTCGCCGACCGCCGTCCACGTCGCGTTGCCGAGCACCGCCCGGACGGCCGGGCCGGCCGCGCGAGCGCCGGGCGTGCCGGTGCGGGCCACCCGCCAGGACCCGTCCATCCGCAGGTGCGTGTGCAGGGTGCGGCCGTCGTCGAACCGCGTCAGCAGGTGCTTGCCGTACGACGCGGTGCCGAGCACGGTGCGCCCCACGAGGTCCACGGTGGCGGCGGTCGGCCAGCGGAGGTCCGCGCGCACGAGCTCGCGGCCGGCGAGCGCCTCGTCGAGCCTCCGGGCGGTGCGGCGCAGGATGTCGCCCTCAGGCACGGCGGTGCCCCCGGTGCTGCCGGTGCTGCCGGTGCTGCCACCGGTGCCCGCGGCTGTGTCCCCGGTGCCCGCTGTGCCGGCTGTGCCCCCTGTGCCCGCTGTGCCCGCTCTGCCCGCTGTGCCCGCGGTGGGGAGCGCCCGCTGCGGGCGGCGCCTCGCCGGTCACCGTGCACCGCGCAGCCGCAGCCCCCGGGGCGTGGCCCCGAACCCGGCGGCGGCGAGCGCGCGTCCGAGCGGTGTGCCCGAGGCGCCGAGCAGCTCCTCGCCGTCCGCGCGCACGAGCGTGACGCGACCGAGCCGTCCCTCCCGTACGGCGTCGGCGAGGCGTGCGGTCGCGAGGCGCAGCACGTCGTCGTCCTCGGTGAAGGTCAGCACGGTCCGGCCGCCGCGCTCCAGGTACAGCGCGAGCTCCCCGTCCACCAGCACGACGACGCTGCCCGCCTTGCGCCCCGGCCGGTGACCGCTCGACGCGTCCGCGCGCGCGGGCCAGGCGAGCGCAGCGCCGTACGGGTTCGCGGGGTCGGTCGCGGCGAGCAGCGCGACGGCGCGGTCGGCGTCGGGCGGCGCGGACTGCTCGGCCAGCCGCTCCAGCGTGCGGGCGTCGGCGCGGAGCTGGTCCACGGCACCGGGCAGCGCGAACTGGGAGCCGCCCAGGTGCTCCACGAAGTAGCCGCGCCGCACCTGTCCCGCCTGCTCGAGCGCGGCCAGCACGCGGTAGACGGCGGCGAACTGCCCGGAGATGCCCTCGGCGGGCGCCACGGCGCGGGTCAGCACGCCGTGCCGGTCCAGCAGCTGCGCCGCGAGCGCGTGCGCGCGCCGCGTCGGGTCGGTCTCCCGTGGGGGCAGCATCGACCAGCGTCCGCCGCCCTCGCCCGCCGCGGGGACGCCCGGCGCGGGCACGCCGGCGAGACCCGGGCCGCGCAGTCCGAGGCCGGAGCCGCGCAGGCCCGGTCGCCCGCCGTAGCGGCCCATGGTCAGGGCGCGGGCCCGCGGGGACGCCCCCGGCCCGGCGGGGGCGCGGTGCGCCGTCCGTCCGCCGGCGAGCCGGGCCCGCAGCGGGGCGAGGCCGTCGTTCGTGACCCGCCCCGCCCAGACGAGGTCCCACAGGGCGTCGACGACCGCGGACTGGCTCGCCGGCTCCTCGAGGTCGCCCGCCACCCGGGAGGCGAGCGCCCCGGCGAAGTACGCGCCACCGCCCTGCAGCGCGGCCACGAGCGCCCGGTGCAGCGGGGTGGCCAGGTGGGCGGCGGCGGGGTCGTCGTCGTCCGGGGCGGCGAGCGGCGGCAGCGTCAGGTCGGCCGTGCCCGCGAGGTGCAGGCTGACCAGGCCGTCCCGGCCGGGGAGCGTCCCGTGACCCGCCCACAGCACCTCGCCGGCGGCGGTCAGCTCGTCCAGGAGCGCCGGGGAGTAGTCCGCCACGCGGGCGGGCAGCACCAGGGACTCCAGCGCCGACGCGGGGACGACCGCGCCGGCGAGCTGCTCCACGGCCCGCGCGAGTCCGTCGACCCCGCGCAGGGCGCCCGGCGCGGGACGGTCGGCCCGGGCGGTCGCGTGCTGCCACGCGGGCAGGAACCGGCCGAGCGCCACCTGGGGCACCGGCTCGACCTCCGAGCGCAGCGCCGCCAGCGACCGGCGTCGCAGCGTGCGCAGGACGTCGGCGTCGCAGTACTCGTCGCCGACGCCGCCGAGGGCGTCCGGTCGCAGCCGGCCCTGGACGACGACGCCGGCGCGCTCCAGGGGCCGCAGGGCGGACTGCACGACGGCGCTGCCGAGCCCGAACCGCGCCGCCGCCTGCGCGGCCGTGAACGGGCCGTGCGTGCGGGCGTGCCGGCGCAGCAGGTCGCCGAGGGGGTCCGGCAGGACCTCGGTGAACACCTCCGGGACGCCCACCGGGAGGGCGACGCCGAGCGCGTCGCGCAGCCGGCCCGCGTCCTCCACCGCGGCCCACTGCTCGGCGTCGCCGCCGCTCACGCCGGAGACCCGCACCCGGATGAGCCGCCGGGCGTGCTCCAGGTCCGCGAGCCAGCCCGCCACCTCGCCGCGGACGTCCTCCCGGGTGCGGGCCTCGACGCCGGCGAGCGGCAGCGGGCCGTGCCGGCGCAGCACGTCCGCCACCTGCTCGGCGGTGCGCGCCTGCCGGTCCGGGTCGGTGCCGGTGAGCTCCGCCTCGGTGCGCAGCACGGCGTCGGGGTCGAGCAGGTCCGCCACCTGCGACCCGCCGCCCCCGCCGAGCAGCTCCTCCAGCAGCGTCGGGTCCAGCGTGAGCGCCGCCGCACGCCGCTCGGCCAGCGGGGCGTCGCCGTCGTAGAGGAACTGGGCGGTGTACCCGAACAGCAGCGACTGGGCGAAGGGGGAGGGCCGGGTGGTCGTGACCTCGACCACGCGCACCCGCCCCGCCGAGACGTCCCGCATCAGCTCGACGAGCGCGTCGATGTCGAAGTCGTCCTGGAGGCACTCGCGCACGGCCTCGAGCAGGATCGGGAAGTCGGGGTACCGCGACGCGACGCTCAGCAGCTGCGCGGACCGCTGGCGCTGCTGCCACAGCGGCTGGCGCCGGTCGGGCCGGCGGCGCGGCAGCAGCAGCGCGCGGGCCGCCGCCTCCCGGAACCGGGCGCCGAACATCGCGGAGCCGCCGAGCTCGGTGCGGACGGCGTCGGCGACCTCGTCGGGCTCGATGAGCAGGTCGCCGGCGTCCACCGGTGCCGGGTCCGCGAGGCCTCCGGGCGCGCTCGCCGCGGTGCCGTCCGTCGACCACGCGTCGGGCGCGGACCAGCCGAGCAGGTCGCCCACGGGGTCGGACGCGGCGGCGAGCACGTCGGGCAGGCGCAGCACGATCCCGTCGTCGGCGTGCATGGCGGCGGCGTCCACGCCGAACCGCTCCCGCAGCCGCGCCCCCAGCACCAGCGCCCACGGCGCGTGCACCCGGGCGCCGAACGGGGAGTGGACGACGACGCGCCAGTCGCCGAGCTCGTCCCGGAACCGCTCGACGACGACGGTGACGTCGCTGGGCAGCGCACCGGTCGCGGCGCGCTGCTCCCGGAGGTAGCCGAGCAGGTTGTCCGCGGCCCAGTCGTCCAGTCCGGCCTCCCGCACCCGCGCACGCGCGTCGGCGTCGGGCAGGTCGGCGACCTCGCGCGCCCACGCGCCCATCGCCCGGCCGAGCGACGCGGGGCGCCCCTGCGAGTCGCCCTTCCAGAAGGGCAGGCGGCCCGGCACCCCCGGCGCCGGGGTGACCAGCACCCGGTCCGGAGTGATGTCCTCGATGCGCCAGGTGCTCGACCCGAGCGTGAACGTGTCGCCGACGCGCGACTCGTAGACCATCTCCTCGTCGAGCTCGCCGACCCGCTTGCCGCCGCGGGTCCGCCCGCCCGAGCGCTCCGGGTCCACCGGCACGTCGGCGGTCTCCGACCCCGACGCGAGGAAGACCCCGTACAGCCCGCGGTCCGGGATGGTGCCGCCGCTGGTGACCGCGAGGCGCAGCGCGCCCGGTCGCGCGCTGAGCACGTCGGTGGCGCGGTCCCAGAGGATGCGGGGACGCAGCTCGGCGAACTCCTCGCTGGGGTACCGGCCCGCGAGCATGTCGAGCACCGCGCGCAGCGTGGCGTCACCCAGCGTCGCGAACGGGGCCGCCCGGCGCACGACCGCGGCGAGCTCGTGGACGGTCCAGTCCTCGGTGGCGACCATCGCCACGACCTGCTGCGCGAGCACGTCGAGGGGGTTCGCGGGCACCGCGACGGGCTCGATCTGGCCGGCCCTCATCCGCAGCGCCGTCACCGCCGCGGGCACGAGGTCCCCGCGGAAGGTCGGGAAGACCACGCCGTGGGAGACGGCGCCGACCTGGTGGCCCGCGCGGCCGATGCGCTGCAGCCCGCTCGCGGCGGACGGCGGCGCGCCGACCTGGACGACGAGGTCCACCGCGCCCATGTCGATGCCGAGCTCCAGCGACGAGGTCGCCACGACCGCCGGCAGCCGGCCCGCCTTGAGCTCCGACTCGGTCCGGGTGCGCTCGGCACGGCTCATGGAGCCGTGGTGCGCGCGGGCGAGGACCGTCGTGGCGTCCCGCACGTCGACGCCGACGGCGGTGCCGGACTGGGCGGTGACCTGCGCGGCCCACAGCGTGCCGGGGTCCGGCACGTCCTCGCCCTGGCGCTCCGCCCACACCTCGTTCATGCGGGCGGTCAGCCGCTCGGCGCCGCGGCGCGAGTTGGTGAACACCAGCGTCGACCGGTGCTCCGCGACCAGGTCGACGACCCGCTCCTCCACGTGCGGCCAGATCGACGGGCGGGTGCCGCCCTCGGCCGCCGCCTGCCCGGTGAGGTCGCGCTCGCCCGGTGCCAGCGGGGCGACGCCGTCGCCGCCCGCGGGGGCACCGGGCCGCCGGCCGGACCCGTCGTCGGGCAGCGGCGCGGAGAGGTCCGTGAGGTCCGGCACGGGCACCACGACGTCGACCCGGATCTCCTTGGTGGCCGGGGGCTGCACCACGACCACCTCGCGCCCGCCCTCCGCGGGGGGCCGCCCGCCCGACAGGAACGCGGCGACGCGGTCCACCGGCGTGACGGTGGCCGACAGCCCGACGCGCTGCGCGGGGCCGGGCCCGCCGGGCCGGTCGAGCAGCGCGTCCAGCCGCTCCAGCGACACCGCGAGGTGCGCACCCCGCTTGGTCCCCGCGACCGCGTGGATCTCGTCGAGGATGACGGTCCGTACGCCCGCGAGCCCGGCGCGCGCGCCGGAGGTCAGCACGAGGAACAGCGACTCGGGCGTGGTGATGAGGATGTCGGGCGGCTTGGTCGCGAACGCCCGGCGCTCGTTCGGCGGGGTGTCTCCGGTGCGCACGCCGACGCGCACCTCCGGGAGCGTGACGCCGCGCCGCGTCGCGGCCTGCCGGACGCCGACCAGCGGCGACCGGAGGTTGCGCTCGACGTCGGTGGCCAGCGCCTTCAGCGGCGAGACGTAGAGCACGCGGCAGCGCTGCAGCGGGTCCGCGTCCGGGTCAGGCGCGCCGTCGGGGCCGCCGGAGGGCTCCGCGACGATCCGGTCGAGCGCCCAGAGGAACGCCGCGAGCGTCTTGCCCGAGCCGGTCGGGGCCACCACCAGCGCGTGCCGTCCCGTCGACACCGCGTCCCACGCGCCGGCCTGCGCCGCGGTCGGGCCGGCGAACGCCCCGCTGAACCAGTCCCGGGTCGGCGCCGAGAACCGGTCGAGCACGTCGGTGCCGGTGGGGGCGTCCGGCGGCGGGGGTGGCGTCACCCCGTCATTCTGGCGCGGGCCACCGACAGCCGCCCTGCCGGCCGGTGTGAGCCGGGCGCTCCGCGCACGTACGCTCGGCCGGGGGCGGTCCGGTGGTCCGCCCGGCGGAGCGACGGGAGGCGCCGTGCGGTACCGGGAGTTCTGGCAGCTCGTCGACGAGGTGCTCGGCAGCGCCCACGGCCGGGCGCTGGTGCACGAGCTCGTCCTGCCGCGGCTGGACGGCCGCACCGCGGAGCAGGCGCTCGACGCCGGCGTGGAGCCGCGGGACGTGTGGCACGCGCTGTGCGACGAGCTGGACGTCCCCGACCCGCAGCGCTGGGGCGCCGACCGCCACCGGCAGGCACCGCCGCGCCGCTGACCCCACGCTGTCGCGGAGGGCGGCGGGACAGGTCCGCGGGCGTGGCCCGCGTGGCAGGCTGGGACCGTGCCGTCCGACGACCCGCGCCCGCGTCGTGGCTGGTGGTCGGTCACGCTCAGCGACGTCGGCGACGCGCTGCTCGGGCTGGTCACGACGGCCGTCGGCCTGGGGGTCGCCATCGCGGTGGTGGACGGCGTCCGGGCGACCAACCCCGGCGCGGTCGTGCTCGCCGCGCTGCTGGTCGGCGCGGGGGACCTGGTGCTGCGCCCGCCGCTGCGCGTGCTCGCGCGGGTGGGCGGCGCCATGGGGGCGCTGGTCGCCGGGCTCGGCGCGCAGGTGGCGGTCGTGTGGCTGGCGCTCTCGCTCGGCCCGGGCCTCGAGGTGCGCAGCGCGTGGGCCGTCGTGCAGGTGCTCGTCATCACGGCCTGCGTCATGGCGGTGGGCCGCTGGGTGTGGGGCGCGTCCGACTCGGACTACGTCGTCGGGGACGTGCTGCGGCGCGCCCGGGCGCGGGCCCGCCGCGCGGGGGAGGGCGGCGGCGCCGTCCCGGACCACCGGCCTCCCGGCCTGCTGGTCGTCCAGCTCGACGGCGTGGGCACGGCGGTGCTGGAGCAGGCGCTCGACGCGGGGCTGGCCCCCACGATGGCGCGCTGGCTCGAGTCCGGCAGCCACCGGCTGACGAGCTGGTGGGCGCAGGCGCCCTCGACCACGCCCGCGAGCCAGGCGGGCCTGCTGCACGGCGCCGCCGACGCGATCCCGTCGTTCCGCTGGTGGGACCGTGACGCGGGCCGGCTCGTCGTCACCAACCACCCGGACGACGCCGCGATGGTCGAGCGGCGGCTGTCCGACGGCCGCGGGCTGCTGGCGGACGGGGGAGCGGCCGTCTCGACGATGTTCTCCGGCGACGCGACCCGGCAGCTCCTCGTCATGAGCCAGGCCCGGCGCGGCATCGGGCCGGGGACGTCCTACCTCCGGTTCTTCGCGAGCCCCTTCGTGCTGGCGCGCGCCGTGACGCTCACGGTCGGCGAGATGGTCAAGGAGCTGTACCAGGGCCGCCGCCAGCGGGTGCGCGACGTCCGGCCCCGGGTGCCGCGCCGCGGCTGGTACGTCGTGCTGCGCGGCGTCACGAACGTGCTGCTGCGCGACCTGGCGACGTCCCTCGTCGCCGAGCAGCTCGTCCGCGGTGCCCCCGTGGTGTTCGTGGACCTGGTCGACTACGACGAGATCGCCCACCACGCCGGCCCGACGCGGCCGGAGTCGCTGCGCGCGCTCGACGGCCTCGACGGCGTGCTCGACACGCTGCAGCGGGTCGCCGACGCCGCCCCGCGCGACTACCGGGTGGTGGTGCTGTCCGACCACGGGCAGGCGCTCGGCCCGACGTTCGCGCAGGTCGCCGGCGAGCCGCTGGTCGAGGTCGTGCGGCGACGGGTGGCGGCCGGCCGCGAGGAGCCGCCGCGGGGCCCGGCGACCGGTGCCGAGGGCGGCGGACGCGCGGGCACGGCACTCGGCCGTCCGGGCGGTGCGACGGACGTGGACGCGGTCCAGGCCGCCTCCGACGAGGAGTGGGGGCCGCTCAACGCCTTCCTGTCCTCCGCGGCCTCGCGCCACGGTGAGGACCGCGCGGTCGTGCTCGGCCCTCCCGGCAAGGACCGGCGCGACGGCGAGCGCGCCACGGCAGGGGACGGTGCCCCGCCCCCCGAGGTCGCGGTGACGGGCTCCGGCAACCTCGGCATGGTCTGGTTCCCACGCGAGCCCCGGCGCCTGGTGCTGGAGGAGGTCGAGACGCGCTGGCCGGGACTGGTCCGCGGGCTCGCCTCGACGCCCGGCATCGGCCTCGTGCTCGTCGACACCGCCGCGCGCGGGCTCGCCGCGGTGGGGACCGGTGGCATCGCGTGGCTCGAGCCCGACGAGGCGGACGGCCTGCCCGCGGTGGACGGCACCGACCCGGTGGCCCGCTACGGTCCCCGCGCCGCGGCGGACCTCCGGCGGCTCGGGCGGCTCGGCCACGTCGGGGACCTCGTGGTCCTCTCCGACGTCACGCCCGGCGGGCGGGTGCACGCCTTCGAGGGCCAGGTCGGCTCGCACGGCGGACTCGGGGGCCCGCAGAACCGGGCGGTCCTCCTGCACCCCGCGGAGCTGCCGGTCGACGACGACGTGCTCGAGGACGTCGACGGCGAGCGCATCGCGGTCGGGGCCGACCGGGTCCACCTCCAGCTGCTGCGCTGGGCCACCGCGCTCGGGCTCCGCCGGGACGCCGCGCTCCCCGCTGCCGCCGGGGAGGACGGTGCCGCGCCGGCGACGGGGCCCGCGGGGCGGCGCCGTCCCGGGGACGGCTCGTGACCTCCGGCGCCGCCCCCGGGGCCGCCCCGGCGGCCGGGGCGACCCTGCGGTGGCTCGGGCACGCGACGGTCGTGCTCGACGTCGGCGGCGCCCGGCTGCTCACGGACCCGCTGCTGCGTCCCCACGCCGGGCTGCTGCGCCGCCGGGCGCCCGTCCCGCGCGCCGCGGACTGGGCCGACCCGAGCGCGGTCCTGGTGTCCCACCTGCACCACGACCACGCGGAGCTCGGCTCGCTCCGGCTGCTCCCCGGGGTGCCCGTGCTGGCCGCCGGGGCCAACGCGCACTGGCTCGCGCACCAGGGCCTGGACGCGGTCGGGCTCGGTCCGGAGGAGTGGTGGACGGTGCCCGGGACGGACGTGCGGGTCCGCCTGGTCCCGGCGGTGCACGGGCACCGACCGATGCCACACCGGCCCAACGCGGCGCACGGCTTCCTCGTGGTGGCACCCGGCCTGCGGGTGTGGTTCGCCGGGGACACCGCGCCCTACCCGCACATGCGCCACCTGCCCGAGCTGGCCGGCGGTCCGCTCGACGTGGCGCTCGTGCCCGTCGGCGGCTGGGGACCGCGGCTGTCGGGCGGGCACATGGACCCCGTCCAGGCCGCCGAGGTCTGCGAGCAGGTCGGCGCGCGCTGGGCGGTCCCGGTGCACTGGGGGACGCTGCACGCTCCGGCCTCGCGCCGGCTGCCGCCCGGGTGGATGGACCGCGCGGGACCGGCGTTCGCCCGGGCGCTGGACCGCGGGGCGCGCGTGCGGCCGCTGCTGCTGGCGCCGGGCCAGGCGGTGCGGCTGGGGGAGGCGGAGGGGCTGTCGGGCCTCGTCTGACGCCGTGCGACACGCCGTGGCGCGGGGATGTCGAGTCGAACAGGTGTTCGGGTACTGTGGCCGACGTGACGCGCCGCGGGTCGGGCGCGGGCCGCGGAGCCGTCCACAGGTGGGACGGCGGCGGGGCCTGTGGACGACGCGGGGTGCATGTCGGTGGTCGGGCATAGCGTCACAGCACGACACGGAGACCAGCCCCCGCAGGCGCAGCGCGACGCTGCACGAGACGACGAGGTGTGACATGCCCGCTCCCCAGGACCGCGAGAAGGCCCTCGAGGCCGCACTCAGCCAGATCGACCGCCAGTTCGGCAAGGGCTCGATCATGCGCCTCGGCGAAGAGGGGCGCGCCCCCGTCGAGGTGATCCCGACCGGCTCGATCGCCCTCGACGTCGCGCTCGGCATCGGTGGCCTGCCCAAGGGCCGCGTCGTCGAGGTGTACGGCCCGGAGTCCTCCGGCAAGACGACCGTCGCGCTCCACGCCGTCGCCAACGCGCAGCGTGCCGGCGGCATCGCGGCGTTCATCGACGCCGAGCACGCGCTGGACCCGGACTACGCGAAGAAGCTGGGCGTCGACACCGACGCCCTGCTCGTCTCCCAGCCGGACACCGGTGAGCAGGCGCTCGAGATCATGGACATGCTGATCCGCTCGGGTGCGATCGACATCATCGTCATCGACTCCGTCGCGGCGCTCGTGCCCAAGGCGGAGATCGAGGGCGAGATGGGCGACAGCCACGTCGGCCTCCAGGCCCGCCTCATGTCGCAGGCGCTGCGCAAGATCACCGGTGCGCTCAACGCCTCCGGGACGACGGCGATCTTCATCAACCAGCTGCGCGAGAAGATCGGCGTGTTCTTCGGCTCGCCCGAGACGACGACCGGTGGCAAGGCGCTCAAGTTCTACGCCTCCGTGCGCATGGACATCCGGCGCATCGAGACCCTCAAGGAGGGGTCGGACGCCGTCGGCAACCGCACCCGCGTCAAGATCGTCAAGAACAAGATGGCGCCGCCGTTCAAGCAGGCCGAGTTCGACATCCTCTACGGCGTCGGCATCTCCCGTGAGGGCGGCCTCATCGACATGGGTGTGGAGCACGGCTTCATCCGCAAGTCCGGCTCCTGGTTCACCTACGAGGGCGACCAGCTCGGTCAGGGCAAGGAGAACGCGCGCGGGTTCCTGCGCGACAACCCGGACCTGGCTGCGGAGATCGAGAAGAAGATCAAGGAGAAGCTCGGCATCGGCGCCAAGGTCGACGCTCCGGCCGGCGCGGAGGTGAAGGTCGACTTCTGATGTCGACCGAGCACGACCAGGTCGCGCGGCCGGCCGGACGCACCCCGTCCGGCCGGTCCGGGGCGTGGGACGTCCCGGGGGAGGCCGGCGGATCGGCGTGGGACGACCTCTCCACGTCCGACACGTCGGCCTGGGACGACGAGGTCGCCGCCGTCGACGGCCGTTCGGCTGTCACGGGTGCCGCCGCACCGGACGCGTTCGGGCGTCACGACGAGACGTCCGTGTGGGACGACGACCGGCCCGTGCCGTCCGCCTGGGCCGAGGTGGGGACACCGGGGTCGACGGCCCCGGCGACGCCCGGACGGGCTGCGCAGCCGGGGGCCTCGCAGGGGACGCCCGCCGGGCCCGTCGTCGCCGGGGCGCACGGCGACGCCGACTCGGCTGACGTCGAGCCGGCCGCCGCCGGGGCGCACGCCGACGGCGAGCCGGCCGACGTCGGCGAGCTCGCCGGCGTGGGTGGACCGGCGGGGCCGGACTCGGCTCCCCACCCGGCACGCGCGCGCGACCGGTCCGAGGTGGCGGCCACGACGGCCGAGCTCGCGGCGCGGGTGGCCGAGATCCTCGCCCGGCCGGCCGGCGACGGTCAGGCGCCGACCGTCCGGGCGTCCGCACGGGGTGCGGGCACCCGGGCGTCCGCACGCGGTGCGGGCGCGGTCGGATCGCAGGGCACCGGTGGTGCCCCGCCGACGGAGGAGGACGCCGAGCCCGCTGCCGGGGACACCCGGCGCCGGGACGGCGCGGGAGGTCGGCGTCCGACGCGCGGGCGGCGCAGGGCACCGGCGAGCGAGCCCCCGCAGGACGGCCCTGCCGCGACGGACGCGGAACCCGACCCGGAGTCGGTCGCGCGGTCCCTCGCGCTGCGGCTGCTGACCGGGGCTCCGCGGAGCCGGGCGCAGCTCGCCGAGGCGATGGCCCGCAAGGACGTCCCGGAGGAGGTCGCCGAACGGGTGCTCGACCGGTTCACGGACGTCGGGCTCGTGGACGACGGCGCGTACGCCGAGATGCTCGTCCGCACGCGGCACGCCGAGCGGGGGATGTCGCGGCGCGGCATCGCGCAGGAGCTGCGGCGCCGCGGGGTCGACGACGTGACGGCCCGCGACGCGCTCGCGCAGGTGGACGACGAGGACGAGGAGCGCGCGGCACGGGCGCTCGCCCGCAAGAAGCTCTCCGCCACCCGCGGGCTCGACCGGGAGACGCGGCTGCGGCGTGCGTACGGCGCGCTCGGCCGCAAGGGCTACGGCGGCGAGCTCGTCGCCCGGGTCGTGCGCGAGGAGCTCGCCGCGGAGGGGGCGGACCTCGACGACTGACGCCGTCCCCGCGGACGTCGAGGGTCGACACCGCGCCCGCCCGTGCGTCGCGCACCGGGACGCACGGGTCGAGGTGGAGAATGGACCGTCGTCCCGGCAACCGGGCGCGCCGCGACGAGCGGTGCGCGACGGCCCGCGGACCGAACCGATCCCCACCGCCAGGGCCTCCCGGCCCCGGCCCGTCCCGGACGAGGAGCGTGCCCGTGCAGGACGTCGCGGTCGTCATCGGCCTCCTGCTGGCGTGCCTCGTCGCCCTGGTGCTCGTGCTCGTCGCCCGCCGGGAGGCCGCAGCGGTCCGCCGGCAGGCGCTCGAGGACGTGCAGTCCATCCGCGACGAGGCCCGCGCCTCCCTGGCGGACGCGCAGCGTCGCGAGGCCCGCGCCACCGAGCGTGAGGAGTCCGCGACGGCCGCGGAGCGCGCGGCCACGACGCGCGAACGGGCGGCCGCCGAGCAGGAGCGAGCGGCCGCCGCGGCGCGGGACGCCGCGGAGGAGCTCCGGCGTGCCGCGGCGGACGCGCGGGGGACCGCAGAGCGCGAGCTCGCGGGCGCTCGGGACGCGGCCGCGCGCGAGGCGGCGGAGGTACGGTCCCGCGCCGAGCGGGAAGCCCTCGAGCAGCTGGAGGCGGCGTCGGGGCTGACCGCCGAGGAGGCGCGCGCCGAGCTGGTGCGGCGACTGACGGCGGAGGCCCAGGCCGCGGCGGCGGCGACGGTCCGCCGCGTCGAGGCGCAGGCGCGACGCACCGCGGACGCCCGGGCGCGCAGGGTGCTCGCGACGGCCGCGCAGCGCACGGCGGTCGCCACGAGCAGCCAGAGCACGGTGACGCTGCTCCCGCTGCCGTCGGACGAGATGAAGGGCCGGATCATCGGCAAGGAGGGTCGCAACATCCGGCTGTTCGAGGCCCTCACCGGGGTGAACGTGCTGGTCGACGAGACCCCGGACACCGTGGTGCTGTCGTGCTTCGACGCGGACCGCCGCGAGGTCGCCCAGGTGGCGCTCGAGGCGCTCATGGCCGACGGGCGGATCAACCCGCAGCGCATCGAGGCGGCGTACGCCGAGGCGGTCGCCGGCGCCGACGACCGCGCGGACGAGGCCGGCCTCGCGGCCGCGGAGCGCGCCGGCGTCCGCGGTCTGGACGCCGAGCTGGTGCGCGTGCTGGGCCGGCTGCGCCTGCGGACGTCGTTCGGGCAGAACGTGCTGGACCACGTCGTGGAGACCGCGTTGCTGGCCGCGCAGGTCGCCGGCGAGCTCGGCGCCGACGTCGAGGTCGCCCGCCGCGCCGCGCTGCTGCACGACGTGGGCAAGGCGCTCACCGGGGAGGTGCCCGGCACGCACGCGACGGTCGGCGCCGCGCTGGCGGAACGCCACGGCGAGTCGCCCGCGGTGGTGAACGGCATCGCCGCCCACCACGACGAGGTCCCGGCCGAGACCGTCGAGGCGGTGCTCGTCCAGGTGGCGGACGCGATGTCCGCGTCCCGCCCGGGTGCCCGCCGCGAGGACGTCGACCAGCACGTGGAGCGGCTGGAGAAGCTGGAGGAGCTCGTCGCCGGCCACGCGGGCGTGCGCCGGGCGCTCGCCATGGCGGCCGGGCGCGAGATGCGCGTCGTCGTGGAGCCGTCGCAGGTCCCGGACACCGACCTCGGGCGGCTCGCGGTGGAGATCGCCCGGCACATCGAGCGCGACCTGTCCTACCCGGGCGAGATCACGGTGACGGTGGTGCGCGAGGTGCGCGCGAGCGCGACCGCCGGCTGAACGACGGACCCGCCGCCGGCCCGCACAGCCGGACCACCCACAGCCGGACCACGGCACTGCTCGACCACCGCACCGCCGGACCACCGTGCTGCGGGGGCGCCGTGCCGTGGAGGCTCCACGGTGCCGGTCGGCCGCGCCGCGGGGTCGTCAGACCGCCGAGCCGGCGCCCCCACGGCCCCCGCCGGCGGTCGCGGCCGCCGCCGCGGTGAGCGCCGGGTCCGCGCCGGCGCGCCCGGCGGTGCGCGTGCTGCGGCCCTGCAGCCACACCGCGAGCCGCGTCAGCGACAGGTTGACCACGAGGTAGGTGCCCGCGCCGAGCACGAACAGCGCCACGTAGTACCGGTTCCCGAAGTACTGGGCGTTGTTCTGCATGGCCTTGAGCAGCTCGGGGTAGCCGACGATGAACCCGAGCGACGAGTCCTTGAGCAGCACGACGAGCTGGGCGACGAGGCTCGGGAGCATGGTCCGCACCGCCTGGGGGAGCAGCACGAGGAGCATCGTCTGCCACCGCGAGAGCCCGATCGCCGCGGCCGCCTCCGACTGGCCGCGCGGCAGCGACGCCAGGCCCGCCCGCAGGATCTCGGCGATGATGGCCATGTTGTACACGGTGAGGCCGAACACCACGGCGGCGAACGCGTCCCACCCGAAGCCGAGCAGCGCGAACAGCATCATCAGCAGCACGGGCAGGCCGCGGAACAGCTCGATGACGACGGTCGCGGGCGCGCGCAGCCAGCCGATCCGGGTGGTGCGCCACATCGCGAGCAGCAGCCCGAGCACCAGAGCGAGCGGCGCGGCGACCACCGCCGCGCGCAGGGTCGCGCCGAGCCCGACGACGACCATGGAGCGCCACACGTCCTCGGCGGTCTGGTTCTTGGGCGGGTCGTACAGGACGTCCCAGCGGTCGGCCCCGAACAGGCCGCGCTGCTCCGCGTACCGGTAGGCCAGGGCGAGCAGGACGATCAGCACGAGCGCGCCGGCGACCGAGCCGATGCGCTCGCGCCGGCGGGCGCGCGGGCCGGGCTGGTCGTACAGGACGGAGCTCATCGCGGGCCCCTCTCGGGCTCGTGGGTGCGGCGGTCGTGGCGGGTCGGGGTCACCGGGCGAACGCCACCTTCCGCTCGAGCACCCCGGCGAGGTAGCCGGCCGGGATGGTGATGACGAGGTAGAACACCGCGACCCCGGCGAGCGCCTGGATCGCCTCGGCGGGGTTCGCGAGGGCGACGCGGCGGCCGGCGGCGGTGAGCTCGACGACGGCGAACCCGGCCGCGACGGAGGTGTTCTTCGCCAGCGCGATGAGGACGTTGATCAGCGGCGGCACCACGGTCCGCACCGCCTGCGGCAGCACCACGAGCCCGAGGGTCTGCCCGAAGGTCAGCCCGATGGCGCGGGCGGCCTCCGCCTGCCCGACCGGGACGCCGTTGATGCCGGACCGCACCGCCTCGCAGACGAACGCCGACGTGTAGGCGGACAGCGCGATGACGGCCGTCCAGAACCCGAGCGGCGGCAGGATCCCGAACTGCGGCGCGACGAACACGAGGAAGAAGAACACGAGGGTCAGCGGCGTGTTGCGCAGCAGCTCCACCCAGGCGACGGCCGCGCCCCGCAGGGTCGGCAGCGGCGACACGCGCAGCGCGGCGAGGACGGTGCCGGCCACGAGCGCGAGGGCGCCGGCCAGCAGCGTGAGCTGCAGCGTCAGCCGGAAGCCGCTGAGGTAGGCCGGCAGGTTGTCGGCGATCAGGTCCACGCAGTGCCCTCCAGGGAGGCGTCGGGGAGCGGGCCGGGTGGCGCCGGGCGGGGTCGCCCGGCGCCACCCGCGGCGTCAGTACCGGTCGACCGCCGGCGGCTCCGGCGTCGGCAGGACGGTGCCGGCCGTGGCCTCCCACGCCTCGGTCCACGTGCCGTCCTCGTACGACTCCTCGAGCACGTCGTTGATCCACATCCGGAAGTCGGTGTCGTCGAGCGCGAGCCCGATGCCGTACGGCTCCTCGGTGAAGGGCTCGCCGCGCACCTCGAAGGTGGGGTCGTCCGCCGCGAACCCGGCGAGGATCACGTTGTCCGTGCTCATCGCGTCGACCTGGCCGCCGCGCAGCGGCTCGAGGCAGTCGGAGTACGCGCCGAACGGCACGACCTCGGTGTCCGGGAAGTTCTCGAGCAGGTTCGCCTCGGGCGTCGAGCCGGAGACGGTGCAGACCTTCTTCCCGGCGAGGTCGTCCGGGCCCTGGATGTCCTCGTTCTCCGCGAGCGTGAGGATCGACTGCCCGGCCTCGTAGTACGGGCCGGCGAACGACACGACCTCCTTGCGCTCGTCGTTGATCGTGTACGTCGCGATGACGATGTCGACCTGGCCGGACTGGATGAACGACTCCCGGTTGGAGGAGATGGTCTCGGTCCACTGGATGCCGTCCTCGGGGATGCCGAGCGCACCGGCGATGATCCGGCCGATCTCGACGTCGAAGCCCTCGGGCGTGCCGTCCGGCCCGACCAGCCCGAACAGCGGCTGGTCGAACTTGGTGCCGATCGTGATGGAGCCGGCCTCGGCGAGCTCCGCCATCGTGGACCCCTCGGGGAAGTCGGCGGCCTCGACGTCGGAGACCTCCGGGCTGGCCCCGTCGCCGTCGTCCGAGCCGCCGCAGGCGGTCAGGGCGAGGACGGAGGCGGCGGCGAGGGCGATCGGTCCTGCGGTGCGGGTTCTCATCGGGCTGTCTCCTTGCGTCGCGTGCGTGTCGGTCGGTTCCGGTCGGTGCGGTCGGTGCGGTCGGTGCGGTGGTGGTCGGGTCGCAGGGGCGGGGGACGGGCTGCCGGCCGCGCAGGACGCGGTGGCCGGTCAGTGGGTGAGGATCTTCGACAGGAAGTCGCGGGCGCGGTCGCTGCGCGGGGCCGTGAAGAACGTCTCGGGGTCGGCCTCCTCGACGACCGCGCCGCCGTCCATGAAGACGACCCGGTCGGCCGCACGGCGGGCGAACCCCATCTCGTGCGTGACGACGACCATGGTCATGCCCTCGCCGGCGAGGGACACCATGACGTCGAGCACCTCGTTGATCATCTCGGGGTCGAGGGCGGAGGTCGGCTCGTCGAACAGCATGACCTTCGGCTCCATGGCGAGCGCGCGGGCGATCGCGACGCGCTGCTGCTGCCCGCCGGAGAGCTGGGCGGGCAGCTTGCGGGCCTGGCTCGCGACGCCGACGCGCTCGAGCAGCTCCATCGCGCGCTCCCGGGCCTCGGACGCCCCGAGGCGCCGCACCTTGCGCAGGCCGAGCGTGACGTTCTGCAGGACCGTGCGGTGCGCGAACAGGTTGAACGACTGGAACACCATGCCGACGTCGGCGCGCAGCCGCGCGAGGTCGCGTCCCTCCGCGGGCAGCGGCTGGCCGTCCAGGGTGATCGTGCCGGACTCGATGGTCTCGAGCCGGTTGATCGTGCGGCAGAGCGTCGACTTGCCGGAGCCGGACGGGCCGATGACGACGACCACCTCGCCGCGGTGCACGGTGAGGCTGACGTCCTGCAGCACGTGCAGGTCGCCGAAGTGCTTGTTGACGTGGTCCAGGACGACGAGGGGCTCGCCGCCGTGCGGGCGTGCTGCTGCGGGGGCCGGGGCCGGGTCGGGCTGCGCCATCCTCGGAACCTAGGCGGCGGATGTGACAGCCGCCACCCGTTCAGGTCACGGGACGGTCACAGGATCGCCGTGACCGGGTCCGTCGGGCGGCGTCCGCGCACCGGCTCGCCGCCGCTCGCGGGGGCCCGCGGGGGACGGACGTACCCTTGTCCGCGATGAGCACGACGACCACGCCCCCCGCCGCGACCGGCCTCGCGGACCTCGCCGTCCCGACCGCCGGCGCCGCCCCGCGCACGTACCTCGTGAAGACGCTCGGGTGCCAGATGAACGTGCACGACTCCGAGCACATGGCGGGCATGCTCGAGCAGGCCGGCTACGTCGCCGCGTCGCCGGAGGCCGCGGCCGCGGAGGACGCCGACGTCATCGTCATCAACACCTGCGCGGTGCGCGAGAACGCCGCCGACCGCCTGTACGGCAACCTCGGCCGGCTCGCGGGGGCCAAGCGCACCCGCCCGGGCGGGATGCAGATCGCCGTGGGCGGCTGCCTCGCCCAGAAGGACCGCTCCGGGATCGTCGAGCGCGCGCCCTGGGTGGACGTCGTGTTCGGCACCCACAACCTCGACGTGCTCCCGGTGCTGCTGGAGCGGGCGCGCCACAACCGGGCCGCCGAGGTCGAGATCGAGGAGTCGCTCAAGGTCTTCCCCTCGACGCTGCCCACCCGCCGGGAGTCGGTCTACGCCGGCTGGGTGTCGATCAGCGTCGGGTGCAACAACACGTGCACGTTCTGCATCGTGCCGCACCTGCGGGGCAAGGAGCGCGACCGGCGTCCGGGCGAGGTGCTGGCCGAGGTCTCCGCGCTGGTGGAGCAGGGCGCGATCGAGGTGACGCTGCTCGGGCAGAACGTGAACTCCTACGGCGTCGAGTTCGGCGACCGCGGCGCGTTCGCGAAGCTGCTGCGCGCAGCCGGCGCCACCCCCGGCCTCGAGCGGCTGCGGTTCACCTCCCCGCACCCGGCGGCGTTCACCGACGACGTCATCGCGGCGATGGCGGAGACGCCCGCCGTCATGCCGAGCCTGCACATGCCGTTGCAGTCCGGCTCCGACCGCATCCTGCGGGCGATGCGGCGGTCCTACCGGTCCGAGAAGTTCCTGGGCATCCTCGACCGGGTCCGCGAGCGGATGCCGCACGCCGCGATCACGACCGACATCATCGTCGGGTTCCCGGGGGAGACCGAGGAGGACTTCGCGGAGACGCTGCGGGTCGTCGAGGCGTCCCGGTTCTCGTCCGCGTTCACGTTCCAGTACTCGCCGCGCCCCGGCACCCCCGCGGCCGACCTGCCCGACCAGCTGCCGAAGGCCGTCGTGCAGGAGCGCTACGAGCGCCTGGTCGCGCTGCAGGACCGGATCGCGCTCGAGGAGATGCAGGCCCAGGTCGGCCGCACCGTCGAGGTGCTGCTGGCCGAGGGCGAGGGGCGCAAGGACGGCGAGACCCGGCGCCTGTCCGGTCGCGCCGCCGACAACCGCCTCGTGCACCTCGCCGTGCCGGACGGCCTGGACCCCGCCGACGCGCCCCGGCCCGGCGACCTGGTGACGGTCGACATCACCCGGGCGGCGCCCCACCACCTGGAGGCGGACTCCGGGGCGCTCGGTGGCACGTTCGCGGTGCGCCGAACCCGCGCGGGCGACGCGTGGGAGCGTCGCGCGCAGGGCGGGGACGACCACGCGCACGGCGGTGCGGGTGACGCGTGCGGCACCGGGGCGGGCTCGGGCGGACCGGCGGCGCCGGTGCTGCTGGGCCTGCCGACGGTCGGCGCCGGGCCGCGCTGAGGTGCACTGAGCCGCACGGGGGACGACCGCTGCGCGGGTGCCGCCCGGAGCCGCACCAGGACCGCGCGCGGTGTCAGACCTGCGGCGGCAGCAGCGTCTCGAACGACGCGAACGCCTGCACCCCGGTGCCGAGGCCGCACGACACGAGCTGGTCGAGCTGCTCGTCCGTGACGCCGTGCTCCAGGTCGGTCGACACCTCGCTGTACACCGCGACCTGGCCCTCCTCCTCGCGGAGGTAGAGCTTCGGCCAGATGCGCTCGCGGTTCCAGTCGTTCAGGGCGAGCGCGACGGCCCGCCGGCCGTCCACCGGGAGCTGGCGGTGCCACCGGCCCCGGACCTGCAGGATCTCCTCGTGCTCGCCGAGCAGCAGGAACCAGAACCGCGAGTCGTTCCAGACGCCGGTCAGGTCGCCGTCCTCGTCCACGCGGAAGTGGTAGCCCCGCGCGGACAGCGCCGCCGCGACGCGGTCGCGGGTGAGCGGCGTGGGCCGGGCCTGCGGGGCGACCCGCCGCTCACCGGTGCCCTGCGGCGTGCGCGGCGCGAGGACGCGGGAGAGCCACCCCGGCGTGCGCGCCGTCACGGTGCCGCCGCCGCGGGGTCCGGGTACAGCTCGTCGATCGCGTCGAAGAACGTGCTGGACGTCGAGACGCCGCAGAACAGCAGCTGGCTGAGCTGCTCGTCGGTCGCGCCGTGCTCGAGGTCGGTGGAGACCTCCGCGACGACGTGGACCATGCCGTTGTCGCGGACGCGCACGTACGCCTTCGGCCAGATCCGCTCGGCGTTCCACTCGGTGCAGGCGTCCAGCACCTCCTCGAGGCGCTCGATCGCGATCTCCCGGTTCCACTGCCCGCGGACCTGGAGGATCTCCTGCTGGTCGCCGAACAGGAAGAAGTAGAACAGCCGTCCCCGCCACAGGCCGCCGAGGTCGCCGTCGTTGTCGACGAAGTAGTGGAAGTCGTGCTCCTCGAACCACCGCTGCACCCGCTCGGGCGTCAGCGGCGTGGGCCGGCCGTCGTCGACGGTGACCGCGGCACCAGCCCCCGCCGGGCGCCCGCCGCGACCTGCCACGGGCGCACCGGGACGACCCCCGGGCTGCGGCGCAGGACCCGGCCGGTCCGGGTCGCGGCGCGACCGGCGATTCCGGAACAGACCCATGCCGGAAACCCTACCCGGGGCCGCCGACGACGCCAGGGATCGCGCCCGCGGGCGTGGGCGGGCCGCCGCACGCCGCGGCGAGTGGGCTTAGGCTCGATCGGGCAGGGGCGGCACGGCCACCACCTGCACCGACGCCCAAGCAGCGGCGCCGACGGGCGCCGCACGAGACTGAGGACGGACATGGGGTTCTTCACCAAGCCGGAGGCCACGGGTTCGGCGCCCGCCACCGAGGCGCTGACGCACGACCGGATCACGGCCGTGCTGGACGCCCGGGACATGCGCTACGGGGTCGACGACGACGGCGACATCGGCGGCTACTGGGACGGGCACCTGTTCTACTTCTTCCGCCTCGGGGGCCAGCAGGAGTACCTGCAGGTCCGCGGACGCTGGAACCGGAAGGTCTCCGTCGACGAGTACGCGCGCGTCGTCGACCTCGTCAACAGCTGGAACTCCGAGAAGCTCTGGCCGAAGGGCTACGTCCGCCCCGAGGGCGAGGTCGTCGGCGTCTACGCCGAGCACACCGTCGACTACGAGCACGGGCTGACGGACGAGCAGCTCGACCTGCACCTCGCGTGCGGCATCACCACCGCCCTGAGCCTGTTCGAGCACCTCGACGAGCAGTTCCCGGAGCAGGCCGCCACGGCGAAGGCGGAGCTCGAGGCCGAGTGACCGTGCCGCTCGAGCCCACCACCGGCCGGGCGTTCCAGGTCGACCTCCACGGCGTCGTCGACCTGCTCGCCCGGCACCTGTACTCCGGCCCCCGCGTGTACGTGCGCGAGCTGCTGCAGAACGGCGTCGACGCCATCACGGCGCGGCGCGCGGTGGACCCGGCGTGCCCGGCGACCGTGCGGCTGCGGCCGCTGGCGGACGGGTCGCTGGCGGTGGTGGACTCGGGCGTCGGCCTGACCCGCGCGGAGGCCGAGGAGCTGCTGGCGACCGTCGGCCGGTCGTCCAAGCGGGACCTCGACCTCGGGCTGGGCCGGGAGGAGTTCCTGGGGCAGTTCGGCATCGGCCTGCTGTCCGCGTTCATGGTCGCCGACGAGATCGAGCTGGTGTCGCGGTCCGCCCGGGACCCGGGTGCCGCCGCGATCCGCTGGCTCGGGCGCGCGGACGGCTCGTACGACCTGGCGGAGCTGCCCGCGGCGGACCTGCCGTCCGGGAGCACGGTGCTGCTGCGGCCGCGCCGGGACCTCGAGCACTGGCTCGCGGGGGAGACCGTGGCGGCGCTCGCGGCGGAGTTCGGGTCGCTGCTGCCCGTGGACGTGGCGGTGGAGGTGCCGCTCGGCGGGCCCGGCACGACGGGCGCGGGCGGCGCGGTCGGGGCGGTCGCGGTCGACGGTGACCCCGCCACCCGCACGCGGGTGCTCGCGGACGGCCGGGCGCGCCCCGGGCACGCGTGGCGCCGTGTCACCGTCCCCGACCTGCCGTGGGCGCGGACGCACGCCGACGACGCCGCGCGCACCCGCGCGCTGGAGCGGTACTGCGAGCAGACCTTCGGCTTCACGCCACTGGCGCACCTCGACCTGGAGGTGCCCCTCGCGGGGGTCACCGGCGTCGCCTTCGTGCTGCCGGCCGCGGTCCCGCCGGGCGGTGGCGGCACGCACCGCGTCTCCGTGAAGCGGATGCTGCTGGGCGCGCGCGTGGAGGGGCTGCTGCCCGAGTGGGCGTTCTTCGTGCGCTGCGCGATCGACGCCTCCGCGCTGCGGCCCACCGCGTCGCGCGAGCAGCTCTACACCGACGAGGTGCTGCTCGCGACGCAGGAGGCGCTCGCCGGGCAGGTCCGGGACTGGACCCTGCGCACGCTCGAGTCGGGGACCGCGCTCGCGCGGCAGTTCGTCGCCACGCACCACCTGGCGGTGCGGTCGCTCGCGCTCACGGACGACACGATGCTCGACCTCGCGGCGCGGATCCTGCCCTACGAGACGACGGACGGGACGCTGACCCTGGCCGAGGTCGCGCAGGAGCACGGCCGGGTCGTGTTCGCCCCGACGCTGGAGGACTACCGGCGGATCGCCCCCGTCGCGCGGGCGCAGGGCGTGGCGGTCGTGAACGCCGGCTACGTCTACGACGCCGACCTGCTGGCACGGCTCTCCGGGCGCAACCGCCTCGGCGTCGAGGTGCGCCCCCTCGGGGCGGGTGACATCGCCCAGGTGCTCGCCGCGCCGGCGCCGGAGCGGGAGCTGGAGACGCTCGACGCCGTGCGCGCGGCGGGCGCGGTGCTGCGCCCCCAGGACTGCGACGTCCTGCTGCGCACGTTCGAGCCGGCGGACCTGCCGGCCGTGCTCCTGCACGACCGGGACGGCGACCACCAGCGCGACCTGCACGCGGCGATGGCCGAGGCCGACGACGTGTGGAGCGACGTGCTCGCCGGGTTCGCCGAGCCCGCGCCCGCCCGCCGGCTCGTGCTGAACGACGCGAGCCCGGTGGTCCGGGACCTGCTGGCGGCCCCGCCCGGCGAGGTCGCGGCGGCAGGGGTCCGGTCGCTGTACGTCTCGGCGCTGCTGCTGGCCGGCGAGCCGCTGCGCGCCCGGGAGTCCGAGCTCATGACCGGGTCCCTGGCGGTGCTGCTGCGCGCCGGGCTCGGCGGCGCGGCCGGCCGGGGGACCGACGTCCCCGGCCGGGACCACCGGGACCACCGGGACGACCACGACGACGAGGACGCCGGGGGACCGGCAGGACAGGAGCGCGCGTGACCCGCACGCTGGACGACGCCAACCGCGAGATCACCCGGGTGCGGCAGATGCCGTATGGGCTCGCCCGGACGCAGGCCGCCGAGCGGCAGGTGCGGCTGGTCGACGCCGAGGGCCCGGACGCCGCCCGGGCGTACGCGCTGAGCACGCTCGTCGAGGCCTACCAGTGGGGCGGGGAGGTGGACCGGTCGTTCGTCGCGTTCGCCCGGCTGCTGCGCTGGTGGGACGAGCACCCGGAGCACTTCGACGCGCAGGACCGGCACGCGCTGTTCTGGTCGTTCAAGTGGATGGTCAGCGCGCTCGCGGACTTCCCGACGGTGCCCGCCGAGCAGATCGACCGGACGCTCGCCGACATGGAGCGTCGCTACGCGCTCGCCGGCAACGGCATGGACGCCGTCGCGTACGAGCGGTTCGCGTGGGCGCGCCAGCGGGGCGCCGCCGACGCGGAGGCGGCGTACCAGGCGTGGGTCGCCACGCCGCGGGACGACTGGTCCCAGTGCGAGGCGTGCGACCCCGGCGACCGCGCGGCGTGGCTGCTCGCGACGGACCGGGTCCCCGAGGGCATCCGCCTGATCGAGCAGACGCTCGCGCAGGACCCGTCGTGCGCGTCCGAGCCGGCCGACATGCTGTCGTACCTCGCGGAGGCCTACCTGGACACGGGCCGCCCCCGCGACGCCGCCCGGGCCCACCGGCGGGCCGTCGCCGCGCTGGCCGAGGCGGAGTCCGACATGGTCGGCGCCCGCGGCCGGCGCATCCGGCTGCTCGCCCGCGGCGGGCAGGCCGAGCGGGCGCTGCGCGCGATCGAGGCGGACCAGCAGTACCTGACCGGCGGGGACACCCCGTACTCGCGCCTGGCGTTCTCGCGCCTCGTCGGGGCGGCGACCCACGTGCTGCGCCCGGAGCACGGCGACCACCCGCTGCGCCTGGACCGGGTCCCGGCCGCGACCGTCGCCGAGCTCGACGACTGGCTGCGCGCCCAGGCGGCGGAGCTCGCCGCGCGGTTCGACGCCCGCAACGGGACGCCGTCGGAGTCCGAGGCGGTCGAACGGGCGTGGCGGACCGAGCCCGCCGACGACGTGCTGGACCTCGACGTGCTGCCGCGCGGGCTCGGGAGCGCCGGTGCCACGGGGGCCGGTGCCGCGGGCGCCGGGTCACCGGCCGGCGCACCGGCGGGTGACCCGGACCCCGCACCCGTGGACGAGGTCGGCGCGCACGGCGCGGGTCGGGGGACGCACGCGCAGCACGCCGCCCCCGACGCGCTCGTCGCGGAGGCCGAGCGCCTCGTCGCGGCGGGCGACCCGGAGGCGGCCGCCGCCGCGTACCTCGACGCCGCCGTCGCGGCCGAGCACGCGGGGCTGCTCGCGGACTCCGGCTTCGCCTACGCCGAGGCCGCGCACTGCGCCCAGGTGCTCGGCGACGACGACGGGGCGTCGGCGGGCTACGCCGCGGCGGTCCCGCGCCTGCGCGCCGGGGGCCTGCCGCCCGCGGCGCTCGCCCCGGTGGTCGTGCAGTGGGCGCGCGCGGCCGCCGCCACCGGCGACGCCGCCGCCGTGCTGCGCGAGACGGACGACCTGACCGCGGCGCTCGCCGCGCGCCTGGACGCACCGCCCTCCGCGGACGAGGACCGCGCGGAGGCCCTCGTCGCGCGGGAGCAGGCGGCCGACCGCCGCGCCGCGGCCGACCTGGAGGACGCCGCCGCCCGGCTGCTGGCCACGCTCGGCGGCGACGGCCGCGCGCAGGACGCCGCAGCACGTGCGCAGCGGGCCGCCGAGGCGTACGCCGCGCTCGGTGCGCCTGCCGACGCCGCGCACGCGTTCTGGCTGGCCGGTCGCCTGCACGACGGGCTCGGCCGCGTCGACGAGGCCGTGTGGCACCTGGAGTCCGCCGTCGAGGGCTTCACCGCCGCCCGGCAGCGGGGCCCGCGGGGCGAGGCCGCGAACGACCTGGTCGAGGTGCTGCGCCGCTCCGGGCAGGACGCCCGGGCCGACGAGCTCGCGCGCTCGCTGACGTCCTGAGCCGGGGCCGCGCGGACGCCGGGCGGCGGGATACGGTCGGGGGGTGCGACCGGCCGTGGTGTTCCTGCCCGACACGGCGCTGCTCGTCCCCGGCGCGGCCGGCCGGGAGGACCCCGCGGCCGCGCTGCGCGAGGAGGCGCTCGCGCTGCTCGGCGCGGCGGTTCTCGGCCTGACGCCGGACGTGCCCGCCGATCCGGCCGCCGGCGTGCCGGCCGATCCGGCCGCCGGCGTGCCGGCCGATCCGGCTGCCGGCGTGCCGGCCGGGCGGGCTGCCGGCGTGCCGGCCGGGCGGGCCGCGTCCGCCCCGGTGCTCGTCGTCGCACCGGGGCACGCGCACCGGACGCTGCGCCACCCGGTCGCGACCGGCCTCGGTGCGGCCGGCCTCGGTGCGGGCGCGGACGCACCGTCCGGGCCCGCCGCCCGCCGCGCCGACGTGCCGGCGTCGGTCGCGCTGACGCTGCTGCGCGCCGCCGGCGTGACGGCCGCCGTCGACGTGGTCGAGCTCCCGCGCGACCCCGGCGGCGACGCGCCGGACGCCCGGGGCGTCCCGGACGTCCCGGCGGGGGTGGTGCTGCTGGTCGTGGTCGGCTCGCCGAGCGCCCGGCACGGCGACGCGGCGCCGCTGGCGGAGGACCCCCGCGCGGCGGATGCCGACGCCGCGCTGCTGGCCGGGCTGGCCGGCGGTCCCGCCGCGCTGGCGCAGGCGCTGGACGCGCTCGGCCCGCGGGCGGCCCGCGAGCTCGCGGTGTCCGGGTGGCCGACGTGGCGCGCGGCCGCCGCCGCGGCGGAGGGGCCCGTGCGGGTGTCCGGGCCGCGGGTCGAGGTCGTCGCGGGCGCGTGGCACGTCGTGGCGGCCTGGCACCCGGCCGGGCACGCGGCCGGGCACCCTGCCGCGCAGGAGGCCCCGTGACCCTCGTCGTCGCTGTCGTCGGCCCGACGGCCACCGGCAAGTCCGACCTCGGCCTGGCGCTCGCGGAGCGCCTCGGGGGCGAGGTCGTCAACGCCGACGCGCTGCAGCTCTACCGGGGGCTGGACATCGGCACCGCGAAGCTGGCGCCGGCCGAGCGCCGCGGCGTCCCGCACCACCTGCTCGACGTGCTGGACCCCACCGAGGACGCGAGCGTCGCCGCCTACCAGCGCGACGCCCGCGCGGCCGTGGCCGACATCGGGGCGCGCGGCCGGCGGCCCGTCGTGGTCGGCGGCTCGGGGCTCTACGTCCGGGCCCTGCTCGACCGCATCGAGTTCCCGGGCACCGACCCGGAGGTCCGCGCCCGGCTCGAGGCCCGCGTCGAGGCGGAGGGTGCCCGCGCGCTGCACGCGGAGCTGGCGGCCGTCGACCCCGTGGCGGCGGACAGCATCGGACCGCGCAACGCCCGGCGGATCGTGCGCGCGCTGGAGGTGGTCGCGCTGACCGGCAGGCCGTACTCCGCGAACCTGCCGGGGCACGACTACGCCGTCCCGGCGGTGCAGATCGGGCTCGACTGCGACCGGGCGGTGCTCGACGCGCGGGTCGAGGCCCGGGTCGACCGGATGTGGGCGGCCGGGCTCGTCGACGAGGTGCGCGGGCTCGTGGAGAGCGGGATCGGCCGGACCGCGGCCCGCGCCGTGGGGTACGCGGAGGTGATCGCGGCGCTGCGGGGCGAGATCACGCTGGACGAGGCCCGCGCGCAGGTCGTCGCCGGGACGAGGCGTCTCGCCCGCAAGCAGATGGGGTGGTTCGGGCGCGACCCCCGGGTGCACTGGCTGGACGCCCAGGACCCGGACCTGCCGGAGCGCGCGCTCGCCCTGGTGGCGGCCGCGGACGCCGGTGAGCTCGGCCTCGCCACGGCCGACCCCGCGCCCCGCCGTAGTCTGGGTTCATGACCGTCCCCACCGCCGCGCCCGCGACCGCCACCTCCTCCCGGGTGCTGCACGCGACCAAGGGGCACGGCACCCAGAACGACTTCGTGCTGCTGGACGGCCGCGACGGCGTCGACCTCGACGCGGCGCTCGTCCGGGCGCTCGCCGACCGGCGCGCGGGCGTGGGGGCGGACGGCGTGATCCGGCTGGTCGCCAGCAGCGACCTGCCCGAGGGCGCCGCCGTGCTCGCCGAGGACCCCGCCGCCACGTGGTTCATGGACTACCGCAACGCCGACGGCTCCGTGGCGGAGATGTGCGGCAACGGCGTCCGGGTGGTCGCGTCCTACGCGCGGGCGCTCGGGCTCTGGGACCCCGCGGAGGGCGAGCTCGTGCTCGGCACGCGCGCCGGCGTCCGCCGCGTCCGCGAGGTCGAGGGCCCGGCCGGCGAGCTCTGGTACGCCGTCGACATGGGCGCGTGGCGCCTGCCGGGCGGCACCGAGGCGGCGTCCGCCGGCTTCGACGCCCAGGTCGCGGTGGCCGGGCTCGACGTGCCCCGGCCGGCGCTCGGCGTCGACCTCGGGAACCCGCACACCGTGCTCGCGCTCGCCGGGGACGCCGAGCTGGACGCCGCCGACCTCACGCGGGCGCCGGCCGTCGAGCCGGTGCCGCCGCACGGCACCAACGTCGAGCTCGTCGTGCCCCTCGGCGAGGAGCGGGACGCCGACGGCACCGTGCTGGGACGCCTCCGGATGCGGGTGCACGAGCGGGGCGTGGGGGAGACCCGGTCCTGCGGCACCGGCGCCTGCGCCGCGGCGCTCGCCGTGCGCACGTGGGCCGGGCCGCAGGCGCCCGACGTGTGGCTGGTCGACGTCCCCGGCGGCACGGTGCGGGTCACGGCGCTCGCGGACGGCCACGTCGAGCTCGCCGGGCCCGCGGTGCTCGTCGCGGACGTCGACGTCGACGTCGCGGCGCTCGCGGGCTGAGCACGGGCGCAGGACCGGGCGCCGGCCGTCCGGGAACACCACGGTGGCGACGAGGCGTTCCGTCTCCGTGACCCCCGATCCCCGGCCGCGTGACGCGGGCACGCCGGCGCGTGACGTGCTGCCGCCGTCCGGCGCGCTCCCGGCCGGCGCGCTCCCGCCCGGCGCCACCGCGGCTGACGCGGCGGGGTGGCCCCTCGACGCGGGCGCGCTGCGCCACCCGCTCGGCGCCGCGGCCACGTTCGTGCAGCTCTCGTCGGCGTTCTGCGCCCCGTGCCGCGCGACCCGCCGGATCCTCGAGCGCGTCGTCGCGACGACCGAGGGCGTCGCCCACGTCGAGGTCGACGTCGCGGACCGGGCCGACCTCGCCGAGCGGTTCGCGGTGACGCGGACGCCGACGGTCGTGCTGCTCGACGGCGGCGGTCGGCCCGTGGCGCGCGTGACCGGCGTGCCGTCGCTCGCGCAGGCCCGTGCGGCGGTGGCCGCCGTCGCCGGCTGACGCCGGCCGCCGGTCAGCCCGCGGCGACCACCCGCAGCACCCGGAACCCCCGGGATGTGGCGACGCGGTCGACGTCCGCCTCGCCCCCCAGCTCCTCGCCCAACCAGCGCAGCAGGGAGTCCGACCCGAGGTTCTTCGCCACGACCAGGTACGCCTCACCACCGGGGACGAGCCGGCGCAGCCACTGGCGGAGCATCGCGTGCAGGGTCTCCTTGCCCACCCGGATCGGCGGGTTCGACCAGATCGCCGCGAACCGCACGTCGTCCGGGACGTCCTCCGGGCGCACCGCGCGCACCCCGGTCAGCCCGTGCGCCGCCGCGTTGCGGCGCGTGAGGTCGAGGGCGCGCTCGTTGACGTCGACCGCCCACACGCGGGCCGCGGGGGACGCCAGCGCGAGGCTCAGCGCGACCGGCCCCCACCCGCACCCGAGGTCCAGCAGGTCGCCGGCGCGGGGCGGCGCGGGCACGTGGCGCAGCAGCACCTCGGTCCCCGCGTCGAGGTGGTCCGGGGAGAACACGCCGCCCGCCGTCCCGACGTCCAGGTCCCGGCCGGCCAGGTGCACGGTGCGGCGCCGGAGCTCGCCGTCCGACGCGGGCTCGGCCGTGAAGTAGTGCTCGGGGCTCACGTCCGCGACCCTACCGGCGTCCGCCGGTGGCGAATTGCCTCGCGCGGCCCCCTGGGGCGCGCGACACTGGACACCGGGCGCCGACGACGGACGCCCGTCGCCGACACCGAAGGACGCGCGTGACCGATCCCCAGACCCCCCCGACCCGCGAGCAGGACGTCACGGACGCACCGGGGGACCCGCAGCAGGCCGCGCGGGACGCCCAGCGGGTCGCCGACGACGTCGTCGCACGCGTGCTGGCCCGGGCGGGCACGGCGCTCCAGGACGGCGCGACCGTCCACACCGCGCACGACGGGGAGCAGCTCGACCTCGAGGAGCGCACGTCGCTGCGCCGGGTGGCGGGACTCTCGACGGAGCTCCAGGACGTCACCGAGGTCGAGTACCGGCAGCTCCGGCTGGAGCGCGTGGTGCTCGTCGGCCTCTGGGGCGGCCCGGGCACGACGCAGGAGACCGCCGAGATCTCGCTGCGGGAGCTCGCGGCGCTCGCCGAGACGGCCGGCTCCGAGGTGCTGGACGGGCTGCTGCAGCGCCGGTCCACGCCCGACCCCGGCACGTACCTCGGGTCCGGCAAGGCCGCGGAGCTCGCGGGCGTCGTCCTGGCCGTCGGCGCGGACACCGTCGTCGTCGACGGGGAGCTGGCGCCCTCGCAGCGCCGCGCGCTCGAGGACGTCGTCAAGGTGAAGGTCGTCGACCGGACCGCCCTGATCCTCGACATCTTCGCCCAGCACGCCAAGTCGCGGGAGGGCAAGGCGCAGGTCGAGCTCGCGCAGCTCGAGTACCTGCTCCCGCGCCTGCGCGGCTGGGGCGAGTCGATGTCCCGGCAGGCGGGTGGCCAGGTCGGCGGCGCCGGGGCCGGCATGGGCTCCCGCGGACCCGGTGAGACGAAGATCGAGCTGGACCGCCGCCGCATCCGCAACCGGATGGCCAAGCTGCGCCGCGAGATCGCCGCGATGGAGCCCGCCCGGCAGACCAAGCGGGCGTCCCGGAAGAAGAACGCGATCCCGTCGGTGGCGATCGCCGGCTACACCAACGCCGGCAAGTCCTCGCTGCTGAACCGGCTCACCGACGCCGGCGTCCTCGTGGAGAACGCGCTGTTCGCCACGCTGGACCCGACCGTGCGCCGCGCCCAGGCCGCGGACGGCCGCGTGTACACCCTGGCGGACACGGTGGGCTTCGTCCGGAACCTGCCGCACCAGCTCGTCGAGGCCTTCCGGTCGACGCTCGAGGAGGTCGCCGACGCGGACCTGGTGCTGCACGTCGTGGACGCCTCGCACCCCGACCCGGAGGGGCAGATCGCCGCGGTGCGGCACGTGTTCGCCGACATCCCGGGCGCGATGGACGTGCCCGAGATCATCGTGCTGAACAAGGCCGACCTCGCCGAGCCGGAGGCGCTCGCCCGCCTGCGCTCGCGCGAGCACGGCGCGGTCGTCGTCTCGGCGCACACCGGCGACGGGATCGACGAGCTCCAGGCGGTCATCGCCGACCAGCTCCCGCGCCCGGGCGTCACGGTCGACGTCGTGATCCCGTACGACCGCGGCGACCTGGTCCACCGGGTGCACGAGACCGGGGAGATCGACGCGGAGGAGCACACCGAGCTCGGGACGGCGCTGCGCGGGCGGGTCGACGCCGGCCTCGCGTCCGAGCTGGCGGCCGCGGCGGTCCGCGGCCGCTGACGCCCGCCGACGACGCCGCGTGCGGGGCTGTCGGCGCGCACGACTACCCTGTCCGGGTGCCTGATCCAGCCCCGGACGTCGACCACCTCCTCGACGTGGCGGTGGCGGCGCTCGGCGGTGCGCCGCGCGAGGGTCAGCGGCGCATGGCCCGGGAGGTCGCCGACGCCATCGAGGCTGGACGGCACGTGATGGTCCAGGCGGGCACCGGGACCGGGAAGTCGCTCGGGTACCTGGTGCCGTCGGTCCGGCACGCCGTGCTGGCCGACGAGCGCGTCGTGGTCTCGACGGCCACGCTCGCCCTGCAGCGCCAGGTCATGACGCGCGACCTGCCGCTCGTCGCGGACGCGCTCGCCCCGGAGCTGCCGCGGCCCCCGCAGGTCGCCCTGCTCAAGGGCTGGCACAACTACGTCTGCGTGCACAAGACCGCGGGCGGCTACCCGCCGGACGACCAGGGCATGCTGTTCGACCTGGGGGACCGCGGTGCGGCGGACCACCCCGCGACCGCGGAGGCGACGGACGGCGAGCCCGCGGAGAAGGAGTCGCTCGGGGCCCAGGTGGTCCGGCTGCGGGAGTGGGCGGAGGCCACGGAGACGGGCGACCGGGACGACCTGGTGCCCGGCGTCGGTGACCGCGCGTGGCGGCAGGTCTCCGTGACGGCGCTGGAGTGCCTGGGGCAGCGGTGCCCGGTGCTCGACGAGTGCTTCCCCGAGCGGGCGCGGGCCGCGGCGCGGTCCGCCGACGTCGTCGTGACGAACCACGCGATGCTCGGGATCGCGGCGTCCGGCTCGCCCGGCGTGCTGCCCGAGCACCAGGTGCTCGTGGTCGACGAGGCGCACGAGCTCGCCGACCGCGTCACGGCGCAGTCGACCGCGGAGCTGTCGGTGGCCACCGTCGAGCACGCCGGGCGGATGGCGCGCCGCCACGCCGGTGTCGCGACGACCGACCTCGACGGTGCCGCCGCGGCGCTCGGCACCGCCCTCATGCAGCTGCCCGAGGGCCGGTTCGCCCAGGGGCTGCCGGAGGGCACGCGCGCCACCGTGGCGATGGTGCGGGACGCCGCGCGGTCGCTGCTCACCGCCCTGCGTCCGGAGAAGCCCGCCGCGGGCGAGAGCGCCCAGCCGGACCCGGGCCTGAAGATCGCGACGTCCGCGGTGCTGGCGCTGTTCGAGGTGGCCGAGCGGATGGCGGCGGACCCCGACGACCAGCGGTTCACCGTCCTGTGGTGCTCCCGCGGGGAGCGCGACGGGGCGACCCGGCTGTACGCGGCGCCCCTCGCGGTGAACGGCCTGATCCGCACGAACCTGCTGGCCGGGAGGGCGTCCGTGCTGACCTCGGCCACGCTCAGCCTCGGCGGGGAGTTCCGGCCGATGGCGCGGGCGATCGGCCTCGAGGGGGCGGGCGAGGCGGCCGCCGCGACGGCCTCCGTGGCGACGCCCGCGGCG
>JACXUT010000011.1 GCA_014763765.1 Micrococcales bacterium
TCACGGACGAGGTCTCCGGAGCAGGGGGCGGGGGTCGTCCCAGTCTCCGACGGACCGCGCCCGGGGGCCAGCCCCACGGTCGCGGCGGTCGCTCCCCCGGACGCGGCCGACGCCGCCTGCGGGACACGGCTCCCCCAGGCGGCGTCGGCCGGCGCTCAGCCCTGCTGCGGGGCCTCGCGGACGTGCTCCGCGGAGTCCTGCGCCTGGTCGCGCAGCTCCTGCGCGGCCTGCGTGCCGTGCTCCTGCACCGTGCCGACCGCGTCGGCGGCGCGCTCCTTCACGGCCTCGACGGCCTCCTGCGCCGGTGCCCGCAGGTCCTCCGCCGCCTGCTGGGCCGCCTGCTTCACCTCGGGGAGAGCGGCCTGCGCCTGGTCCTTGACCGCCTGCGCCGCCTGCTGCTCGCGACGCGAGGCCGGTAGCAGGGACGCGGCCAGCAGCCCCACGCCGAAAGCCACGAGTCCCGCCGCGAGCGGGCTGCGCTCGGCCTGCCGCGTCACCGCGTGCGGCGCGTCGCGCAGCCCGCCCGCGACGCCGCTCGTCAGGTCGCCCGCCGTCCCGCGCACGCTGTCGGCCGCGCCCCGCGCCGTGCCGCCGGCCGATCCCGCGGCGTCCTGGACGGTGCCCATGACGCGGTCGCGCACCGCGCCGACGCGGCTGCGCACCTTCTCGGCCTGACGGTGCGCGACCTGCCGCGGGTCGATCGCCTCACCGACCGCGTCCACGTCCGCCGACAGCTCCGCCCGCGTCCGCTCGATCCGCTCGCGGATCCGCTCCGGGTCCTCACTCATGGTTCGCCTCCTCGTCGCCCTTCAGCGCGTTCGGGATCTTCTTGACGGTCTCGGCGGTGCGCGGCGCGCCCCGCACCCGGCGGAGCTCAGCGCGCCCCCGGAGCGCCAGCACCGCCGCCACCACACCCCAGACCACGGCCACGACCACCGCGGACCAGGCCTTGCCGATCGGGAGCCCCCACCACAGGGCGACCGAGAGGAACGCCAGCACGAAGTGGCCGGCCACGCCGGCTCCCGCGAGCATCCCGCTGCCGCGCCCCGCCCGCCGGGCCGACTGCCCGAG
This sequence comes from Micrococcales bacterium, assembly GCA_014763765.1. Lineage (GTDB taxonomy): Bacteria > Actinomycetota > Actinomycetes > Actinomycetales > Cellulomonadaceae > Cellulomonas. Next base: position 1,072 of record JACXUT010000011.1, read on the forward strand.
CTCCGCCTTCGCGAGCTCGACCTCCTGCCGGACGAGCTCGGAGAGGTCCTGGGTCACGGACCCGATGAGGTCGCCCAGCGACGGGCGCTCCTGCCCGGCGCCCGGTGCGCCTCCCGCTCCCGGCTCGCCGCCGGGGGCCGGGCCCCGTGGCACAGCCCCGGGGTCCGCCGCGACCGTCGGGTCGCCCGGCCCGGTCACGATCGGTCCTCACGCTGCACGCCCGCCAGCGGGTCGCCACCGGCCGTGCCCGCCCCGTCGGCCGGGGGCAGGTGCCCGGGAGCCGGCGCCACCGGGGCCTCCCCGCCGCTGGCCGCCCAGGCACGCTCCTCCCCGAGGGCGGGACCCGGCTCGCGGTGCTGCGGCTCGTCCTCGCCGACCTCGAGCACCTCGGCGTTCCCGCCGGCGACGACACCGGGACCGCCCGGGCCGCCGGCGGGCTCTCCCGCACCCGCGCCCGCGGCGGACGTCGCGAGACCGCCGGCCGGCGACCCACCCGCCGACGCCGCGGACGGCGTCGACAGTCCCGTCGTCGAGCCGGGCAGGCCGCTGCCGCCCGGCCGGGACCGGGCGCCCGCGCTGCTCGGCGGCGCGTCCTTCAGCCCGCGCGCCAGCCGCCCGACGACCACGCCCGCCCCGGCCGCGAGGGCCAGGAACGCCCCGGGCCGACGCCGCGCGAACTCGGCGACCTCGCCGAGCACGTCGCCCGGCTCGCGGTCGTCCAGCCACGACGCCACGGCACCGGTGCGGCCCGCCACGTCACGCACCAGGTCGCGCGCGAGGCCCCCGTCGGACGCGTCCGCCATCCGACCGAGCTCGTCGCCGAGGGTGCGCAGCCCCTGCGCGGCCCGCGCCTGCTGGTCGGCCGCCTGGGACCGGAGACCGTCACGGGCCTCCCCCAGCAGGTCACGCGCCTGCTGCGCGGCCTCCGCCGCGACGCCACCGGCCCCGTCCTTCACGTCCTGCAGCAGGTCCTGCCCCGACTCCGCGGCCTGGTGCGCGAGCCCCTGTGCCTCGTCCTTCGCGGTGCCGACCGCCGCAGCGGCGCCGCCACCCGTGTCCTGAGCGCTCATCACGTGCTCCTTCACTCGCTCTTGAGGGTGTCCTTGAGCTTCCCCGTGGCCTTCTCCAGGAGGTTGGGCTGCGGGGTCGTGCCGAACAGCCGGGGGTCCGGCTGCGTGGGCGGGGGCATGGGCACGCCCGCCGGCGGCTCCGGCACGTAGGTGAACTCCCCGAGGCCGTCCGGGGTCGGGCCGGAGGCCCAGGAGCCCTCGCCCGCCTGGGCGCCGTCGGAGAAGTTGATGTACTGGTACGCCACGTCGCGGTCCTCCTGCCCGAGGGGGAAGCTGCTCGGCACCGGGAGCCCCTCGAGGCCCTCCTCCTGGAGCTCGCGCGCCGCCGCGATCCACTGGTTCTGGTGCATGGTGTCCCGCGCCAGCAGGAACGCGAGCAGGTCGCGGACACCGTGGTCGTCGGTCATGTGGTGGAGCCGGGCGACCTGCACGCGGCCCTGCATCTCGGCGTTCGCGTTGGCCGTGAAGTCGGCGAGCAGGTTCCCGCTGGCGGTGACGTAGCCCGCGCTCCAGGGGTTGCCCATGCTGTCCACCGGGCGGGCGCCGGCGCCCGCCACGATGGCGTGCTGCAGGTCGGTGCCGCCGAGGACGGCCGCGACCGTGGGGTCGTCCTGCACGGCGTCCTCGGTGATGCCGACCGGCGCCTTCTCGAGCAGCTGGGCGATCATCGTGGCGAGCATCTCGACGTGGCCGAACTCCTCGGCGCCGATGCCGTAGAGCAGGTCGCGGTACTTGCCGGGCAGGTGGGTGTTCCAGGACTGGAACCCGTACTGCATCGCGACTGTGATCTCGCCGTACTGCCCGCCCAGCACCTCCTGGAGCTTGCGGGCGTACACGGCGTCCGGGCGGTCGGGCTTGGCCTGGTGCTGGAGCTCTTGGCGGTGGAAGAACATCGCGACCTCCGCGCCTCTGCGGGCGCTGGTTCGTGCGGGAGCGGTCACCGCGGTCGCGAGGGCGGGGCCGTCCGGCGTCCGCCCCCGGGGACCGGGGATGGCGCCGACGGGCTTCCTCCGCCGGTGCTGTCGGCGGACCTGCCGGCCCGCCGTGCCCGACGCTAGGTCAGCGCCCGAGGTCCCGCCACACGGCGGCGTCCCCGCAGGTCACGGCTCCGGGATCCGCAGGGAGGCCCCCACGCGGTGGGCGCGCGAGCCCGCCTGCTCGGCGACGGCGAGCACCACGACCGCCACGACGACGGCCGCGGTGGTGAGGCACGCCGCGCCGAGCAGCCGGCCCAGGGTCGCGCGCACGGTCTCCCCGCCGACGACGACCGATGCCGCCAGCAGGCCGCCGCCCGCCCCGAGCACGGCCGCTGTCGCCGCGGCCGGCAGCAGCTCGGCCACCGCCACGGCCCGAGCCCCGCGGTCGCCGAGGCCGAGCGTCCGGAGGGTGTCCAGCGCCCGCCGCCGCGCCGGTCCTCCCGCCGCGGCGGCCTGCAGCGCGGCCACGACGGTCAGCACGAGCAGCAGCGCCGCCGCGACCGCGGCCACGCCCAGCCGGGCGCGCAGCAGGACGCCGGAGGTCACGTCCGCCAGCACGTCGGCCCGCGCGACGACGTCCGACCCCGGGGGCGGCGGGGTGTCGCGCACCGCGTCCGCGGCGCCGGGGCCCGTGAGCCAGGCCGCGTCCGGGGACCCCGCGTCCTGCCCGGGGTCCTGCGCGGCGTCCTGCCCAGGGTCCTGCCCGGCGTCCTGTCCCGCGTCCGCCAGCGCGGCGGGGTCGACCGCCACGGTCGGCCGACCCGCCCCGCCGGCCGCGCCCGGCGCACCCGCGGACGGGACCGGGACGTCGAGGCCCTCCAGCGTCCGGTCGGCGCCCCATAGGCCGGCCACGGTGACCGTCCCGACCACGGTGCCACCGCCCGGCCCGGCTCCGTCCGCCCGCGCGGCCGCGGCGAGCCGCTCCAGGTCCGCGGGCGGGGCGACGAGGACCCGGACGCGCTGCCGGCCCTGCTCAGTGGCGGCCGGTACGTCGTCCTCGACCCGTGCGGCGACCACCGCCGTGACACCCGGGGCCGTCGCCCAGACGGCCGCCGCCTCCGCCAGGTCCGACCCGGGCGCGGCGCGGACGGCGACGTCACCGCCGACGGAGGTCCACGACGCCACGACGGCGTCCCGCCGGGTGCCGGCGCCCACGGCGCACGCGACGACGACGAGCGCGGTGCACAGCGTCAGGCAGACCACCGCCGCCGGCGCGGCGCCCGCCTCCCGGGCGCGGGCCAGCCCGAGGACGGGGACGGCGCCGCGGGACCGCGCGACGAGCGGCCCTGCGGCGCGCAGCAGCAGCGGGACGACCTGCGCCACGATCACGGCCGCCACGCCCGCGACGAGCGTGGCGGCGGCCGCGGCGAGCAGGTCCGTCCCGCCGTCGCGGTGGGCGGCCACCGCGAGCACCGCGGCGACCAGCAGGGCACCCTCCGCCGCCAGGCGGCGACCGCCCGCCGTGGCACCGCGTGCCGACGTGCCGCCGCCGGGCCCGGACGGCCCGGCCCGGCGGTGGACCAGCCGCCGACCCGCCGCGCCGGTGGCGTCCCGCGGGGGGTCACCCGCCGCACGGGCCACCAGCAGCCCCGCCACCGGGCTCGCCAGGACCGCCACCGCCGCCGGCACCAGCGCCGCCGCGCCCAGGTCCCCCGGGACGACGGCCGCGGCGAGCGCGACGCCTGCCGCAGCGCCCGCCGCCGCGACCAGCGCCGCCTCCGTGCCGAGCTCGACGAGCGTCGCGGGCAGGGCCGACCCCCGTGCGCGCCGGAGCACGAGGTCGGGCTCCCGCCGCCGCGCGAGCACACGTGCGGCGAGCACCAGCAGCGCGGACGTCCCGGCGCCCACGGCGACGCCCAGGGCGAGCGTCTGCGCCCGGGCCGCGTCGACGTCCGCACGCACCTGCCCCAGCACGTCGTCGAGGCCCGTGAACAGGCTGCTGCTGGACGCGGCCTGCCCGAGCGCGGCCGGTGCGGCCTGCACGGCCGGCAGCTCGGCGAGCAGCCGGTCCGCGCGCTGCGCCGACAGCGCGCCCGCGGTCACCGGGAGGCGTACGACGCGCTGCACGTCGCGCGGGCCGACGGCCGCCAGCCCGTCGCGCAGCGACGCGTCCGAGAGGAGGGCGGCGACCTGGGTGGTGGTGGCCGGCCCCTGCCGGGTCACCCGTGGCCGCAGCACCTCGGGGGCGTCGACCCACCGCGACGACGCGTCGGTGCCGGCCGGCCGGAACACCCCGGTGACCCGCAGCGTCAGGTCCGCCCCGTCCGCGCCGCTCAGCACCAGCGCCGACCCCGGCACGGCGCCGAGCACCGCCGCGGTCTCCTGCGACAGGGCCACCTCGGGGTCGCCCTCCGGTGCGTGCTCCGGCGACCGGCCCGACACCCAGGCGAGCTGCGTCCCCGCCTGCCAGGCGAGGCGGACCGACGTCTCACCCGTGGGCCCCGGGGCGTCCCCGGGCCGCTCTCCCGCGACCTCCTGGAGGCGCAGCGCCCGCGACACCTCGGTGGTGAGCGGGTCGCCCAGCACGGGACCGAACGTGGTCAGCGCGGCGGTGCGCATCGCGGCGGCGACCTCTGCGGCGGTCCCGGCGGGCTCGCGGTCCAGGCCGCCGTCGGACCCCTCGTAGCCGACCGGACCGCTGAGGACCAGGTCGGCGTCCCGTCCCGCGTCCGCCACCGCGGTGCGGACGGCCTCGTCCTCGACCCGCGCGACCACCCGCGGCGCCGCCGCGGCCAGCGCGGTGCCCACCGCGACGAGCAGCGCGAGCAGGACCAGCGGCCCGGCCTGGGCCAGGGACCGTCGCGGGAGGGTGCGCAGGTCCGTGCCCGCCGCCCGACGACGCCCGGGGGCGCGGGACCACGGCCGCGGGACGCCGGTGCGTGCGCGGTGCCGGGCCGTCACGCCGCGTCCCCGACCCGCAGGTGCGAGGCCGTGGCCCGCCGGACCAGCGCGCGCACGACGGGCAGCGTCACCACCGTCGCCCCGACGACGAGCGCGGCGAGCACGGGGCCCTGCACCGCCCACGGCCATACCACGACCGGGGGCGGCACGGGCGCCCCGCCGGACGCGGTGACGGTCAGGACGGGAGCGAGCAGCCACGCCGTGGCCGCCCCGACCGCCGCCCCGGCCGCGACGCCCAGCACGTCCAGGACGGCGTGCTGGGCGGTGTGCGTGGCGGCGACCGCTCTCGGCGCCGCGCCGAGGGCGAGCAGGCGGGCGACCTCCGGCCCCCGGTCGTCGGCGGAGCCCGCGGCGTGCAGCACCGCGCCCACGAGGGCGAGCAGCACCGCGGCGCCGACGAGGAGGGCGAGCGCGGCGCCCACCGCAGCCTGCTGCGGTCCGTCGCGGAGGGCCGCCGCGGCCTCGGCGCGCACCGTCACGTCGGCGCCCTGGTCCCGCAGGGCCGCGGCGGCGCCGGGCGCGGCCCCGTCGACCCACCAGCCGTCCACCAGCGTCGCCGTCTCCGCCTGCGCGAGGGCGGCCCGGGACAGCGCGTCGAGGTCCGCCAGCACGGCGGGTCCCTCCGGGGCGCCCGGCAGGTACGGCGCCACGCCGACGACCCGGGCGGGCACCGGCGTCCGGCCGACCAGCACCTCCAGCAGGTCACCCGCCCGCAGCGACGAGCCCGACGCGAGGTCCTCGCTCACGAGCACCGGCAGCGCACCGGGCCGCGGGAACCCGCTCAGCACCAGGTCGGCGGGGCCGGCCGCCGCCGCGACGAGGTCCAGCGTCGCCCCCGCCTGCAGGCCCTCCCGGTCGACGGTCACGGACGACGTCGGCAGCGCGAGCGCGGAGGCCGTGGTCGGGGCCGCGCCCCAGGCGGCCCCGACCCCGCCGCCCGTCGCGGGGGCGTCCCACCCCAGGTGCACCCGGACCTGCGCCGGCGCCGCGCCCAACTCCGGGAGCGGCGCGTCGGCCCGCAGGTGCAGCAGCACGGCGGCCAGGGCACCAGCACCGGAGGGCAGGGCCGACGACGCGCGCCCCGGTGCCGCCGTGGGGACCAGCTCGTGGGCGCGGCCGTCGAGCGGCACCTCCTCGGTGACCACCGCGGTGCGCACGCCCTGCCCGTCCTGCAGCACCAGCGTCACGGCGGCCGTGACCGGCACCACGCCGTCGGCGGTGCCCTCCAGCCGGAGCTCGACGGTCCCGCCCGCCTCCCCGAGCGCCAGGGTCGGCGCGGGGCTCCCCGGCGGGAGGTCGGCGGTCAGGTCGCGCCAGCGCGCCCCGTCCGGCAACCGGCCGCGCAGCGGGGCGTCGCGCGCCACGGCCAGCAGGCGGGTGGGCGCCTCGCCCGACCCGGCGCCCACCAGGGTCCCGAGCGCGGTGACGCGGTCCACGGCCGGCAGGGCCGCCACCCCGCCGGCGGCACGCACGGCCTCCTCCTGCTCCGCCGGCGTCCCGGTGAGGCCGGACGCGACCAGCTCGGCGGGGACCCGGACCTCGGCCTGCTCCCCCTGGGAGCGTTCCGCCGTGGCCCACCACGACGTCCCGAAGGTGCCGCCCGCCGCCGCCAGCACCAGCAGCAGCACCGCCGCGGCCGGGCGCGGCCGGCGGGCCACGTCCAGCGCCGCGAGCGGCAGCACGAACCGGCGCGACCGCCGGGCCGACCGCTCCGCGCCGCGGGCCAGGAGCGGCACCGCGCGCAGCGCGAGCACCGACAGCGCCACGAGGCACAGGACCGGTGCGAGCGTGCGGAGCGCGTCCGACGTGCCGCCGCGCAGCCGCAGCACGACCACGGCGGCCAGCGCGACCAGCAGCAGGTCGGCGCCCGTGCGCGCGAACCGGCGCACGCCCTCGGCCGGGTGCGACGCCGCGGCGCCCGCGTCCGGCGCGCACAGCGCGAGCAGCAGCGCGAGCGCCCCCGCGGCGACGGTGCCGAGGAGGACGCCCGGGGGCGCCCCGACGGGTGGCAGCACCGGCACCACGGCCGCGCCGACCGCGTCCAGGCCGAGCGACGCCGGGACCGCGAGCACGGCCGCGACCAGCACCACCACGCCCGCCTCGGCCGTCGCCGCCCGCAGCAGCCACGCCCGGCCCGCGCCGCGGTCCGCCAGCAGCGCGCGCTCGCCCGCCCGGCGCGCGGCGAGCAGCCGGCCGGCGAGCAGCAGCGCGGCGACGGCGAGCACACCGCACAGCAGGCCCGCGACGGCCGCCGCGGCCCCGGTGACGCCGTGCTGCGTGACGGCCGCCCGCAGCACCGCCGGGAGGCTGGTCCGGACCACGACGCGGTTCGCGGTCTCGCCGAGCCCGTCCGCCAGCTCGGTGCGCACCCCGGCGACCCGCCCGGCGACGCGGCTCAGCGTGCCGGCGCCGGCGCCGGCCGCGTGCGGCTGCACCGCCACCGCGACCGGTCCGGTGCCGGCCTCCCCGAGGACCCCGGCTGCCGCCCCCGGGGCGACGACCAGCGGCCCGTAGGCGGGCGACGTGCGGCGGTCCTGCGTCCCGGGGCGCCCGTGGTCCGGGTCGGCGCCCGCACCGGCGAGCAGGTCGCGGGTCCACGGCGTCGCGTCACCGCCGGCACCCCGTGGCGCGTAGACGCCCGACACCCGGACGGCGAGCGCGGCGTCCGGCGCGGAGTCCGCGGACGGCCCGAGGCGGAGCACGTCGCCGACCGCCAGGCCGAGCGCCCCCGCCGCCGCGCGGGGCACGGCGACCGGCACCGGGCCGTCCGCGCCGCCCACCGCGCCGCCCTCCCTGCCGCCCGGCCACGTGCCCTCGACCACGCGGGCGACGTCCTCGAGCCCGGGAGCGTCCGCGAGGTACGCGAACGCCGGCCCGTCGGGGGGCGGCCCGTCGGACGGCGGCACCTCCTCGAGCGCCAGCAGCGGCGTCTCCGACCACACGGAGGAGTCCGCGGCCAGCGGCTCGAGCGCCCCCTCGAGCAGCGCCACCGTCCGGGCGGCCACGGCGGCGGCGTCCTCCCCGGGTGCCGGGTCGACCCGCGCCTGCACGGCCGTGGCGCCGGGCGGCGCGCCGGCGAGCGCGGCGTCCAGGGCGCCCGACCGGCCGGGCCCGAGCAGCAGGGCGCACGTGCCGAGCACGGTCAGCGCGACGAGGGCCGTCGCCGTCACCGCGAGCAGCAGGCCGGCCTGCGCCCGGGCGCGGCGCAGCAGCAGCGCGACCGTCATGCCGGGGCCAGGCGGCCGTCGACCAGCCGCACCGCCCGGTCCGCCAGCCCGATCATCACCGGGTCGTGCGTGGACACCAGCGCCGCCATGCCCTCGGCCTCCACGACGGCACGGATCAGGGCCATGACCGCCAGCCCGGTCTCGCTGTCGAGCTGCCCGGTCGGCTCGTCGGCGATGAGCAGCCGCGGCGACCCGGCGAGCGCCCGGGCCAGCGCGACCCGCTGCTGCTGGCCGCCCGAGAGCTCGTCGGGGCGCAGGGCGGCGTGGCCCTCGAGCCCGACCAGCCGCAGCAGCAGCTCCACCCGGCGCTCGCGGTCCGCCACGGGCAGCGCCCGCAGGCGCAGCGGCACGGCGACGTTCTCCGCGGCGCTGAGCACCGGGACCAGCCCGAAGGTCTGGAACACGAACGCCACGACGTCCCGCCGCAGCCGCACCTGGCCCGCGCGGTCCAGCGTGGACAGGTCGGTGCCGTCCACGTGGACGGAGCCGGCGTCCGGCCGGTCGAGGCCGCCGACGAGGTTCAGCAGCGTCGTCTTGCCGGATCCCGACCGCCCGACCAGGGCCACGAGCTCCCCGGGGGCCACGTCCAGGTCGACGCCGCGCAGGGCGTGGACCGCGGCGTGGCCGGTGCCGTACGTGCGCCGGACGTCGCGCACGCGCACGAGCGGTGCCGTCATGCGCCACCCTGCCGGGGGCGGTCGGGGCGGACCGACACGTGGTCGGCCTCGAGCGCCAGCCGGACCCGTCGGGTCAGGTCCAGCGCCTCCCGGTACTCCCGGGGCACCTGCACGCGGCCGGCCCGGTCCATCACCGCGTACTCCTCGGCGACGTCGCCCTGCTCCGCGTCGCGTCGGCGCAGCACCTCGCTGCTGGTGCGGCCGTCGCGGATGGCGACGGTGCGCTCGACCTGGCCGCTGACCCCGGGGTCGTGCGTGACGACGACGACCGCCGCGCCGGCGTCGGACCGCGCGGCGCGCAGCACCTCCAGCACCTCCTGGCCGGTCGCGGTGTCGAGCTCGCCCGTCGGCTCGTCGGCGAGCAGCAGGCGCGGGCCGTTCGCCAGCGCGACCGCGATCGCCACGCGCTGCTGCTCGCCGCCCGACAGCTCGGCGGGACGCCGGTCGGCCGCGGACCGCAGCCCGACCAGGCCGAGCAGCTCGCCCGCGCGCCCGCGCGCCACGGGCCGCCGCCTGCCGGCGAGCGTGAGCGGCAGCATGACGTTCTGCCGCGCGGTCAGGTACGGGACGAGGTTCCGTGACGTCTGCTGCCGCACCGACCCGACGACGGTGCGGCGGTACGCGACGCGGTCCGCCCGCGACAGCGCTCCCAGGTCCCACCGTCCGACGCGCACCCGCCCGGCGGTGGGCACGTCGGCGGCCGACAGGATGCGCAGCAGCGTCGACTTGCCGGAGCCCGACGCGCCCACGACGGCGACCATCTCCCCCGCGTGGACCAGCAGGTCCAGGCCCTGCAGCGCCTGCACCTCGACGCCCCCGGTGCGGAACACGCGCACCACCGCGTCGCAGACCACGAGCGCGTCGCGCCCGAACTCCGCGGGCGCGCTCAGACGCGCACCGAGCTCCTCCACGACGCTGCGCTGCACGGGTGCCCCTCCTCGGACGCGACCCTGGATGCTAGCGCCGCCCGCGCCGTGTCGCGCAGGTGCCGTCACCCGGTCGGACCGGGCCGGGACTCGTGCCCCGGGCGGCCGTGCGTGCGGTTGCGCTCCTTGAGCTGGGACTCGTGGACGTGCCGGCGGCCCGCGACGAGCTCGTCCCGGACGCGGCGCTCGGCGTCGGCGAACGCCCGGTGGTAGCCGTCGTCGAAGTCCTCCACCACCTGGAACGTCCAGCGCCCCGCGAGCACGTTGCGACCGACCACCTCGGCGCGCACCTCCTCGGCGAGGTCGGGGTGACCCGCCGCCTCGAGTCGGTCCAGCGCCTCGGCCAGCTCCGCGTCCGCGCGCCCGATCAGCCGGTGGAACGCGTAGAGCATCCCGCGGGCGTGCTCGACGACCTCGAACGCGGCGGTCACTCCCCCGACCGCCTCGACCACCGCCTCGGGGACGCCGTCGGGCGGCAGGTGCGCGGCGTCGGGGCGGTCGGCGGCGGGGGCGTCGGGCTCGGCCATGCGCCCATCGTCGGCCGGGGCGCCGGGCCGTGCGACCCGGACCGCGCTCGTGTCGGTGGTCGGGTCGAGCATGGGCCCGTGTCCAGCCGTCCGGCCCGCCCCGCGCCCGGCGGAGCGCCGGGGCCACCCGTCGCCCCGCCGGCGGAGCCCGCGCCGCCGCGACGCGCCACGATCCTGCACGCCGACCTCGACGCGTTCTACGCCTCGGTGGAGCAGCGCGACGACCCGCGGCTGCGGGGACGGCCCGTCGCGGTGGGCGGCGGCGTGGTGCTGGCCGCCTCCTACGAGGCGAAGCGTCGCGGGGTCCGCACCGCCATGAGCGCGCGGCAGGCGAGGTCCCTGTGCCCGGGGCTCGTCGTCGTCCGGCCGCGGTTCGACGCCTACTCCGCCGCGAGCCGGGCGGTGTTCGCGATCTTCGAGGACACGACGCCCGCCGTGCAGGGCGTCTCGATCGACGAGGCTTTCCTCGACGTGCACGGCCTGCACCGGATCGACGCCCCGCCCCTCGCGCTCGCCGCGCGGGTCCGCGCCCGGGTGGCCCACGAGGTCGGCCTGCCGATCACCGTCGGGGTCGCGCGCACGCCGTTCCTGGCGAAGGTCGCGAGCCGCGTCGCCAAGCCGGACGGCCTGCTGCTGGTGGACCCGGCCGCCGAGGCGGCGTTCCTGCACCCGCTGCCGGTCGAGCTGCTGTGGGGCGTCGGCGAGGTGACGGCCGGCCGGCTGCGGGCGTACGGGCTGCGGACCGCGGGCGACGTCGCCGCGCTCCCGCGGGAGGTGCTCGTGGCCGCGCTCGGGCCCGCGCGCGGGCGCCACCTGCACGCCGTCGTGCACGGCGGCACGCCCGAGCGGCTCGAGACCGGCCGGCGCCGCGGCTCCGTCGGGGCGCAGCGGGCGCTCGGTCCCGGCCCGCACGCCCCCGACGACGTGCGCGCGGCGCTGCTCGGGCTGGTCGACCGGGTGTGCCGTCGCCTGCGCGCGGGGCACCGCCTCGCGCGGACCGTCGTGCTGCGGCTGCGGTTCGCGGACTACGGCACCGCGACCCGGTCGCGCTCGTTCGCCCACGCGACGTCCTCGGGCGCCGACCTCGCGGCCTCGGCCACCGCGCTGCTCGCGGACGCGGCCGGGCTGGTGCGGGAGCGGGGGCTCACCCTGGTCGGGGTGGCGCTCACGGGCCTCGAGCCGGACGACCACTGGCAGCCGACGCTCGACCTGGACGGCAGCGACCCGCACGGGCTGGACGCCGCGGTGGACGCGGTGGCGCGCCGGTTCGGGTCGTCGGCGGTGGTGCGCGGCGCGCTCGTGCACCGCGGCACCGGGCTCGAGGTGCCGACGCTGCCCGATCCGCCCGGCTGAGGCCGGGCCGGGCGGAGGCCGGATGCCCGGCCGTCGCGGGACACCCCGCCCGGACACCGCCGCGGGGGCACCCCCGTCCGACGGCCCGGGGGGCGGGCGCCGCCCCGCCGGGGGACGATGGGCACCCGCCGCCGCGACGAGGAGCCCCATGCGCCAGCACGACGTGCCCCCGCGGGCCGGGCGCGCCGACGGGCGGCCGCCGGAGCCCGTCCCGCCCTCCAGCACGCCGTCCGCCACGCGGCGCGCGACCGCGTTGCTCCGGGCGTGCCACCCCGCGCCGGCGGCGGCGGTCACGCTCTTCGCCGGGGCGTTCGCCGCCGGGGCCGCCGACGCGGGCCCGGGCCGGGCGCTGCTCGTCGCCGCCGCCGTGCTCGCGGGCCAGCTCTCCGTCGGGTGGTCGAACGACTGGATCGACGCGGCGCGGGACCGCGCGGTCGGGCGGGTGGGCAAGCCGGTGGTGTCCGGCGACGTCTCCCCCGCCGGGCTGCGCACCGCCGCGCTGGCGGCCGCCGCCGCGTGCGTGCTCCTGTCGGCCGCCCTCGGTGCCGTGCCGGGCGCGCTGCACGTCGGGCTCGTCGCCGTCGCCTGGGGGTACAACGCCGGTCTGAAGTCGACCGTGTGGTCCTGGGTGCCGTACGCCGTCGCGTTCGGCGGGCTGCCGTCGGTGGCGACGCTGGCCGTGGCGGACCCCGCACCGGCGCCGTGGTGGGTGACCGCGGGAGCGGCGGGGCTCGGCGTCGGCGCCCACCTCGCCAACGTGCTGCCCGACCTCGAGGACGACGCGGCGACCGGCGTGCACGGGCTGCCGCACCGGCTCGGGCGCCGCCGGACCGCGACCGGCGCCGCCGCGGTGCTCCTGGCGGCTGCGGCCGTCGTCGTCCTGGCCTCCCCCGGCGCGCCCGGGGCAGGCGGGCTCCTGGCGCTCGCCGCCACCGCGGCGCTCGCGACGTCCGCCGCGGTGGTCGCGCTGCGCAGCCCGGCCAGTCGGTGGCCGTTCCGCGCGGCGATGCTCACCGCGGCAGTCGTCGTCGTGCTCCTGGTCGCGACCGGCTGACCGGCGGCGGGGCCGACTGCGCCCCGTCCCGCCACCGGTCGCGAGGGCCCCTGCACGGGGGGAGGATCGCGCCATGTCCCGGATCCTCGCCGTCAGCCCGGCCCTCCCGCCGCACGCGTACCGCCAGGCCGAGATCACGGCGGAGATCGGCGGCCTGCTCACCCGGGACCCCGGGCGCCGGGCGCTGCTCGACCGGGTCCAGGGATCGGCGGGGGTCGACACCCGGCACCTCGTGCTGCCGCTCGAGAAGTACGCCGGGCTCGGGTCGTTCGGGGAGGCGAACGACCTGTTCCTGCGCGAGGGGGCCGAGCTGGCCGCCGGCGCCGTGCTCGACGCCCTGCGGACGGCCGGGCTGCGGCCCGCGGACGTCGACCACCTGCTGTTCACGACCGTCACCGGCGTCTCCGCGCCGTCGCTCGACGCGCTGCTGGTGGAGCGGCTCGGGCTGCGACCGGACGTGCGGCGCTCGCCGTCCTTCGGGCTCGGCTGCGCGGGCGGAGCCGCGGGGCTCGCGCTCGCCCACGACCGGCTGACGGCCCACCCCGGCGACGTCGCCGTGCTGCTGTCCGTCGAGCTCTGCTCGCTGACGTTCCAGCAGGACGACGACTCGACGGCGAACCTCGTGGCCACCGGGCTGTTCGGCGACGGTGCCGCGGCCGCGGTCCTGGTGGGCGAGGAGCATGCGGCCCGCCACGGCGTGGACGGTCCCCGGGTGGTCGGGTCGCGGAGCGTGCTGTACCCCGGCACCGCCGGGGACCTCGGCTGGCGCGTCGGCGAGCAGGGCCTGCGCATCGTGCTGTCGGGGGGCATGGCCGACACCGTCGCCGCGCACGTCTCGCAGGACGTCGACGCCCTGCTCGCGCCGCTCGGGGCGACCACCGCGGACGTCGCCCGCTGGGTCGTCCACCCGGGCGGCCCGCGCATCCTCGACGCCGTCGAGGACGCGCTCGGGCTGCCGCCCGAGGCGCTCGCCGTCAGCCGCGCGACGATGGCCCGCACGGGCAACCTGTCCTCCGCAGCCGTGCTGCACGTCCTGGCGGCGACTCCCCCGCCGGACGACGGCGGCCTCGGCGTGGTGCTGGCCTTCGGGCCGGGCGTCGGGGCGGAGCTGGTCGCGCTGCGCTGGGGGGCCGCGGCATGAGCTCGCTGGTGTGGTTCGACGTCCTCGTGGCGCTCACCGCGCTCGAGCGGCTCGCCGAGCTCGTCGTCTCGGCGCGCAACGCCCGCTGGTCCGTCGCCCGCGGGGGCGTCGAGTCGGGCCTCGGCCACTTCCCGGCGATGGTGGCGCTGCACACCGGGCTGCTCCTCGCGTGCGTGCTCGAGGCGCACCTCGCCGACCGCCCGTTCCTGCCGTGGCTCGGCTGGCCGGCGTTCGCGCTGGTCGTCGCCAGCCAGGCGCTGCGGTGGTGGTGCATCGCGACCCTCGGGCCGCGCTGGAACACGCGCGTGATCGTCGTGCCGGGGCTGCCGCTCGTCGCCGGCGGGCCGTACCGCTGGCTGCGCCACCCCAACTACGTCGCGGTGGTCGTGGAGGGCGTCGCGCTGCCGCTCGTCCACACGGCCTGGGTGACGGCGGTGGCGTTCACCGTGCTCAACGCGGTCCTGCTGCTGGGGTTCCGCATCCCCGCCGAGGAGCGGGCGCTCCGCCTGGCCGGCGAGCGCACGTGACCCCCGACGCCGACGTCCTCGTCGTCGGCGGCGGGCCGGTCGGGCTCGCCGCCGCGGTCGAGGCGCGGCTCGCCGGCCTGACCGCGCTGGTCGTCGAGCCGCGCCGCCCGCCCGTCGACAAGGCGTGCGGCGAGGGCCTCATGCCGCAGGCGGTCGGCGCCCTCGACCGGCTGGGGGTGCGGCCGCCGGGGCACCCGCTCGCGGGCATCGCGTACGTGCGGGACGCGCTGCGCGCCGAGCACCGGTTCGCGGGCGACCCGGGGCGCGGCGTGCGGCGGACGGTGCTGCACGGCGAGCTCGACCGGCGCGCGACCGAGCTCGCCGTGGCGCGGCACCCCGCGAAGGTGGTCGACGTGGACCAGGACCGTGCGGGCGTCACGGCGCGCTGCACCGACGGGCGCGAGGTCCGGGGCCGCTGGCTGCTGGGCTGCGACGGCCTGCACTCCGCGGTGCGCCGGCTCACCGGCCTCGAGGCCCCGCCGCCCCGGCGCCGGGTGAGGCGGTTCGGCGTCCGGCGCCACTACCGCGTGGCGCCCTGGACCGATCTCGTCGAGGTCCACTGGGGCCGCCGGACCGAGGCGTACGTCACGCCCGTCGGGCCGGACCTGGTCGGGGTCGCGCTGCTCGGACCGTCCCCCATCGACGTCGACGACGAGCTCGCGGCGATGCCCCGGCTCGCCGACCACCTCGAGGGGGCCCCGGTGGAGGCCGCGGACCGGGGGGCGGGGCCGCTGCGCCAGCGCACCCGGGCGCGCGCGTCCGACCGGGTGCTGCTGGTCGGCGACGCATCGGGCTACGTCGACGCGCTCACCGGCGAGGGCCTGCGCCTGGGGTTCGCCCAGGCCCGCGCCGCGATCACGCACCTCGACGACCCGGACGGCTACGAGCGGGCGTGGTCGGCCGCGACGCGCGACTACCGGCTGCTCACGTCCGCGCTCGTGGCCGCGGCGACGTCCCCGCTGCGCGGGGCGCTCGTGCCCGCGGCGGTCCGGCTTCCCCCCGTGTTCGCTGCGGCGGTCGAGCGGCTCGCCCGCTGAGGGACCGCGCCGGGCGGGCGCGGCAGGGGCGGGCGCTACCCCGGCCCGCCGCGCGGTGCGACGGAGGCGCGGTGGCACAGCGGAGCGGTGGCGCAGCGGCGCAGCGGCGCACTGGCACAGCGGCGTGGTCAGCGCCGTGCGGTCGCCCGCATCCGCCACAGGAGCCACAGGAAGTACGGCGTGCCGACGACGGCCGTGACCAGGCCCGCCGGGAGCTGCGCCGGGGCGATCGCCGTCCGGCCCACCGTGTCGGCGACGCACACCAGCGTGGCGCCGAGGACGACCGTCATGGGCACCAGCCACCGGTGCCTGCGGCCGATCACCATCCGCGCCGCGTGCGGGGCGACCAGGCCCACGAACGCCACCGGGCCCATCGCCGCCGTGGCCGCGGCCGTCAGCAGCACGGCCACCGCGACGTGCAGGCGGCGCGACCGCGGCAGGTCCACGCCCAGCACCCGCGGGGTGACCTCGTCCACCTGCACGAGGTCCAGGTCGCGGTGCGTGCGGGCCACGACCAGCCCCGCGGCGGCGAGAGCCACGACGAGCGGCACGATCTGCGGCAGGCCCGCGCCGAACGTGGACCCCCCGAGCCACGTGATCGCGCGGTTCTGGTTCCACGGGTCGGTGCGGACCAGCAGCAGGGTCGTCACCGCGCTGGCGGCCGCACCGGTGCCGAGGCCGACGAGCACCAGGCGACCCGACGCCATGCCGCTGCCCGCGGTCGCGCCGAACACCAGCAGGCCGGCCAGCACCGCGCCGAGCACCGCCCCCGCGAACACCGCGGCGAAGGCGGGGCCGGGCACGGCGACGATCACGGCCACGGCACCGAGCCCGGCGGCGTGCGCGATGCCGAGCACGCCGGGGTCGGCGAGCGGGTTGCGGGTGACGGCCTGCACGAGCAGACCGGCCAGCGCCAGGCACGCACCGGCGAGCAGCGCGACCGCCACCCGGGGCACCCGCGAGTCCAGGACGATGTCGAGCCGCACCGACGCCCGGCCCGCGAGCCAGTTCTGCACGTCGCCCAGCAGCACCGTGGAGTCACCCAGCAGGACGCCCGCCACCACGGCGGCGACCGCCAGCAGGACGGCCGCGCCGAGCAGGAGCGCGGGCGCCCGCCGCGCCAGCGCGCTGCCCGAGCGCAGGGTGACGAGCGTGTCCGGCTCGAGGGCGGCGCGCGCCCGGCGGGCGAGGAGGACCAGCGCGACCGCGCCGATGAGGCTCGTGACCACACCGGTCGGCACCGTCACCCCGCTGACCGGCCCGAAGAGCTGCCGCAGCGCCACGTCCGCCGTCAGCACCAGGGCCGTGCCGGCGACCGCGGCGGCCGGGATCAGCACCCGGTGGCGCGTCAGCGGGCGGACCCACGTGGCCAGCAGGCGCACGAGCAGCGGCGCGCACAGGCCGACGAACCCGATGGGTCCGGTCACGGCCACCGCGCAGGTCGCGAGCAGCACCGCGAGCACGACACCGACCAGCCGCGTGCGCGCGACGTCGACCCCGAGCGACCGCGCCGCGTCGTCGCCGAGCTGCAGCAGGTCCAGGCGCCGCCCCAGGACGAGCAGGCCGACCAGGGCCGCGGCCGCGACCGGCGCGATGCTGCGGACGGTGCCCATGCCGTTCTGCCCGAGCGAGCCCGCTCCCCAGGCGAACAGCCCCTGCGTCTCCCACGGGAACAGCACCAGCAGGGCCTGCGTCACCGACGCGAGCCCCAGCGTGATGGCCGACCCCGCGAGCACCAGGCGCACCGGCGAGGCCGCCGGGCCGCCGGAGAGCCCGATCACGACCCCGGCCGCGGCCAGGCCGCCCGCGAACGCCACCGCGACACCCGGCAGGGCGCCGAGCGAGGCGCCCGCCACCGCCGCGACCGTCACCGCGAGGTGCGCACCGGCGTTCACCGCGAGCGTGTCCGGTGCCGCGAGCGGGTTGCGCGCGATGCCCTGCAACGCGGCGCCGGAGGCCCCGAGCGCGCAGCCGACCAGCACACCGGCCGCGAGCCGGGGCAGCCGCGACGCCGTGACCACCGCCGCGGCCTGGTCCAGGTCGCCCTGGCCCGTCAGCGCGCGCCACAGCTCGCCCACGGTGACGTCGGCCGTCCCCTGGGTCAGGTGCCACGCGGCGGCCACGACGAGCCAGGCCACGAGCAGGCCGAGAGCGACGCCGGTGCGGACCGGCTGACGCGGCGCGGCACCGCCGGGCCGGGCGGCGCCGTCCCCGCCCGGCAGCGGGGAGGGGACGGCGCCGCGCCGGGTGCCGGCGCGAGGTGGCGAGGTGGTCACGGCGCGGGCGTCACTCGGCGGTGAGCTGCGCGACGAGGTCGTCCGACCAGCCGGCCAGCGACTCGGGACCGCCGTAGGCCCAGATCCCGACGCCCGCGCGGTGCACGTGGTCCTGCTGGACGAACGGCAGCGACTGCCACACGGGGTTGTCGGCGAGCGTGGTCGCGACCACGTCGTCCTCGTCGTCGTTGCCCCAGTACAGGAAGCGGGTGTCCTCCGGCAGCGCCGTCAGCCCCTCGACGTCCACGTACGACAGGCCGTACGCGTCGTCGCCCGGGTCCTCCCAGGCGGCCGCCAGGCCCATCTCGTCCGCCACGGCCTGGAACGCCGTGCGCGGGCCGTGCATGCGGATGGTCACGTTCGCGCCCTCGGCGTACGGCGAGGCGAACACCACGGGCGTGCCCTCCAGGCCGGCGTCCGCGATCGCGGACGCGTTCTCGTCGATGGTCGCCTGCGAGGCCGCCATGACGTCGTCCGCGGCGTCGTCCAGGCCGACGAGCGTCGCGATGCTCCGGAACGTCTGCTCGACGTAGCCGAGCGGGTCGGAGGCGTCGGCCCCGTCGAACAGGGCCACCGGGGCGATGCGCTCCATCTGCTCCATGGCCCCCTCGGGGATCGAGGAGGTCACGCCGACGATGAGGTCGGGCTCGAGCCCGGCGATCGACTCGACCGACGGCTCGCCGCGGGTGCCGACGTCCTCGGGCTCGCCCTGCAGCGGCACGACGGTGCCGACCCAGGAGGTGTACCCGGCGACGTCCGCCGCGCCGACCGGCGTGACGCCGAGCGACGTCAGCATCTCGGTCTGCATCCACTCCAGGGACACGACGCGGGTCGCGGGGGCGTCGAGCTCGACGGTCTCACCGCGGTCGTCGGTGATGGACACCGGGCCGGAGGCGGCCGAGGTGCTCGGTGCGTCGGAGGCGGGCTCGTCGGTGGTGCCGCAGGCCGCCAGCAGGGCCAGCGCCCCCACGGCGGCAAGCGCCGTGAGCGTGCGTCGGGTGGTCATCGTTCCTCGTGTCTGCGCGGGTGGGATGGGCGCCCGCGCGTCGCGCCCCGGTGAGGCCGCGCCGGTGGCGCGGCGGTGGTCGTGGTGGTCGTGGTGGTCGAGGCCCCGACGAGGCGTGGCCGTCGTGGGCCGGCCGCGGCTCCCGCCGACCGTGGCCGCCCGGGAGGAGCGGCGCTGCCCCGGACCGGCCGCGGGGCCTGCGCCGCGTCGCGCGGTCGGTCGCGCGCGCGGCGGCGGCCCGTCAGGCCGGGACCGCGGTGGGCGCCCGGTCGGTGGCCGCGGGCGCCAGGCGCCGGAGCTGCAGCCGTGGGGTGTGGACGGCGACGTGGCCCGTGCCGGGGTCGGTGCGGACCTCCACGTCGATCTCGTACACGTCGCTGAGCAGGCGCGACGTCAGCGCCCGGTCCGGTGCCCCGTCCGCGACGACCCGGCCGGCGTGCAGCACGAGCACGCGGTCCGCGACCGCCGCGGCCTGCTCCAGGTCGTGCAGCACCACCCCGACGGCGACGTCGTGCACGTCGGCGAGCGAGCGCACCAGCTCCAGCACCTCCACCTGGTAGCGCAGGTCGAGGTGGTTCGTCGGCTCGTCCAGCAGCAGCACGCCGGTGTCCTGCGCGAGCGCGGACGCGAACCAGACCCGCTGCACCTGGCCCCCGGAGAGCGCGTCGACGTCGGCGTCCGCGAGGTCGGCGATCCCCGCGAGCACCAGCGCCCGGTCCACGGCCTCCCGGCCCGCGGGGTCGGTCCCCCGCCAGCCGCTGCGGTGCGGGTGCCGGCCGAACTCGACCGCGTCGCGCACGGTGATGCCGGCCGGCGTCGGCCGGGACTGCGCCAGCAGCGTGACCCGCCGGGCGAAGTCGCGCGCCGAGAGCGCACCGGCGTCGGCGTCGTCCAGGGTGACGCGCCCCGCGGACAGCCGCTGCAGCCGCGCCATGCCCCGCAGGAGCGTCGACTTGCCGGAGCCGTTCGGCCCCACGAGCGCGGTGACCTGCCCCCGGGAGAGCGTCACGCTCGCCCCGGTGACGACGGGGTCGCCGCCGTAGCCGATGCTGACGTCGGCGGCGGACATCGCGGTGGCGGTCTCGAGCACGCTGCCGACCTTAGCCAAGCCTTACCTCATCAGGCAATCACCGGCGCTCAGCCCGCGAGATGGCCCCAGCGTCCCGCGAGCTCCTGCCACGGCCCGACGGCGGCCACCGCTCCCTCCTCCAGGACCACGACCCGGTCGGCCCGCGCGAGCGCGGACCTCTTGGCCGAGGCGCCCACCACGGTGGTCCCCCGGGCGCGGAGCGACTGCCAGAGCTCGATCTCGGTCGCGGCGTCGAGCGCGCTCGACACGTCGTCCGCGAGCAGCAGCTCGGACCGGGTCGCCAGCGCCCGCGCGAGTGCGAGCCGCTGCACCTGGCCGCCCGACAGGCGCACCCCGCGGTGACCCACGAGGGCGTCCGGTCCGCCGGCGTCCGCGACGTCGTCGCCGAGGCGGGCGTCCTCGACGGGCCCCGCCACGTCCCGGTCCGCGTGGTCGAGCCGCACGTTGTCCGCGAACGTGCCGGACAGCACGCGGGGCACCTGCGCCACGTGGGCGACCCGACCGGGCCGGAGGAACTCCTCCGGGTCGTCCACCTCCGTGCCGTTCCACGCCATGCGGCCGGTGTGCGTCATGAGCCCGGCGAGCGCCGACAGCAGGCTCGACTTGCCCGACCCGACGCGACCGAGCAGGAGCACCAGCTCGCCGCGCCGCACGGTCAGGTCCACCCCCGCGACGCCGACGGTCCCGTCGTCGTGCACCGCGGACAGCCCGCGCAGCTCCAGGTGCTCGAGGCGGTCGCGCCCGTCGGCCCGCGGCGCCGGCGCCGCACCCTCGGGCAGGTGGACGCCCGGGGGGACGGCGCACAGGTCGGCGCCGCCGGCGAACTCGGCGGTGGCCCGCTGCCAGGCGCGGGTGCCGGGCGCCTCGGTGACGACCGCTCCGGCGACGACGCCGAACCA
The DNA here is from genome assembly GCA_014763765.1 of Micrococcales bacterium. Lineage (GTDB taxonomy): Bacteria > Actinomycetota > Actinomycetes > Actinomycetales > Cellulomonadaceae > Cellulomonas. The sequence goes on from JACXUT010000011.1 coordinate 21,760, forward strand.
GTTGAAGCCGGCGACCGCACCGGCGACCAGCAGGGTCGACGCGAGGTCCCACACGCCCCCGAGCAGCGCGGCCCAGGCCACGACCACGCCGGCCTGCACGGCGACGATCGGCACGCCGTCCAGCACCGCCTGCACCCGGTGCTCGCGCACCGCCGCCTCCACCCGGCCCGAGTCCACCCGCCGCAGGTGGGCGTGGACGTCCGGCGTCCGCGCCGCGAGCTTCACCGTGCGCGCGGCGTCCAGCGCCGAGACCAGCGCCCGCCCGAACGTGGCGCGGGCCGCCGCCGAGCGGGTGGCGGACCGGCCCGCCGCCCGGCGTCCCGCGAGGGCGCAGGCGGCGCCGACGACGAGCACGCCCAGCAGGACCGCTCCCGCCAGCAGGGACCACGACAGCACGGCGGTGACGGCGACCAGCACCAGGCCGTTGGCGAGGTCGACCCACCGGTCCGCGTACCGCGCGAACCGGTCGGCGTCGAGCGCCCGCGCGACGACCTCCCCGGGTGGCGTGCGACGCAGCCGGTGCTGCTGCGTCTGGCCGACCAGGACGGCCATGCGGACGCGCAGCAGCACCTCCACCCACCAGCGCGGGTAGAGCCGGAACGCCAGCGCACCGCACGGCGCGACCAGCAGCAGGAGGACGACGAGCACCGCGACGAGCGCCACCGGCGCCTCGCCCGCGCGCAGCCCCTCGACCGTGCGGCCCCACAGGAACCCCGTGACGGCGCCCTGGGCCGCCACCAGGCTCGCGGCCAGGAACAGCAGGCCGCCGCCGATGCCCCAGCGCGGCGTGACGCGCAGCGCGTGGGCGATGCCGCGGGCCAGGCTCAGGCCGGGACCGGGCTCGCGCAGCTCCGGGGGCGGGCCGGAGCGGCGGCGGACGCCGACCGACCCCGTACCGTCCGCCTCGCCGTCCGGGACGACCTCGCCCGTCACCTCGGCGTCCGTCACCTCGTCGCCGGTCACCTCGACACCCGGCACCTCGACACCCAGTGCCTGCTCGTGCTCGGTCCCGTCGCTGCGCGACGCGGTCAGCAGCGTCCGGAACGGCCCCTCCGCCGCCGCGAGCACGGCGCGCGGTCCCTGCTGGACGACCCGGCCGTGGTCCAGCACGACCACCTGGTCGGCCCGGTCCACCGTGCCCAGGCGGTGCGCGACGAGCACGCCCGTGCGCCCCCCGAGCAGCCGGTCCGCGGCCGCCACGACCCGGGCCTCGGTGAGCGGGTCCATCCGCGCGGTCGCCTCGTCGAGCACGACCACCTGCACGTCGCGGACGAGCAGGCGCGCGAACGCGACCAGCTGCTCCTCGCCGGCCGACAGGGTGGTGCCGCCGGGTCCGAGCAGCGTGTCCAGCCCGTCGGGGAGGCCGGCCACCCACTCCTCGAGGCGCAGCTCGCGGACGGCCGCCTCGACCTGGGCCCGCGGCACGTCGGCGAACAGCGCGACGTTCTCGGCCAGCGTGCCGGCGAGGATCTCGGTGCGCTGCGTGACGACGCCGACCGCCGCCCGCAGCTGCTGCAGGTCCAGGTCGCGCACGTCGACACCGCCGAGCAGGACGGTGCCGCGCGGCGGCTCGACCGCGCGGGACAGCAGGGCGGCGAGCGTGGTCTTGCCCGAGCCGGTGCGCCCGACCAGGGCGACCGTCTGCCCCGCGGGGACGCGCAGCGAGACGTCCCGCAGCGCGAACGCACCCTCCTCGTAGGCGAAGTGGAGGTCGCGCAGCTCCAGCCCGACGGGCCCGGACGGCACCGGGAGCCCGCCCTCCGGCTCCGGCGGGGACTCGAGCAGCTCCCGGATGCGGATCGCCGCGCCGATGCCCTCCTGGAGGTCCGGCAGGTTGCGCGCCAGCTGGTCGAACTGCCCGACGAACGACGCGGTGACGAGGAACAGCGTGACCAGCTCGGCCACGGACAGCCGGCCGCCGGCGGCCAGCGCGACGCCCGCCACGGCGACCGCCCCGAGCAGGGCGTGCAGCAGCATCCCGGCGCGGGCCGTCATGAGCGTCTCGACGGCGAGCACCCGGTCGAGCGTGCGGTGCACGAGCGCCGAGGACTCCGCGAGCCGCCGCACCGCGAACGCCTGCCCGTGGCTCGTGCGCAGGTCGTCGCGCGCCGCCACGGCCTCCTCGAAGGCCGCCGCGTTGTCGGTCCAGGCGCGCTCCTCGACGACCTTGCGGCGCGCGATCTCGCCCAGGGACGGCCGGACGACGAGCACCGTCAGGGCCCCGAGCAGCGGGAAGAGCACCCACGCGGGCCACCAGGTCACGCCCGCGACCACCCAGAGCGGGACGCAGCCGACGACGGTGCGGCCCATGCCCCAGACCTGCCGCCGCACCAGGGCGCCGACCGCGTGCGTGTCGTCGTCGACCCGGTCCAGCACCTCACCCACGGCCTGCTCGGTGAGCGTCGCGAGCGGCTGGTGCAGCGCCGCGCTGAGCAGGTCGCCGCGCAGCCGGCCCTCGGCCCGGTCCACGACCCCGGCCCACACGACCTGCCCGACCGAGTCGACGAGCGCCGCCCCCACCAGGCAGAGCGCGAGCAGCGCGAGCCCGGTGCCCGTCGGGTCCTCCGCCAGGCGCCCCGCGACCACGGCGCCGAGCGCGGACCCGACCGCGCCGACGGTCAGCGCGGTGAGCGCGAACGCCGCGGCCCGGCCGCCGAGGCGGCGCACGTCGAGGCGGCGGGCCCGGTCGTCGGGACGGCGGGGCGCGTCCGGTGTCGGCGGAGCGGTGGCGGTGGTGGCGGTGCTGGTCATCGTCCGACGACCCTAGGCACCGGGTCCGACACTCCCCCACACTTTTCCACCGGCGGGCGGCCGCGCCGTCGTCTCCCGGGTGATCCCGGTCGCTACCGTGGGCGCCGTGATCGTGTGGACCACCGCCTTCCTCGACGGCGGAGCAGCGGCCTGGCCCGCCACCCTCGACTTCTGGACGCGGGCGACCGCCACCCGGCTCTCGGCGCCCCGTGGCCCCGACGACGAGTTCGTCACCCTGCTGCCGGACGACGGCGTCGCGTTCCTGCGCGCGCAGCGCACCACCACCGGCGCGCCGCGCGTGCACCTGGACGTGCACGTCGACGACGTGCGGCGGGCGGCGGACGAGGCGGTCGCGCTCGGCGCCCGGCAGGTGCTGAGCGCCCGGCACGTCCTGCTGAGCTCGCCGGGCGGCCTGCCGTTCTGCGTGGTGGCGGCGGACGGGATCGAGGGACCCCGCCCCGCACCGCGGCGGTGGACGGCGCCGGACGGCCGCAGCCACACGAGCCTCCTCGACCAGCTCGCGGTGGACGTGCCCGCCGACCGGTGGGAGCCGGAGGTCCGGTTCTGGCAGGCGCTCACCGGGTGGGCGGCGCGTCCCCACGACCCCGGCGCGTCGCTGGTGCCGCTCGTCCGCGGGGACGGCATGCCGCTGCGGATCCTGCTGCAGCGTCTCGACGAGCCCACGGGTGCGGTGCGGGCCCACCTCGACGTCGCGTGCGACGACCGGCCGGCCGAGACCGCGCGGCACGTGGGGCTGGGCGCGCAGGTCGAGCGCGTCCGCGAGCGGTGGACCGTGCTCGTGGACCCGGCCGGGCGCCGCTACTGCCTGACCGACCGGGACCCGGCGACCGGCGAGGGCTGACGATCAGCGGCGCGGCCGGTCGACCAGCGCCGCCGTGCCCGCCGCGAGGACGCCGGTGACCAGGGCCACGGACGGCCAGGCGCCCAGGTGCGGCGCGAGCAGGTGGGACGCGACGAAGCAGCCCGCGCCGAGGACGAGCACCCCGGCGACCCGCGCCGGGCCGGCGGCCGGCAGCGCACGCCAGCCGCTCCACGCGACCCCCGCGACCAGGACGGCGCCGCCCACCGCGCGCACGCCCGTCGCCTGGGCGGCGGCGAAGCCCCCGGCGAGGGTGGCCGCCGCGACGACCGCCGTCGGGACCCGCGGCCACGGTCCCCGGGGCACCGCCGGGGTGGCCGAGCCGGTGCGGGAGGGGTTCGCCGGAGACGTCATGCGCCCATCCTGCCCCGGCCCACCCGTCGCGGCCTCGTCCGGGCCCGGCGCGCTCACCGCCGCCAGGCCCGGACGCTCCGCGCGGGTCAGACCTGCTCCTCCACGACCGCCCCGGCGAACTGCGACTGGTACAGCCGGTGGTAGGCGCCCCCGGCCTCGATGAGCGCCTCGTGCGTGCCCTGCTCCACGATCGCGCCGTGCTCCATGACGAGGATCAGGTCCGCGTCGCGGATCGTGGACAGCCGGTGCGCGATGACGAACGACGTCCGCCCCTCGCGCAGCGACGCCATGGCGTGCTGCAGCAGCCGCTCCGTGCGCGTGTCGACCGACGACGTCGCCTCGTCGAGGATCAGCACGGACGGCTGGGCCACGAACGCGCGCGCGATCGTGATCAGCTGCTTCTCGCCCGCGGACAGGTTCGCCGCGTCCTCCTCCAGCACGGTGTCGTACCCGTGCGGCAGGGAGTGGACGAACCGGTCGACGTAGGTGGCCTGCGCCGCGGCGAGGACCTCCTCGTCGGTGGCCGACTGCCGGCCGTAGCGGATGTTCTCCCGGATGGTGCCGGAGAACAGCCACGGGTCCTGCAGCACCATGCCCGTGCGGGCGCGGGCGTCGTGGCGGCTCAGCTCCGCGATGTCCTGGCCGTTGACGAGGATGCGGCCGCCGTCGAGCTCGTAGAACCGCATGAGCAGGTTGACCAGCGTCGTCTTGCCCGCGCCGGTCGGCCCGACGATCGCGACCGTCTGCCCGGGGCTGACGGTGAACGACAGGTCGGTGATGAGCGGCTGGTCCGGGCTGTAGGAGAACGACACGTGCTCGAACTCGATGGTGCCGTCGCCGTCGGCCGGCGCCGGGGCGTCCGCCGCGTCCGCGCTCTCCTCGTCCTCGTCGAGCAGCTGGAACACCCGCTCGGCCGAGGCCGTGCCGGACTGGACGACCGCGGCCATGCCGCCGAGCTCGGACAGCGGCTGCGTGAACATCTGCGTGTACTGGATGAACGCCTGCACGCTGCCCAGACGCAGGCTGCCGTTGGCGACCATCAGGCCGCCGAGCACCGCGATGCCGACGTACGTGAGGTTGCCGACGAACGACATGCCCGGCCAGATGATCCCGGACAGGAACTGCGCCCGGAACGACGCCCGGTAGAGCTCCTCGTTCTCCGCGCGGAACCGGTCGGCGAAGTCGCGGCGGCGGCCGAACACCTTGACGAGCGCGTGGCCGGAGAACGACTCCTCGACCCGGGCGTTGAGGCGGCCGACCTTGCGCCACTGCAGCCCGAAGGCCTTCTGGGACTTCGGGCCGATCACGCCGAAGATCACGCCCATCAGCGGCAGCGACACCAGCGCGACCAGGGCGAGCTGCCACGAGATCGAGAACATCATGACCAGCACGCCGATGACCGTGAGGATCGAGGTCAGCGCCGTGGACAGCGACTGCTGCATGGTCTGCGTGATGTTGTCGATGTCGTTGGTGACGCGGGAGATCAGCTCGCCGCGCTGCACGCGGTCGAAGTACGCCAGCGGCAGCCGGTTGATCTTCTGCTCGACGGCCTCGCGCAGCCGCCACATCGCCCGCACCATGACGACGTTGATGATGTAGCCCTGCCCCCACATGAGCAGGGCGCTCGCCACGTACAGCGCGAGGACGGTCAGCAGCAGGCGCCCGAGGTGGTCGAAGTCGATGCCCTGCCCGGGCACGAGCCGGTCCATGGCCGCGACCATGTCGGCGAGGCGGTCCTGCCCGTCGGCGCGCAGCCCGGCGACGGCCTGCTCCTGCGTGATGCCCTCCGGGAGCTGCCGCGACACGAAGCCCGTGAACACCGCGTCGGTCGCGCGCCCGAGGATGCGCGGGGCGAGCACGGTGAGCACGACGCCCGCGGCGCCCATGAGAGTCACGGCGACGAGCGCGAGCCTGTAGGGGCGCAGCAGCCCGAGCATCCGGCCGAACGACTCCTTGAAGTTGTCGGCCTTCCCGGGGGCGACGCCCTCCCACGAGTCGGACGCGATCCGCGCCTGCTCGCCGAGCTCGATCTCGAGCTTCTCGTCCTCGGTCAGCGTCTGGTCGCTCATCGGCCGGCCTCCACGGAGAGCTGGGACTCCGCGATCTCGCGGTAGGTCTGGTTGGTGGCGAGCAGCTCCTCGTGGGTGCCCAGGCCGGCGACGCGGCCGTCCTCCAGCACGAGGATCGCGTCGGCGTCGGTCACGGTCGAGACCCGCTGGGCGACGACGATCTTCGTGACCTCGGGCAGCTCGCGCCACAGCGCCTGCCGCAGGCGGGCGTCGGTCGCGAGGTCGAGCGCGGAGAACGAGTCGTCGAACACCAGCACCTCGGGCCGGCGCACGAGGGCCCGCGCGATCGCGAGGCGCTGCCGCTGGCCCCCGGAGACGTTGGTGCCGCCCTGCGCGATGCGCGCCTCGAGCCCGCCGTCCATCTGCGAGACGAAGTCGCTGGCCTGGGCGATCTCCAGCGCCCGCCACAGGTCGCCGTCGGAGGCGTCCTCCTGGCCGAGCCGGAGGTTGGACGCGACCGTGCCGGCGAACAGGAACGGCCGCTGCGGGACCAGGCCGATGCCGGCCCACAGGTCCTCGAGCGCGGTGTCCCGGACGTCGACGCCACCGACGCGCACCGTGCCGCCGGTGGTGTCGAACAGCCGCGGGACCAGCGACACGAGCGTGGTCTTGCCCGCGCCCGTGGAGCCGATGACGGCGACCGTCTGCCCCGGCCGGGCCGTGAAGGTGATCCCCGACAGCACGGGGTGCGCGGCCTCCGGGTAGGCGAAGGTCACGTCCTCGAACGCGACCTCCCCCGGGCGGGGGCGCCCGCGCACGGGCTGCTCGGGCTCGGCCAGCGTCGACGTGCTCGCCAGCACCTCCGCGATGCGCTCGGCCGAGACGGCGGCGCGCGGGATCATCACCGTCATGAAGGAGGCCATGAGGACCCCCATGAGGATCTGCCCGATGTACTGCATGAACGCGAGCAGCGTCCCGATCTGCACGTTCCCGTTGTCGACCTCGATGCCGCCGAACCAGATCACGCCGACGACGGTGACGTTGAGGACGAGCATCGCCAGCGGGAACAGCAGGACGAACAGCGAGCCGATCTTGCGGCCGACCACCATGATGTCGGTGTTCGCGACCCGGAACCGGTCGGCCTCGATCGACTCCCGGACGAACGCGCGCACCACCCGGACGCCCGTGAGCTGCTCGCGCATGATCCGGTTCACCGCGTCGAGCTTGCCCTGGTAGGACCGGAACAGCGGCACCATCCGGCTGATGATGAGGCCGGCCACCACGAGCAGGACGGGCACGGACACGGCGATCAGCCACGACAGCCCGACGTCCTGGCGCAGCGCCATGATCACGCCGCCGATGGCGAGCATCGGCGCGGACACCAGCATGGTCGCGCCCATCATGGTGACCATCTGGACCTGCTGGACGTCGTTGGTGTTGCGGGTGATGAGGGAGCCGGCGCCGAACTGCGAGATCTCGCGCTCGGAGAACCCGCTGACGCGCCCGTAGACGTCGTCGCGGATGTCCCGGCCGGCCTGCATGGCGGCGCGGGCGGCGAAGTACGTCGCGACGATCGCCGCGAGGATCTGCCCGAGCGACACGGTCAGCATGAAGGCGCCCGTGCGCCAGATGTAGCGGGTGTCGCCCTGGGCGACGCCCCGGTCGACGATGTCGGCGTTGAGGCTGGGCAGGTAGAGCATCGCGAGCGCGGAGCCGAGCTGGAACACCAGCACGCCCGCGAGGAGCCATCGGTAGGGACGCAGGTAGCGCCAGAGCAGTCGGGCGAGCACGGGGGTCTCCATGGTCGAGGCGGCGAGGTCACGGCCACGGCCGGTGGGGGGACCGTCCGTATCGGCGAGCACGAGGGTACGCACCGGCACCGACACTCTCCGCCGGTTTTCGCCTCCGGCGTCGCGGACGTGCGAACCGGGCGCCGGAGTCAGGGGCGCGGCGACGCCCGCCCGGCCGCACCCGGTGCACGGTCGCGCGCGCCGCCACGGGCGTGCACCAGCAGCACCGCCACCGCCCCGGCGGCCGCGACCGCTCCCGCACCGAGCGCGAGCCCGCCGTACCCGGCGGCCGCCAGCACGAGGCCCGCGAGGGCGCCGCCACCGGCTCCGGCGGCGGACATGAGCGCGTCCGACAGGCCCTGGATCGCCACGCGACCGTCGCCCGGGACGGCCGCGGCGATGATGCTCGACCCGGCGACGGTCGCCGCGGACCACCCGAGGCCGAGCAGCACGAGGCCGGTCGTCACCACGACCGTGCTCGCCCCCGACGCGGCGGCGGCCACGGCGGCGACGACCAGGACGCCCAGCCCCCCGACGAGGACGGCGAGCGGGCCGAGCCGGTCGCTCAGCCACCCCATGACCGGGGCGAGGGCGTACATCCCGGCGATGTGCAGGCTCACCGTCAGCCCGACCACGGTCACCGTCGCGCCGTGCCCCGCCATGTGGACCGGCGTCATGGCCATCACCGCGACCATGACCGCGTGCGCCACGACGACGCCGAGCAGCGCCGCGACGGCGCGCGGGAACCGCGCCAGCGTCGCGACGGCCAGGCGGAGCGGGACGTGGTGACGGACCCCCGTCTCCACCGAGGTGCCGCGCTCCGCCGCGCGCGCCACCTCGAGGGGGTCCGGCCGCAGGCCGAACCAGAGCACCGCGGTCGCCGCGAGCATGCCCGCGGCGGAGAACAGGAACGCGGCCCCGAGCTCCGGAAGCCCGGTGAGCCGCCCGAGCGGTCCCCCGAGCCCCACGAGGTTCGGCCCGGCCACAGCGCCCACGGTGCCGGCCCACACCACCAGCGACAGGTCCCGCGCCCGGGTTCCGGCGGTCGAGAGGTCGGTCGCGGCGAACCGGGCCTGGAGGTTCACCGCGGAGCCGGCGCCCATGAGCACGCCGCCGGCGACCAGCAGCGGGAAGCTCTCCAGCACGGAGGCGAGCACGAAGCCCAGGGCGCCCGCCGTCGCCACCACCAGCCCGGAGCTGAGGGCGGTGCGCCGGCCGCGGGCGAGGGCGAGGCGCGAGAGCACGAGCGCCGCGACGGCGGCGCCGAGGGTCGCGGCGGTGGTCACCGAGCCGGCGACGGCCTCGCGGCCCGTCAGCTCGACCGCCAGCAGCGACCCGATCGACACCACCGACCCCGCGGCGAGCCCGCTGAGCACCTGCGCCCCCGAGAGGAGCACGATCGTCCGGCGCCGCAGCCCCGCGGGGATCCCGTCCGTCATCCGCCCGTCCGCTCCTCGCGCTCCGTCCCGGACGCGACAGGCCCGCCGCGTCCGCGGCACAGCGTGCCACGCGCGGCGGGCCCGGACCGTCTCCGGACCGGGGGTCACCGGCCGCCGAACAGGCGGGCGAGGAACCCCGGCTCGCTCTCGTGGCCCTCGCAGCGCTGGGACTGCGGGACGCCGCGCATGACCTGGTCCACGTGCTGGCCGCAGCCGGACCAGGTGACCTTGCCGCACGTCCGGCACGTCACTGCCTGACACATGGGTGTACCTCCAGAGGGGTCGTGGGCCGGTGCCGGCCCGGGGGTCCGAGGGATCTCGGGGGTCGTGGTCACCCCGCGCGGGCGGGGGCCCGCGCTCAGGCGACGCGTGCCGGCTCCGGGACGACGAGCACCTCGTCCGCCGCGTCGCCGAGCCAGCCCCGCAGCGTCAGCATCCCGCCGGACAGGTGCGCGACGTCCGCGAACCCCTCCTGCGCGAGCACCCGCAGGGCCAGGTAGGAGCGCATGCCGGACTGGCAGTGCAGCCGCACCGGGCGGTCGCCGGCGGCCTCACGGATCTCGGCGAGCCGGTCACGCACCTGCGTGTGCGGGACGTTGAGCGCGCCGGGCAGGTGTCCGGTGGCGAACTCGGCCGGCGACCGCACGTCGAGCACGAACGCCCGCTCGAGCACGTCGTCGAGGTCGGCGGCCTGCCAGAGCCGGACGGTCCCGGTCGCCACGTTGTCCGCGATCATGCCGGCGAGGTTCACGGGGTCCTTCGCCGAGCCGTAGGGCGGCGCGTACGCGAGGTCCAGGTCGATGAGGTCCGCGGCGACGGCCCGGTGCCGCATCGCGGTCGCGAGCACGTCGATCCGCTTGTCCACCCCGTCGGCGCCCACCGCCTGCGCGCCCAGCAGCAGGCCGTCGCCGGTGCGGACGTGCAGCACCAGGTGCACCTGCTCGGCGCCCGGGAAGTAGCCCGCGTGGCTGCCGGGGTGCAGGTGGACGGTCTCGTAGCCGGTGCCCGAGGCGTCGAGCGCGGCGCGGTTCGCGCCCGTCATCGCGGCGGTCAGGGAGCCGACCCGCACGACCGCCGTGCCGAGCGGCTGCGGCAGGGGCCGGGCCGTCCCGGGCCGCAGGATGTCGTCGGCCACCAGGCGCCCGCCGCGGTTCGCCGGCCCGGCCAGCGCCACCGGTCGCCGCACGCCGGTGACCGCGTCGGTGCTCACGGTGGCGTCGCCGGTCGCCCACACGCCCGGCAGGTTGGTCCGCCCGTTCTCGTCCACGACGATCGCGCCGCGCTCGCACGCCACCCCGGCCGCCTCGAAGGGCGCCGTGTCGGGCCGCACGCCGGCGGACAGCACCACCGTGTCGGCCGGCAGGCGCGTGCCGTCGGCCAGGACGACGGTGTCGGCGTCGGCGCCCTGCTCGACGGCCGTGGCCGCCACCCCGTCGTGCACCGTGATCCCGAGCCGGCGCAGCTCGGCGGTCACCAGGCTCGCGAGCTCGCGCTCGAGCGGCGGCAGCACGTGGTCCGCGAGCTCGACGACGTCGACCTCCAGGCCGCGCAGCCGCAGCGCCTCGGCGGCCTCGATCCCGATGAACCCGGCGCCGAGCACGACCGCGCGCCGTGCGGCTCCGGGCCCCGTGACGGCCTCCCGCAGCGCCACGGCGTCGCCGACGGTGCGCAGCGTCGTCACGCGCGGCGACCCGATCCCCGGGACGGGCGGCACGACGGCGCGGGCGCCGGGCGCGAGCACCAGGGCGTCGTAGCCGATCACCTCGGTGCCCGACGGAGTCCGCACGGTGACGGCACGCGTGCCGGCGTCGAGGCCGATGACCTCGTGCCGGACGCGCACGTCCAGGTCGAGCGCCGCGGCGAGCGAGGCGGGGGTCTGCACCAGCAGGCTCTGCTCCCGCTCGATCTCCCCGCCGACGTAGTACGGCAGGCCGCAGTTCGCGAAGCTCGGGTGGTCCCCGCGCTCCAGCACGACGATCTCGGCGCGCTCGTCGAGCCGCCGGGCGCGGGCCGCGGCGCTCATGCCGCCGGCGACCCCGCCGACCACGACGATCCGCGTGCGGCGTGCCCCTGCGCCGCGCGCGGCACCCTCGACGACCTTCTCGCTCAGCATGCGACGGACTATACCCCCCGGGGTATCGCTCCGTCGAACGTGTCGGGCGCAGGGGCGGGACCGACGGGGCCGGTTGGTAGCCTCGCGAGGTGAGCTCGCCGCAGACAGACAGGTCAGGGCTGCCGGTCCGCCGGTAGCCCGCGATGCCCCCGCCCGTCCCCCCGGGGACCTGACGCGCCGACCCCTCGGCGACGTCGCAGGAGCCCTCACGCATCCGGAGCGCCGGTGGCGCCACGCGCCTACCCCGTCACGTCCGCGCTCCGGAAGGTCCACCCGTGCCCGCTCTGCTCCGCCTGCTCGCCGTCGCCGTCTTCGCGCAAGGCACCTCCGAGTTCGTCCTCGCCGGCCTGCTCCCCGGCATCGCCACCGACCTGGGCGTCCCGCTCGGTCGGGCCGGCCTCCTGACCTCCGGGTTCGCGCTCGGGATGGTGCTGGGCGCGCCGGTCATGGCGGCCGCCGCGCGCCGCCTCGCACCCCGCTGGGCGCTCAGCGGGTTCCTCGCCGTCTTCATCGCCGCTCACGTCCTCGGTGCCGGCACCGGCAGCTTCGCCCTGCTGCTCACGTCCCGGGTCGTCGCGGCGGCGGCGAACGCCGGGTTCCTGGCCGTCACGCTCTCCACGGTGACCCGGGTCGTCCCGGCCGGCCGCCGCACCCGTGCCCTGGCGGTCGTCCTGGGCGGCACCACGCTCGCGCTCGTCGCCGGCGTCCCGGCCGGAGCCCTCGTCGGAGACCTCCTCGGATGGCGCGCGACCCTCGGGGCGATCGCCCTGCTCTGCCTCCCGCCGCTGGTCGCGGTGCTGGTCGCCGCCCCGGCACGCCCCGCGGCGGACGCGGGGACCAGAGCGGCCGGCACGATCGGCCGCGAGCTGGCGAGCCTGCGGGCACGCCCCGTCCGGCTGGACCTCGCCCTGACGGCCCTGGTCAACGGCGCGACCTTCGGCAGCTTCACGTACCTCGCCGCGGTCGCCGCCGGGCCGGCCGGCCTCACCGGCGGCGCGCTCCCCGCGCTCCTGGCCGTGTTCGGCGTCGGGGCCCTCCTCGGTGTCACGCTCGCCGGGCGGATCGGCGACCGGCACGGGCGCCGGCTCATCACCGTCACCGGGCCGGCCCTGGTCGCGGGGTGGGCACTGCTGGCGTGGGCCGCGGACGCCCCGGTCGCGCTGTGGGTGCTCACGCCGGTGCAGGGCGCGTTCTCGTTCGCGCTGGGCAGCACCCTGGTCGCGCGCGTCGTCGCCACCGCGGACGCCCCGACGATGGGCGGCTCCTTCGCGACGGCCGCGCTGAACGTCGGCGCCGTCGTCGGACCCGTCGGCGCCGGCCCAGCCCTCGACGCCGCCGGCGCCGGCGGCCCGTTCGCCGTCAGCGCGGCGCTGGTGCTCGCCGCGGTGGGCCTGTGGGGCGTCGTGACCGTGCGCGCACGGCGCGCCCCGCGGGCGGCGCGCGCGGAGCGGCAGCCGGGAGGCCCGGCGGGAGACCGGCGCTGAGGGCTGCCCCGGACACGACGGAGCCCCGGCGGGAGGCTCTCCCGCCGGGGCTCTCTGGTCGGGCTGACAGGATTTGAACCTGCGACCCCTTGACCCCCAGTCAAGTGCGCTACCAAGCTGCGCCACAGCCCGATGGCCCCCGCAGGAGCCTCGGCAACTCTACCGTATGCGGACCGTGCCGCTGTCCCCCGCTGGCAGGTGGGAGCGCCACGCGCACGCGACCACGACCAGGCACGCCGTCGCGATCACGGCGCCGCCCAGGAACATCGCGGGGTACGCCCAGCGCGTCGAGAGCCAGGCGAGCACGGCCGGGACGAAGAACCCGAGGTACGCGACCGAGTAGTACACCGCGGTCAGCCCCGCGAGGTCGGCCGGCGACGCGATGCGCTGCACCTCCGACAGCCCGGCCACGAGCGCCAGGCCGTACCCCGCTCCGAGCACGGCCGCGGCGAGCAGCACGACCGGCAGCGCGAGCGTGGCCGACGCCCAGGAGGCCAGCGCCATGCCCGGCACGAGGATCGCCAGCGCCACGACGGACGCGCGGGCGCTGTGCCGGGTGTCGATGAGGCGCGCGACGGACTGCACCGCGAAGCCGACCGCGAGGGTCACGACCGTGAGGAGCGCGGAGAAGGCGATCGGCACGCCGCCCGCGTGCGCGCGCATCAGCCCGGGCAGGACGGCGTAGGCGCTGCCGACGGCGCCGAACACCCACGGGGCGAGCGGCAGCACGACGCGCAGGAACCGGCGGTGGCCGACGGCCGGCACGCGCAGGTCGTCGCGCAGCCGGCCGCGCTCCGCAGGCGCGGCGTGGGTCTCGGGGACCGCCAGCACGGCGACCCCGGCCGCGACGGTCAGGGCCGCGTGCACGAGGTACGGCGTGCCGGTGCGCCACGGCCCCCACTGCGCGAGCACGCCCGCCAGCCCGGCACCCAGCAGGAACCCGGCGGTCAGGGCGAGCGACGCCCGCCGGGCACCACTGCGCGGCTCCCCCGCCGCGGCGCTCAGCTCGGCGACCCAGGTCGTCCCCACGGCCATGACGAGGCCCAGGGCCAGGCCCGAGAGCACCCGGCCCACGGCGAGCGCCGGCACCGAGGCGGGCCCGAGCGCCAGCACGAGCGACCCGACGACGCCGAGCGGCGCGGCGGGCAGCAGCAGGGGCCGGCGCCCGAACCGGTCGGACAGGGGGCCGCCGACGAGCAGCGCGGGGACGATGCCGAGCACGTAGGCGCCCAGCAGCACGTTCACGGTCAGTGCGGACAGGTGGCTGACCTCGCGGTACATGACGAGCAGCGGCGTGAACTCGTTGCCGCCCCACGCGATGGCGACCATGAGCGCCGCGACGCGCCGCCAGACGCGAGGGTCGGCCGGGTCCGTCGCGCGGGCGGTGGTCGGCTCGGCCGCCGTCCGCACCTCGGCCGCCGTCCGCACCTCGGCCGTCACCGCGCACCGCCGAGGTGCGCCACGTGCAGGTGGGCGCGCAGCCGCTCGCGGAACCGCGCGGCGTCCCCCGCCTCGATCGCGGCCACCAGGCCCTCGTGCTCCTCGACGAACCCGGGCGCCCGCTCCCCCGACCGCCCGACGGACAGGGCGATCATGCGCTGCTGCCGCTCCCGCAGCGTCACCGCGAACCCGGTCAGCAGCGCGTTGCCGCCCGCGGCGACGACCGCGAGGTGGAACGCGGCGTCGTGGTCCGCGTAGCCGTCGAGGTCGCCGGCGTCGACGGCCTCCTGCTGCCGCGCCAGCAGGTCCCGCAGCCTCGAGACGAGCGCCGTGCGCACGGCGGCGTCGGTCGCGACCACGTCGACGGCGTGCGACTCGAGCAGCAGCCGGGCCTCGACCGCCGCCTCGGCCTCGCCGGGCGCGAGCGGGACGACCAGCGCGCCGCGCTTGGGGAACAGGCGCAGCCAGCCGTCCGCCGCCAGGCGTAGGAACGCCTCCCGCACGGGCGTGCGGCTCAGCCCGAGCTCGTCCGCGACCTCGCCCTCGCTGACCATCTCCCCGGCGGGGAGCCGGCCCGTGAGCAGGGCGTCCTTGACGTGGCGGTAGGCGAGCTCGGCCGCGGGGGCCGCCGGCGCGGAGGGTCGTGCGAGATCCATGGGCACTACATGTATCTCAGTCGTGCACGAGCACGCCCGACGCGTCCGCCCCGTGGGACGGCACGGTCCCGCGGAGCGGTCGCCGGGACCGCCCGGAGGGTCACCCGCGGGCGGCGTCCGCCTCGTCCACGGGCGCCGTCGGGTCGGTCCCCGCGCGGCCGCGCAGCACATCCAGCTCCGCCGCGACGAGGCCCAGCAGCGCGAGGTCCACGACGAGCCCGCTCACGGCGCCCCACTGGTCCACACGGAACAGGAAGATCTGCGTCAGCAGCAGGTTCACCAGCACGGCGCGCCGGAACCACTCGTAGCCGCGTGCGCGGTCCCGGCCGACGTGGTGCAGCCCCACGCCCGAGCACACCAGCGAGGCGGCAGCGCTGACCAGCATCCCGGTGAGGGCCCACCACGGCAGGTCGGTCCCGGTGGCGACGAGGACGACGCCGCGCGCCACCGTCGCCAGGGTCACCAGCGCCAGCACCGCCACGGTCACCCGCGGCAGCCACCGCACCCGCACCACCCGGCGCGACACCCGGACCACCCCGCGGGCGACGGCGCTGATCGGGTCGGGCAGCTCGCGCGCGTCGTCCTCGACGACGGCCAGCAGCGCGCGCACCTCCGCGGCGCCGCGCACGTCACCCGCCGCGTCGACGAGCTCACGCGCCTGACGTCGCGCGCGGTGCGTGAACCCCCCGGCGAGCCCCGCCACGGCCAGGTCGGTCGCGGCGGCGAGCGTCTCGTGCGGGTCGCGGCGCCGGGTGTGGATCGCCTCCCCGGCGAGCACCAGCAGCACCACCACGACGTAGATGAGCGACGCCGTCGGCTCGTAGAAGTAGTCGTTGTCCGCGGTGACGAACTTGCCGATCTCGTCGACGAACAGCCCGAACCCGATCCCGCCGACCAGCGCCGCCGCCGGTCGCACCACGGGACCCGCCCACGACAGCACCGCCACCACGGCGAGGGCCATCAGCAGCCCGCCCCACAGGACGTGCGCGATGTGCAGCCCGTCGCCGCCGAGCTGCGGGAAGCCGGTCAGCGCCAGCAGCCCCCGGGTGACCAGCACGGTCAGGACCGTCACCGCGAGGAACCCGGCGACGTGCCGCGGACCGGCGGGGTCGCGCGGCAGGCCCAGGACGAGCACCGGCGACCGGCGCGGCGCGAGCTCCCGCTCCCCGCC
>JACXUT010000243.1 GCA_014763765.1 Micrococcales bacterium
CGCGGCGTTCCGGCGGCACTACTGGGCGCGCAACCACGTGGGGTGGCGGTACGTGCACCGGACGCACCCGAACGCGGGGCACCGCGCGCTGGCGTCGATGGAGGCGCACGGCGTGGTGCTGGGGGTGATCACGCAGAACGTGGACCTGCTGCACGAGCAGGCGGGGTCGCGGCGGGTGATCGACCTGCACGGCCGGTACGACCGGGTGGTGTGCCTGCGGTGCGGGCGCACGGTGTCGCGCGCGGAGCTGGCGGAGCGGCTCGAGGCGGCGAACCCCGGGTTCGCGGAGTCGGTCGGGGCCGTGGGGGACGTGGAGATCGCCCCGGACGCGGACGCGGTGATCGAGCGGACCGCGCACTTCCGGGTCGTGGACTGCTGGTTGCCGGACCCGGACGGGGGCGACGGGCCGTGCGGCGGGATGCTGAAGCCGGACATCGTGTACTTCGGGGAGACGGTGCCGGCACCGCGGGTGGCCGAGGCGTACGCGCTGGTGGACGAGGCGGACGCGCTGCTGGTGGCGGGGTCGTCGCTGACGGTGCAGTCGGGGCTGCGGTTCGTGCGGCACGCGGCGGCCGCGGGCAAGCCGGTCGTGATCCTCAACCGGGGGGCCACGCGGGGCGACCCGCTGGCGACGCTGACGCTGGACGAGGGCGCGTCGGAGGCGCTGACGGAGCTCGCGGCGCGGCTCTGACGCCGGGGTCCGGGGCGCGGTGGCCGCTCCGGTCGTGGGGTCCCGCGCTTCGTGCCACGCTGCCCCCGACAGCGCCCGTGAGGTAGCACGCGGGCTCCGGCCGGTGTCTTGCGGCAGCACCCCCTGCGCCCTATAGTCGCGGCATGTGGCATCGTTGCCACATCGCCGGGCAACGGAGCAGGGGCAGGCCTCGACCGGCGATATCGGTCGACTGGAGGCCCCGATGACGCAGCTCAGAGCCGACGCCGCCCCCGCGGTCGCGCGCTCGCCCCGGGCCCCGCGCAAGCGGCGGGACAAGGTGCCCTACAACAAGCGCGAGGCCCTGGCCGGCTACCTGTTCATCTCGCCGTGGATCGTCGGGTTCCTGATCTTCACGGCCGGGGCGATGGTCTACAGCCTCGTGATCTCGTTCAGCCACTACAACCTGGCCACGAACACGGCCCGCCCGGCGGGCTTCGAGAACTACGCGCAGCTGTTCACCGACCCGCGCGTCGCCACGGCGCTCGGCAACACGCTGTTCTACGCGGTGCTCGCCGTGCCGCTGGAGATCCTGGTGGCGCTGGGCCTCGCCTCGCTGCTCAACCAGGCCGGTCGCGGCGCCGGGTTCTTCCGCACGGTGTACTACCTGCCCAAGATGACGCCCGCCGTGGCGACCGCCGCCGTGTTCTTCCTGCTGCTGAACGGCAACACCGGGGCGCTGAACCAGTTCCTGCGGATCTTCGGCATCGAGGGGCCGCAGTGGCTCGTCGACCCGGCGTGGATCAAGCCGTCCATCGTGCTCATGACGCTGTGGGGCGTCTCCGGGACGATGGTGATCTTCCTGGCCGCCCTGAAGAACGTCCCCCGCGAGCTCTACGAGGTCGCGGAGCTCGACGGCGCCGGCGTCTGGCAGCGGTTCCGCAACATCACGCTCCCGATGATCTCGAGCGCCATCTTCTTCAACGTGATCGTGCTGTCGATCGCCGCGTTCCAGGTGTTCGACCAGGCGTACCTGCTGTTCTGGCGCGACCAGTCGAACGCCTCCCCCGAGGCCTCGCTGTTCTACGCGATCTACCTGTTCCAGCAGGCGTTCCGGCAGTTCAACTTCGGGTTCGCCGCCGCGATGGCCTGGCTGCTCTTCGTGATCATCATGGCGATCACGGCCATCCAGATGAAGTTCGGCAACCGGTTCGTCTACTACGAGGGGGGCAAGGACTGATGGCCAGCACCGGCACCACGAACACGCCCGTCCGCCAGGTCCCCGGCCTCCCCGAGGACGCCGCCGGGCAGGGCGACCGCCCCATCGACCCGACCGGGCCCGCACCCAGCGAGGTCCGCGGCGGCGGCCGCACCGGCCGCCGGATCAAGCGCGGCGTGGTCCTCGCGGCGCTCGCGGTCATCTCCCTGGTGTTCCTGTACCCGTTCGCGTGGCTGCTCGCCGCCAGCCTCAAGGGCCGCGGGCAGGTGTTCGACAACTCGCTGTGGCCCACGACGTTCCACTGGGACAACTACGTCCGCGTCTTCGACGAGCTGCCGCTGGGCAGCTGGATGGTCAACAGCATCGGCATCGCGGTGCTGGCCGCCGTGAGCGTCGCCGTGTCGTCCTCGCTGGTCGCGTGGGGGTTCGCGCACTTCCGGTTCCCGCTGCGCGGCCCGCTGTTCGGCCTCGTGCTCGCCACGATGATGCTGCCCGGCGCGGTCACGATGATCCCGATCTACCTGATCTGGAAGGAGCTCGGGTTCCTCGGCACCTGGGTCCCGCTGTTCGGCGCGAACCTGTTCGGGTCGGCGTTCTACATCTTCCTGCAGCGGCAGTTCTACCTGGGCCTGCCGCGGGAGCTGTTCGAGGCCGCGCGCATCGACGGCGCGAACCAGTGGCGGACGTACTGGCGGATCGCGTTCCCGCTGTCCGTGCCGTCGTTCATCATCGTGCTGCTGTTCGAGTTCCAGGCGTCGTGGAACAACCTGCAGGCCGCGCTGATCTACCTCAACGCCGGCAGCCCCGACGAGTTCACGGCGCCGCTCGGCATCGCGTACGCGATGACGAAGTACTCGCCGACCGCCGGCGGGCAGGGTGACTACCAGTACGTGATGGTCGCCTCGCTGCTGGTCACGCTGCCGATGCTGGCGCTGTTCGCCTTCGGGCAGCGCTACTTCATCGAGGGCGTGGCGACACAGGGCCGCAAGGGCTGACACACCCGCCGCACCGACGACGAGGGCCGGGCCGCGCACACGGCGACCCGGCCCTCGCGCCGTGCGCGCGGTCGCTCAGACCGGGTCGGGCAGCAGCCCCGGGCGCGCCAGCACCTGCTCGCACGCCAGCAGCAGCACCCCGGTCGTCCAGGCGTGCGACAGCGTGAGCAGCATGCCCTTCGGCTGGAAGCACGCGGTCTGGTAGTACCGCTCGGACGTCATGCCGCGGTAGGCGTTCATGTCGCCGTCGAACCGCGCGACCATCTGCCGGAAGCACGCGAGCGTCTCGGCGGCGCGCTCGGCGTACCAGGGGTCCCCGAGCGCCCCGGACAGCTCCGCGAGCTCGGCCGTGCACACCAGCCCGTACGCGTGCAGGTGCTGGTTGGACGGCGAGGCGTTGTCAGCGCCGCGGGTCGCGAAGCCGTAGCGCTCCAGCATCGTGCCGGCCGGGAACCGCGTGTTGTACGAGTACCGGAACGTCAGCATCCAGTCGGCCGCGCGGCGCGCGAGGTCGAGCCAGCGCGGGTCACCGGTGCGGCGGTGCAGCGCGACGTACGCCATGACGGCCACGTACCCGTCCTCGGACGTCGGCGCGAGGTCGACGTCCTCCGGTGCGCCGTGCAGGAACTCCCGGTCGACGAACTGCGCGTAGTACTCCCCGGCGCGCACCGCGGCCGCGAGGTACGCGCCGTCGCCGCCACCGAGGCCGTCCCAGCGTCCGGCCTCCGCGAGCGCCCCGACCCACGCCAGCCCGGCGGCGCCCTCCCAGGACAGCACCTCCCCGGTCTGCGCGTGGTGGGCGGAGCCGAGGTTGCCGTCGGCGCGCTGCCGGCGCACCACCGCGTCGAGGTTCGACAGCAGCGCCGCCTCCCACCGCGGGTGCGCGGCGCGCACGTCCGCCCCGAGCTCGAGCGCGCGCGCCAAGAACTGCGCCGCCTCGGCCAGCGTGCGCGAGTGCAGGGCTCCCCTGGTGTGCGACCACGACTGCGACCAGCCGTGCTCGGCGTACCAGACGCCCCAGAACGTGCCGCAGGGCGCGAGGTTCTCGCAGATGAAGTCGATGACGCGGGCGGCCGCGGCGCCGGCGTCCGGGCGGCCGCGGCGGCGGGCGTGCGCGAGCAGGGCGTGCGCCCACGGGATGCCGCTGACCCAGCCGACGTGCATGGCCTGCCGGTCCACCGTCAGGCCGTCGCGGCCGCTGACCTCGCGGTCGAACCCGACGGTCTCCAGCAGGACGCCCGGCTCGGCGTAGTGCCAGCGGTGCAGGCCCTCGGCGGCGAGGTCGGCCGCCTCGTCGACGCCCACCCACGGAGCGAGCGGCGAGCCGGCGCGGGTCCGCTCGTGCTCCTCCCGCAGGACGGCCGCGTACGCGTGGCGGTCCGGGCCGGTGGGGTGCACGGCGAACCGCAGCGACACCCGCTCGCCGGGCGCCCAGCGGTGCGTCGTGACCTCCGCCGGGGCGGGCGTGGCCGACCCCGTGTACGACACCGGCCCCTCCCGGAACGGGAACGTGAGGTGGATGCTGCCGACGCCCGTCGCCGCGTCGTGCGCGAGCCCGAGCCCCGTCATGCCGAGCGGCGTCGTCTCGGGCGCGAGCAGCGCGACGCCCCCCGGGCCGGCCCACGCGAGCACCGCCGGGGTCGCGGCGCGGTCCGCCCGCAGCTCCCAGTGGTCGCTCACCATGCCGGCCGGGTCGTCGGCGCCGACTTCGAACCGCGGGAACGCCCGCTCGCAGCCGACCGGCCGGTTCTCGCCGTAGAACGCGCCCGGCACCAGCCACCACGGCGGGTGCGGGGCGGCGGGCAGCA
Organism: Micrococcales bacterium; assembly: GCA_014763765.1. Classification (GTDB taxonomy): domain Bacteria; phylum Actinomycetota; class Actinomycetes; order Actinomycetales; family Cellulomonadaceae; genus Cellulomonas. The sequence continues at coordinate 4,672 of JACXUT010000243.1, forward strand.
GCACGCGGACGCGCAGGCACGCGTCCTGCTCGGCCTCGCCGCGGTGCTCGACGTCGAGCCGCACGTCCACGCGACCGGTGGCGCTCGGCGGCGACCACCACGCCGTGGCGCGGAACCCCGCCGCCTCGCCGGCGACCGCCCCCGGGCCGGGGGACGACGTCGGCGGCACCGGGGTGACGGTGCCGTCCGGGGCGACGACCTCGACGACGTGCGGGACGGTGCCCACGACGGGCGCGTCGCCGCCCGGCCACCGGGTCCCCGCGGGTCGCAGCAGGACGCCTTCGTCCACGGCGCGGTTCCTCTCGTCTCGGGGGACGCGGTCAGGCGGTGGGCGCCTCGTCGGCGGCCCAGGCGTCCACCATCTCGCTGATGACGTGCAGCACCAAGGTGTGCATCTCCTGGATGCGCGGGGTGGTGGCCGACGGGACGAGCAGCAGGTGGTCGGCATGTTCCCGCGCCGGACCGCCGTCGCCGCCGGCCAGCAGCAGGGTGGTCGCGCCGTTCGCCCGCGCCGCCGCCAGCCCGCCGACGACGTTCGGGGACCGGCCGCTGGTCGTGAACGCCACCACCAGGTCCCCCGGCCGCGCGAGTGCCTGCACCTGGCGGGCGAACACGTCGTCGTAGGCGTAGTCGTTCGCGATGCAGGTCATGGACGTCGGGTCCGTGCTCAGCGTCACCGCGGGCAGCGGACGGCGGTCGCGCTTGTAGTGGCCGACCAGCTCCCCGGTGAGGTGCTGGGCGTCCGCGGCGCTGCCGCCGTTGCCGAACGTGTACAGGGTGCCGCCGGCGGCGAACGTGTCGCGCACCAGCTCGCCCGTCGCGCGGATCTGCTCCGCGAGGCCGGACATCGCGTGGGCGACGTCGGCGTGCGCGGTCAGGTGGGCGTGCAGCCAGTCAGACACGAGCGGCCTCCGGGGCGG
>JACXUT010000244.1 GCA_014763765.1 Micrococcales bacterium
CGTCCCCGGGGACGACGTGGTCGCGCTGGCCGCCGAGCCCCTGCGCCGCGAGGTCTACGACGCCGTGCGGTCGGCCGGCTTCGCGACCGTGCTCGTCGACCTGGGGGCGACGCTGCGTCCCGCCCGGGGCGCGAGGGGCAACTGATGGCAACCGATTGCACCGCCCCCGTCGGCGCTGTGAAGGTGGGCCTGCCAGGACGCCGACGGGCAGCGGTGCCGGGCACGTGAACCCGTCGCTGCGCGGCAACGACCGCCGCCGCAGCCGAGACAGAGGAACCAGACGATGAAGTCTCGTACCACGGCGGCAGCCGCGCTCGCCGCCACCGCGGCGCTGGCGCTGGCCGCCTGCAGCGCCGGATCGGACGACAACGGCTCCACCGGCGGGGACTCCGCCGGCGGGGCGACGCTCACCCTGGGGATCCTCGGGGAGCCGACCTCCTGGGACCCGGCGCAGGCCCACGTCGGCCACGCGCTGCAGCCCTACCAGGCGGTCTACGACTCGCTGATCCTGCGCGAGCCCGACGGCACGCTCTCCCCGATGCTCGCCACGCAGTGGGAGTGGACCGACGACGCGCGCACGGTGCTCACCATGGACCTGCGCACGGACGTGACGTTCTCCGACGGCGCGGCGTTCGACGCCGACGCGGTGGTCGCGAACATCACGCACTTCCAGGAGGACAACGGCCCGCAGGCCAACCAGGCGGCCTCCCTCGAGGAGGTCGTGGCGGTCGACGAGGACACCGTCGAGTTCACGCTGTCCCGCCCGGACGCCTCCTTCGAGTACTTCCTCAGCCAGGCGCTCGGCCTCATGGGCAGCCCCGAGGCGCTCGGGACCGACGACATGGACACGCTGCCGGTCGGCACGGGCCCCTACGTCATGGACGGCGGCCAGTCGATCCCCGGCTCGCAGTACGTCATGACCGCCCGCGACGGCTACTGGGGCGCCGACCTGCAGAAGTGGGACCAGATCACCCTGCGCGTGCTCGTCGACTCGGCGGCCCGGGCGAACGCCGTCTCGGCCGGCGAGGTGGACGCGGTGCTGCTGGACGCCACCACGTACGACCAGGGGGAGCAGTCGGGCTACACGCTGCTCGAGTACCCCACCGACTGGTCCGGGATGATGCTCTTCGACCGTGAGGGCGTGCTGAACCCCGCGCTGGCGGACGTGCGCGTCCGCCAGGCGATCAACTACGCGTTCGACCGGCAGGCGCTGCTCGACCAGGTCGCCGGCGGGTTCGGCGAGGTGACGAGCCAGGTGTTCGGCCCGGACAGCTCCGCGTACCTGCCCGAGCTCGACGACTACTACGCGTACGACCCGGACAAGGCCCGCGAGCTGCTCGCCGAGGCCGGCTACGCGGACGGCCTGACCATCACGATGCCGCTGCTCGCCCCGAACTTCGAGACCCTCACGGCGTTCGTCGTGCAGCAGCTCGGCGACGTGGGCATCACGGTGGAGACCACCGCGGTGACGCAGCAGGAGTACCTGGACGTGCTGCGGGCCGGCAAGTACCCGATGGCGGTGTTCAACCTGTTCCAGGGCCCGACGTCGGTGGCGTACACGCAGCTGCTCGCGACCGGCGCGGCGTACAACCCGTTCGCCACCACGACGCCGGAGATCGACGCGGCGGCCGAGGCGATCAACGCGGGCGGTGACGACGCGGACTCCGCCGCGCAGGACCTCAACCGGTACATCACCGAGAACGCGTGGTTCGTGCCGTGGTACCGCCCGAGCCAGCTGTACTTCTACGACGCGGACAAGGTGCAGGTCGAGGCGCAGATCCAGATGGCCGTGCCGTCGATCTACAACTACACGCCCGCCTCCTGAGCCACGCCGGGGTGCGCCGTCCCGCGGCGCACCCCGGCCCCGCACCCGCACCCGGAGCCCGCCATGATCTCCCTGGTCCTGCGACGCCTCGGCGCCGGCATCGCCGTGCTGCTGTGCGTCACCGTGCTGACCTTCGTCCTGCTCTACTCGTCCTCCGGCAGCATCGCCCGCAACATCCTGGGCGACCAGGCCACCGACGAGGCCGTCGCCGCCAAGGAGGTCGCGCTCGGCCTCGACCAGCCGCTGCTGACCCGCCTGGGCGACTGGTTCGCCCACGCCGCGCAGGGCGACTTCGGCCGGTCCTGGTTCACCAACGAGCCGGTCGTCGGCTCGATCCTCGGCCGGCTGCCCGTGACGTTCGCGATGGTCATCACGTCGATCCTGCTGATCGCGCTCGTCGCGACCGTGCTCGGGATGGTCGCCGCGGTCCGCCGCGGCTGGGTGGACCGGGTCGTGCAGGTCGCCGCCGTCGTCGGCAACGCGGTCCCCGGCTTCATCATCGGCATCGTCCTGGTGCTGACCCTCGCCATCAACGCGGGCTGGTTCCCGGCGATCTCCGCGATCTCGCCCGGCGCACGGCTCGGCGTGTGGATCACGTCGCTGACGCTGCCGGTGCTCGCGCTCGTGGTGAACGGCGTCGGCGGCACCGCCCAGCAGATCCGCAGCGCGTTCATCAAGCAGCTCGAGCTCGACTACGTGCGCACGCTGCGCTCGCGGGGGATCAGCGAGCGGGAGGTGCTGTTCCGGCACGTGCTCCGCTCGGCCGCGCCCGCGGGCCTGACGGTGCTGTCGCTGCAGTTCATCTCCCTGCTCGGCGGCGTCGTCATCATCGAGTCCCTGTTCGCCATCCCCGGCATGGGCTCGCTCGCCGTCAACGCGACGGCGCGCGCCGACCTGCCCGTGGTGATGGGGGTCGTCGTCTACACGGTGCTCATCGTCATCGTGGTGAACCTGCTCGTGGACATCCTCAACGGATGGCTCAACCCCAAGGTGCGTGTGTCGTGACCGAGGTGACCGCCCAGCCCCAGGCCCTCGCGGCCCCCACCCGCTCGTCGGCCACCGGCCGGCTGCTGAAGAACCCGATGGGGCTCGCCAGCCTGGTGGTGCTCGCGCTGCTCGTGCTCGTGGCGCTGTTCGCCCCGCTCATCGCGGGCCAGGACCCCGGCCGCTCGGACCTCGGCAGCGTGCTGCTGCCCCCCGGCGGGGAGCACCTGCTCGGCACGGACAGCGCGGGCCGCGACATCTTCGCGCGCCTCGTGCACGGCACCCGCCTGACGCTGCTGTCCGCCGCGCTCGCGGCAGGTGTCGCGGTGGTCATCGGCGTGCCCGCCGGCCTGCTGGCCGGGTACTACGGGAAGCTCTTCGACTCGGCGTCGAGCTGGGTCGCGAACATCCTGCTCGCCCTGCCGGCGATGATCGTCCTGCTCGCGGTGCGCAGCGCCGTCGGGCCGTCGACGTGGATCACGATGATCGTGTTCGGCGTGCTGCTCAGCCCCGGGTACTTCCGGCTGACCCGCACGACGGTGCAGGCGGTGCGCGGCGAGCTGTACGTCGACGCCGCCCGGGTCGCGGGGCTGTCGGACGCCCGGATCGTCGGCCGCCACATCCTGTCGGTGGTGCGGGCGCCGATCATCATCCAGACGGCGGGCGTCGCGGGCGTGGCCATCGCGATCCAGTCGTCCCTGGAGTTCCTGGGCCTCGGCGACCCGAACACGCCGACCTGGGGCGTCATGGTCAACGACGGTTTCCGGTCCATCTACCGCCAGCCGCTCAACCTGCTGTGGCCGTCGTTGGCCATCGCCGTGACCATCGCGACGTTCGTGCTGCTCGGCAACGCGGTGCGCGACTCCCTCGAGGACCTCGAGAAGGTCACCGTGCGGCGCCGCGACCGGCGGACCCTCGAGGCCGCGGCCGCCGTGGCGGCGGGTGCCGCGGAGCCGGTCGCCGGTGACGACGCCCACCTGCTGTCCGTGCGGGACCTGCGGCTCGGGTACCCGCAGGCGGACGGCTCGGTGAAGCTCGTCGTCGACGGCGTCACCCTGCACGTGGACCGCAACGAGGTGCTCGGGATCGTCGGGGAGTCCGGATCCGGCAAGACGCAGACCGCGTTCGCCGTCCTCGGCCTGCTGCCCGGCAACGCCGTCATCACCGGTGGCTCGATCCTGTTCGACGGGACGGCGCTCGTGCCGGCCGGCGCGCGGCAGGTCGACCAGGGGCGGGTCCGCCCGCTGCGGGGCCGGCGGATCTCGTACATCCCGCAGGAGCCCATGAGCAACCTGGACCCGGCGTTCACGGTCGGCGCCCAGCTCACGCGGCCGCTGGTGAAGGTGCTCGGCCTCTCGCGGCAGGAGGCCCGGGCGCGCGCCCTGGACCTGCTCGCGAGCGTCGGCATCGCGGACCCGGAGCGCACGTTCGCGGCCTACCCGCACGAGATCTCGGGCGGCATGGCGCAGCGGGTGCTGATCGCGGGGGCCATCTCCTGCGAGCCGGACCTCATCATCGCGGACGAGCCCACGACCGCCCTGGACGTGACCGTGCAGGCCGAGGTGCTGGACCTGCTGCGGGACCTCCAGCAGCGCCTGGGCGTGGGCATCGTGCTCGTCACCCACAACTTCGGCGTGGTGGCCGACCTGTGCGACCGGGTCGCGGTCATGCAGTCCGGGCGGATCGTCGAGGAGGGCCCCGTGCGCGACATCCTGCGGGCCCCCGCGCACCCCTACACGCGGATGCTGCTGTCCGCCACGCTCGAAGGGAAGGAACCCATGACGCCGCTGCTGGCGACCGGAGACGCGGCGGTGACCCGGTGACCGGCCCGCTGCTCACCGCGACCGACGTCGTCGTCGAGTACGGGCGCCGCCGCTGGCGCAGCCGGCCCTTCCGGGCGCTGCACGGCGTCTCGATCGAGATCGGCGAGGGGGAGACGCTCGGCCTGGTCGGCGAGTCCGGGTCCGGCAAGACCACGCTCGGCCGGGCCGTGCTCGGGCTCGCGCCCGTGACCGCGGGCCGCATCGAGTTCCAGGGCCAGGACATCACGCACGCCACCCGCCAGGACCGCAAGGCGCTCAGCCGGGACCTCCAGGTCGTGTTCCAGGACCCGTACACCTCGCTGAACCCGTCGCTGACGATCGGCCAGATCCTCGCCGAGCCGCTGCAGGTGCAGCGCGTCGGCGGCTCCGAGGCCCGGCAGCGGGTGCGCGAGCTCCTGGACCGCGTGCACCTGCCGCAGGACGCGATGGGGCGCCTGCCGCGCGAGTTCTCCGGCGGCCAGCGCCAGCGCATCGCCATCGCGCGGGCCCTGGCGCTGCGGCCCCGGCTGATCGTGTGCGACGAGCCCGTCAGCGCGCTCGACCTGTCGACGCAGGCGCGCGTGCTGGACCTGCTGCTGGAGATCCAGGCGGACACGCAGGTCTCGTACCTGTTCGTGTCGCACGACCTCGACGTGGTGCGGCACGTCAGCCACCGCGTCGCGGTCATGTACCAGGGCGAGATCGTCGAGACCGGGCCGGCGCTCGCGGTCACCACCGAGCCCGCGCACCCGTACACCCGGCGGCTGCTGCTGGCGTCGCCCGTGCCCGACCCCGACCGGCAGGCCGAGCGCCGCGCGGCCCGGCACGAGCAGGCCGTCGCCGCCCGCTGACGGCGGCGGCCTGCTCGTGCCGGGCCGCGCGGCGCTCGGCCTGCCGGTCGGGGTCGGGCACGGGCGACGCCAGCAGCAGCCGCCGGGTGTACGGGTGCGCGGG
>JACXUT010000012.1 GCA_014763765.1 Micrococcales bacterium
CGCCCTGCAGGACGTGCTCATCGTCATCGGCCTCATGCCGCAGCAGTCCGAGGACCACCTCATCAAGCGCGTCATCGGCCTGCCCGGCGACCGCGTGGCGTCCGCGGGCGACGGCTCGCCGGTCACCGTCAACGGCGTCGCGGTCGACGAGTCCGCCTACCTCGCCCCCGGTGCGAGCCCCAGCGAGATCGCCTTCGACGTGACCGTCCCCGAGGGCTCGCTGTGGGTCATGGGCGACAACCGCCAGCACTCGCACGACTCGCGGTCGCTCGACCTCGATCGCGACGGCAGCGGCTTCGTTCCCGTCGATCGCGTGGTCGGCTCCGCGTTCGTGCGGCTGTGGCCGGCCGACCGGCTCGGCCTCCTGCGCAACCCCGGTCACGCGTTCGCGGACGTGCCGGTACCAGCCCGGCTCCGCTGAGCCCGAGCGACCCCGGGGGGCGAGCCGCCACGTGCTCACCTGTCATGACCGCGCGGGCCTCGCTCGACCCCCGGACCTGAGCCCACGGTCGGAGAGTCCGGTGGGGATCTGCTCGGCGCCCGTGCTCGTGACGCCGGGCTGCGCGGGCGACGCCGTCGCCTCGAGTCGATCCGGAAGGGGTCGCGGCGTCGGTCAGCGGAACCGGCGACCCTCGTCGCGGCGATAGGCGCCCACCGCGAGCACGGCGAACACCGCGGTCCACGACAGGAGCACCGGCAGTGCCGCCGGCGAGCCTTCCGCGCCGGTGGTCACCTGCACCACCAGGTCGCGCGCGGCCCTCGAGGGCAGGCCCTGCGAGATCAGGTCGAGCCACCGCGGGAAGATCTCCGGCGGCATGAAGAGGCCGCCCGCGAACGCGAGCGGGAACAGCACCGCCTGCACCACGGCGATCGCCGCCTTCGACGACAGCGCGTACCCGATCGCCAGCCCGAGCAGCGTGAACGGCACCGCGACGACCGGCACCATGGCGAGCCCGCCGAGCGCGCGGCCGGGCGAGGTCGACGCCGACGTCAGCAGCACCGCGATGAGCACCACCGGCACCTGCGCCAGCAGGCAGAACAGGACGGCGTTCGCGATCCGGCCCGCGAGCCGCGGTCCGGCGCCGGCCGGCAGGGTCCGCACGTACGGGTCGAACGCGAGCTGCCGGTCCTCGGCCACGCCTGCCCCGAGCGTGAACAGGCACGCGGACATCACCGCGAACGTCCCGAGCTGGGCCACCGCGCCGACCGACGCGAGCGGGTCGTCCGCGACCGCCCGCTGCGGCACCACGAAGAACAGCAGCGCCAGCCCCGGGAACAGCATGTTGCCGATCAGGGCGATCGGGACGCGCACGGTCTCCAGCACCTGGAACCGGGTGTGCAGCCAGGCGAGCCGGAGCCACGGGCGGGTCGCGGCGACGGGCGGGGTCATCGCGCCTCCTCCGGGGTCGTCCGAGCGCCGTCCGGCCCGTCGGCGGTGAGCGCGAGGAACGCCTCCTCCAGGGACGCGCCGCGCACCTCGAGGTCGCGGAACGCCACCTCGGCGCGCACGAGGTCCCGCACGACGGCGTCCGCGTCGGACGCGAGCAGCACGGTCCGCCGGCCCTCGCGCCGGACGTCCAGCACCCCCGGCAGCGCGGCGACCCGCGCCTCGTCGGCGGGCGGCAGCTCGATGAGCACCCGGCGCGCCGCCGCCATCGCCAGCACCGCCGGCAGCGTGTCGTCCACCAGCACCCGCCCGGACCCGATGACGACCACCCGGCGCGCGAGTGCCTCGATCTCCTCGAGGTAGTGGCTGGTCACGACCACCGTGGCGCCGCCCGCCTGGTAGTCGCGCAGCGCCTGCCACAGCACGTGCCGCGCCTCGACGTCCAGGCCGGTCGTCGGTTCGTCCAGCAGCACGACCCGCGGCCGCCCCACGAGCGAGAGCGCGACCGCGAGCCTCCGCCGCTGCCCGCCCGAGAGGCCGCCGGTCTGCCGTCGGGCGAGGCCTGTCAGATCGAACCGCTCCAGCACCTCGTCGCGCGGCATCGGGTCCGGGTAGTGCCCGGCCACCAGGTCCACGACCTCACCCACACGCAGCGTCGACGGCAGGCCCGTCTCCTGCGGCGTGGTCCCCAGGCCGGTGCGCGACGCGGGGTCCCGCGGGTCGCCGCCGAGCAGCCGCACCGTGCCGGAGTCCGGCCGGCGCAGCCCGCCCAGCAGCGACAGCAGCGTCGACTTGCCCGCGCCGTTCGGGCCGAGCAGCCCGACGAGCTCCCCCTCGCCGACCGTCAGGGACACGTCGTCCAGCGCGGTCACGGGGCCGTAGCGGCGCGTGACGTGGTCGACCTCGATCACGGGTGTCACGGGGGACGAACCTACGGACGTCGGAGGCGCCGGCACAACCGGCACCACCACGACGGGGTCCCGCCGCGACCACGAACCGGGAGCGAAGGGCGCGGTGTCGTCAGCACCTCCGACGGGCACCTGATCCAGATCCCGCCCGGAGACGAGTGCGACGCCGCGCTGGAGGCGCAGGACACGTAGCCGGCGACGTCAGCTCCCCGTGCGACCGCACTCAGCGTGCTCGCCCCACCCGGAGGCGGTCGGGAGCCGGCAGGGCGGTCGACGCCCCTGGCAGTCACACCCCCCAGCGTCCCCCCAGCGGACGTCCAGCCGCGCCCCCTACCCTGCCCGGGTGACCTCCGACCCGTCGCCCCGGCTGCCCGCACCGGCCGAGCCCGCCGAGCCCGCCGTCGCCGTACCCGGCACCCCTCCGGTGTCCGACCGCGCGTGGCGACGCCGGCTCACGGCGGAGGTGTGGATCGTCCTGGGCCTGTCGCTCGGCAAGTCGGGCGTGTACGCGCTCGTGAACATCGTGGCGCGGCTGACGGCCGACACGCCGCTGGCGCAGCAGCAGGCGACGCTCAACGCGAGCCGCTCGGAGCGGCCGTACCTCGACCTCGTCTACCAGCTGCTGTCGATCGGGTTCGCGCTGGTCCCCGTCGCGCTGGCGCTGTACCTGCTCTCGGCGAACGGTCGCAGCGCGGTGCGGCGGATCGGGCTCGACCGGGCGCGGCCGGGGCGGGACGTCGCCGTCGGGGTCGGCCTCGCGGCGCTGATCGGGCTGCCCGGCCTGGGGCTGTACGTCGCGGGGCGGGCGCTGGGGATCACCGTCGAGGTGCAGGCCGAGGCGCTGAACGCGGCGTGGTGGACGGTCCCGGTGCTGGTCCTGGCGGCGCTGCAGAACGCGCTGCTGGAGGAGGTCGTCGTGGTCGGCTACCTCATGGAGCGGCTGCGGGAGCTGCGGTGGCGGACTCCGGCGATCCTCGTCACGAGCGCCCTGCTGCGGGGCTCGTACCACCTGTACCAGGGCATCGGGCCGTTCATCGGCAACGTCGTGATGGGCCTGGTGTTCGCGGAGTACTACCGGCGGCGACGGCGGACGTTCCCGCTGGTGGTCGCGCACACGGTGCTCGACGTGGTGGCGTTCGTCGGGTACGCGCTGGTGCCCGCGGAGTGGCGCGAGGCGCTCGGGATCCGCTGACGCGCCGCTCTCGCCGCCCGCGCCGCCCTCAGGCGGGCGTCGTGGGTCCCGCGGCGCCCGGACCGCCCCGCCCCGCGGCGGCGAGCTGCCGCCCGAACGACCGTGTGGCCAGGCCGGCGACGACCATCACCACGCCGGCGACGAACGCGAACAGCCCGTACACGGTGACGATCACGTCGACGGTGCCCTGCGGGCGGATCGCGAGCAGCAGCCCGAACAGGAACGCGATGAGACCGAACACCAGCGTCCCGGCCCACGCCAGGTCCCGCGCCCGGAACTGCGTGACCGCGACGACGACGGCGGTGACGCCGAGCACGATCAGCCAGAGCGCCAGCAGGTAGAACAGCACGAGCGCCGTCGCACCGGGCCACAGCATGATGAGCGCGCCGAACCCGATGCCGACGAGCCCCTCGGCGACGAGCCACCCGAACCCGGGCCGCCCGCGCGCGAGCAGGGCCTGGAGCAGGACCACCGCGCCGTCCACGACGGCGAACACGCCGAACACCCAGATCAGCGCGACGAGCGTGCCGAGCGGCTCGACCAGCAGCAGCAGGCCGAGCACCACCAGCAGCACGCCGCGCAGCACGGGCAGCCACCACACGGACCGCAGCACCGCCGCGAGCCGGCCCTCCACGTCGTCCGCCACGTGCGCCTCCCGAGCTCGCGTCCCCGGCGCGCCGGCCGTCGTCGGGCGCCTGCCGGTCACGCTAGCCCCCGGGGGTCATCCCCGCGACGGAGACACGGGGTCGCGGCACTCATCCTCGAGGACGGAATCGCACCCCAGGGGCCCGGACGGGCCGGTGCGGCGGGTGGCCGCTGCCTACACTCCAGAGCATGTCCGACGCCTCGACCAGCGCGCCGGCGGCGCCCGGTCGACCCGACGGACCCGCCGGCGGGCCCGCGCCCGCAGCCGGGCCGGTGACCCCGGGCCGGGGGCTCGAGCGGCCCCTCGTCGTCGACAGCCCCGAGGTGCGCGTCCACCACCCCGGCGACCTGCTGGGCGTCGTCGCCAGCGTGCTCGGCGCGGTCGCGGTCATGGTGCTCGCGACGTACGCGCACAACACGACCTCCGGCGTCGCCGAGGACGTGCAGGGGTTCTCCGCCCTGCTGCGGCAGATCCTCATCGTCCCGGTCGCGCTGCTGGAGACCGTCGTGACGTTCGTCGTCCCGGTCGCGGTGCTGGCGGAGCTCGCGCTGCGCCGGCTGGGCCGGCAGATGATCGAGGCGTCCGTCGCGGCGATCCTCGCCGTGCTGGTGACCTCGGCGAGCGCGTGGCTGATCGAGAACCTCGGCTCCGACCAGCTGGTCAACGGGCTGTCGGTCCGGCTGCGGGGCGAGCTGACGCTCACCGTGCCCGGCTACATCGCGCTGATCGCGGGGCTGCTGACGGCGACCGGCCCCCGGACCCGGCGCCGCACGGTCGCGTGGTCGTGGAACCTCGTGTGGGTCGCCGTCGGGATCATGGTGATCACGGCGGGCGTGTCGCTGCCGGGCGTCGCGGTGGCCCTGCTCATCGGCCGGGCGAGCGGCCTCGCGGTGCGGTACGTGTCCGGCGCCCGGTCCGAGCGCGCGTACGGCGCGAGCCTGGTGGCGGGCGTCCGCCGCGCGGGCTGGCAGCCGCGGCAGCTCGTCCGGGTCCCGGCCGAGGACGGTGCGCCCGCGGGCGACGGGCCGCTGCCCGGGACGCCGGCGGCGCGCGCGCTGGTGCGGAACGCCGACCACCGGGTGTACGAGATGACGACCACGGACGGGCGCCTGCTCGACGTCGTGGTGCTGGACGGCGACCGGCAGGTCGTGGGCTTCCTCAGCCGGCTGTGGCGCTCGCTGCGGCTGCGCGGCATCGACGGGCGCTCCGTGGTCTCGCTGCGGCAGGCGGCGGAGCGAGCGGCGCTGCTGTCCTACAGCGCGACCGCGGCCGGCGTGCGGACGCCCCGGCTCCGGGGGGTCGCCGAGGCCGAGTCGTCGATGATCCTGGTGCAGGACCGGGTGGCCGCGGCGACGCCGCTCGCGGACCTCGACCCCGAGCGCATCACGGACGACGTGCTGGAGGAGATCTGGGCGCAGCTCGGCACGGCCCACGAGGCCGGTCTCGCGCACCGCGCCCTGACCAGCGACGTGGTGCTCGTCGACGACCGCGGCGAGGAGCCCCGGGTGTGGCTGGTGGGCTGGGAGCTGGGCGACGTCGCGTCGTCCGAGCTCGCGCAGCGCCTCGACCGCACGCAGATGGTCGCGCTCCTGGCGCTGCGCGTGGGCCCGGCGCGCGCGCTGGAGTCGGCGGTGGCGGTGCTGCCCGAGGCCGACATCGCCGTGATCGGCCCGCTGCTGCAGACCGTCACGCTCCCCCGCCGCACGCGCGAGGAGCTGCGGGCCCACAAGGAGGTGCTGGCCGAGCTGCGGTCGGCGCTGGTGGCGCGCCTGCCCGAGGCCGACGTCGAGCCCGTCCAGCTCATCCGGTTCGGCGCGCGCACCGTGCTGACCATCCTGCTGACCACGGCCGCCGTCATCATCGTCCTGACGTCGATCAACCTGCAGACGATCCTCGACGCGCTGCGCACCACCGACTGGCGGCTCAGCGTGCTGGCGTTCGCGCTCGGCATGACGACGCTGTTCGGGGCGGCGCTGAGCCTCGTGGCGTTCTCCCCCGTCAAGCTGTCGCTGTGGCGCGCGTCGGTGGCGCAGTCGGCGGCCACGTTCGTCGCGCTGGCGGCGCCGGCGGGCATCGGTCCCGCCGCGCTGAACCTGCGGCTGCTGACCCGGCGGGGCACGTCGGCGTCGCTCGCGACCGCGACGGTCGCGCTGGTGCAGGTCGCGCAGTTCCTCGTGACGATGCTGCTGCTGCTCGGCCTGTCGGTCGCGTCGGGCACGAACCAGCTCGAGCGGTTCACCGTGTCGCCGACGGTCATCATCGCGATCGGCGTGCTCGCGGCCCTCGTGGCGAGCGCGCTGCTGGTGCCCCGGGTCCGGCAGTGGGTCGCCGCCAAGACGCTGCCGACGCTCCAGCAGACGTGGCCCCGGCTCATCGAGGTGGTCGGGCAGCCGTCCCGGCTCGCGCTCGGGCTGGCCGGCAACGTGCTGACGACGTTCGGCTACGTCCTGGCGTTCGAGGTCTGCCTGCGCGCGTTCGGCCAGGAGCTCTCGCTGGTGCAGGCCGCCATCGTGTTCCTCGCCGGCAACACGGCCGGGTCGGTCGCGCCCACGCCGGGCGGCATCGGCACCACCGAGATCGCGCTGGCCGCCTCGCTGACGGTCGTCGGGGTCAACCCCGGCGTGGCCACGTCCGTGGCCGTGCTGTTCCGGGTGCTGACCTACTGGCTGCGCATCCCCGTCGGCTGGGCGTCGATGCGCTACCTGCAGCGGGTCGGCGAGCTGTAGCCCCGCTCAGGAGGCGGAGGTGCACTCCCGCTGGGCGGGAACCCGGTCCCCGGCGGCGGCGAGCGTCGCGGCGAGACGGGTCCAGGCGGAGAGGCGGGACGCGGTGCGCGCCCCGTCCGCGAGGAGGTCGGCGCCGCTGCGGTCGCGCTCGGCCGGCTCGTAGAAGCCGCGCTGGTCCATGGCGAAGTCCTTCGTTCGGCAGCCCGGCTGACCTGCGGGGGTCCCGTGGCTTTGCGTCCCCTCCTCGCGGAGGGTTTGCCCTTGTCGCTGACGTCATCGACTGTAGGACGCCCGCCCGCACGGGGGAAGGCCCCGCGGGTGAATCCCGGGGTGAAGTCTCACATTTCACCCACTCGGGTCAAAACGGGCATTCCACCCGGGCCGGACGGGGGATCCCGGGAGCGCCGCCCCGCCGGCCCGGACGCGTCGCGGGACGCCCTCAGCCCTGCGGCACCGCGCGCAGGAAGTCCTCCAGCAGCGGACCGGAGGTCGTGGACCCGAAGTCGCCCGTCTCCACGAACACCGCCACGGCCAGGTCGCCGTACCCGGCGATCATCCAGGCGTGGTTCTGCAGCGCGTCGGCGGCGCCGTACTGCGCGGTGCCCGACTTCGCGATGACCTCGGCACCGGGGACGTCCTGGAGGAAGTCGCCGCCACCCTCCGCGACGACCGCGCGCATCATGGCGCGCAGCGCGTCCGCCTCGCCGGAGGTCAGCGGCTGGTCGGGCTCCGCGGCCGGCGCCGGCGTGCCGTCCTCGCGCACCAGCCAGGGCGTCACGCGGTGCCCGGCCACCACCGACGCGGCCACCGTCGCCATGCCCAGCGGGGTCGCCTGCACCCGGGCCTGCCCGATCATCGACGCCGCGTGGTCGGTGCCGCCGGTGTCGTCCGCGGGGACGGAGCCGAGCGCCGCCGCGAACCCCAGGTCGGCGTCGTCGACCAGCCCGAGGGAGGACGCCGCGTCGGCGAGCGCCTGCTGGGGGGCCAGGTCGGCGGCGGTCAGGAACGCGGTGTTGCAGGACTCGGCGACGGCGGTGCGCAGCGGGATGTCCCCCAGGGCGTCCGCCGGGTAGCCCGGGTAGTTCTGGAACTCGCGGCCGTCCACGGACGCCGTCGGCGGGCACGTCACCGTGCTGTCGGGCGTGAGCCCCGCCCGGAGCAGCGCCAGCGAGCTGACCACCTTGAACGTGGACCCCGGCGCGTAGAGGCCGAGCGTCGCGGTCGAGGTCCCGTCGCCGCCCGGCCCGCTCGCGGCCGCGAGCAGCTCGCCGGTCGAGGGCCGGATCGCGACCACCGCGGCCGCGCTGTCGGTGACGCGGGCCACCACGTCCTCCGCCGCCTGCTGCACGGCCGGGTCCAGCGTCAGGCGCAGGGGCTCCCCCGGCTGCGGTTCCACGTGGAACAGCTGCCGCTCCTGCGCGCCGCCCGACGTCGCGACGACGGTGAGACCGGGCAGGCCCCGCAGCTGCGCGTCGAACTGCTTCTGCAGCCCGCTCAGCCCGGCGAGGTCGCCGGGCCGCACCGCGCCGTCGGACTCCTCGACGACCTCGGCGGTCGCGTCGCCGACGGTGCCGAGCACCGGCCGGGCGAACGCGCGGGTCGGGGCGAGCGGCAGGGTCGTGCTGATCGCGTTGACGCCGGGCAACCCGGAGAGCGCCGCGACGTCGTACGCCGGGTCGTCCGCCCGGACCACGATGGCCTCGACGTAGGCCTTCTCCCCGGCGGCGGCCACCTGCGCGGCGTACGCCTCCGCGTCCATGCCCAGGGCCGCCGCCAGCCCGCGCGCCGCGCCGTCGGACTCCTGCGCGGTCACCCGCGTCTTGTCGATGCCGATCCGGTACACCGGGCGGGCCTCCACGAGCACCGCGTCGCCGGCACCCAGCACGTCGGCCCGCTCCGCCTGCTCCCGGTGCACCGCCAGCACCTCGGCCGTGGTGAGGTCCGGCGCGAGCGTCATCGTGCTCCACCGGGCGCGCCACTCGTCGTCGACGCGGACCAGGGACGCGTGCGTCGAGTACGTCCAGTCGTCGTCGCTGCTGTCGACGTCCCAGGTGAACGCGAGCTCGACCGTCGCCGCGTCCTCGTCGTCGGCCGCCGGCTGGACGTCGCCCGCGGTGACGGCCGGCACCCACGGGTCGAGCCCCTCGTACGCGCTCACGCGCTGCTCGCCGGCCTCCGCGGCGGTCGCGCCGTCCAGCGGCACGTCCGCGAAGTCACCGGAGGCGATCGCGGCGGCGAGGGCGTCGGCGGTGTCCTGGCCGTCGTCCGACCCGCCGGAGCACGCCCCGAGCGTCACCACCAGGCCCGCCACGGCCACGACGGCGCCGGTGCGCGACCGGCGGCGCGCGCCGGACGTGCGCCGCCCCGGAACCTCGCCGCGCCCCGTCCGGACGTCCGCCCGTCCCGTCGCCCCTGCCACCGCTCCCCTGCGCCGCACCGGTCCCACGCTCGTCCCTCCGTCGCCGCCCCGCCGTGGGGCACCGCCAGCCTAGGCAGCCTGACCAGCGCCGACAGGCGGTTCCGGACCCGCGTTCGCGGGGGTGCTGTGCCGATCCTGTGCACGACGCCGCGAACCGCCGTCCCCGGTTGACGGCGGGACCCGCGCTGTCTGGAATGGGTGCATGTCGCCTCCCGACCAGCCCTGCAGTCCCGTGCGGCGAGCCCGCACCCCGCGCACCACCGGCCCGCGCACGACCGGTGAGGGGGCTCGCCGCTGATGGACTCCGCGACCTGGGGCAGCATCGGCCTCGTCCTGCTCTTCATCCTGATCGGCGGCGTCTTCGCCGGCACGGAGATCGCCCTGGTCTCCCTGCGCGAGAGCCAGATCAACCGCCTCGAACGCCAGAGCGCGCGGGGCGCGCGCGTGGCCTCCGTGGCCCGTGACCCGAACCGGTTCCTCGCCGCCGTGCAGATCGGCGTCACCGTCGCCGGGTTCTTCTCGGCCGCGTACGGGGCCTCGACCATCGCCCCGTCCTTCGCCCCCGCGCTGGAGGCGCTCGGGCTGTCCGAGGCGCTCGCGGGGTCGGTCGCCCTGGTCGTGCTGACGCTCGTCATCGCGTACCTGTCCCTCGTGCTCGGGGAGCTGGTGCCCAAGCGCATCGCCCTGCAGCGCTCCGCGAAGGTCGCGCTGGCCGTCGCCCCGCCGCTCGACCGGTTCGCCACGCTCATGCGGCCCGTGATCTGGCTGCTGTCGGCGTCGACGAACCTGCTCGTGCGGCTGTTCGGCGGCGACCCGCACGCCACCAGCGAGGAGATGTCCGAGGCCGAGCTGCGGGACCTCGTCATCGCGCACCAGGGGCTGCCCGAGGACGAGCGCCGCATCCTCGGCGACGTGTTCGAGGCGACCGACCGGTCCGTGGCCGAGGTCATGCGCCCGCGCGGCGAGGTGCGGTTCCTCGAGGCCGACCTGCTGCTGACGGACGCCCTGGACCGGGTGCGCGACCAGCCGTGGTCCCGCTACCCGGTGACGGGCGAGGACTTCGACGACGTGCTCGGGTTCCTGCACATCCGCGAGCTGCTCGACACCCCGGCCCGCCCGGACGTGCGGGTGCGCGACGTGATGCGGGAGATCGTCGTGCTGCCGGGGACCAACAAGCTGCTGCCGTCGCTGTCCCGGATGCGCCGCGAGGGCGTGCACATCGCCGTGGTGGTCGACGAGTACGGCGGCACCGACGGCATCGTCACGCTGGAGGACCTGGTCGAGGAGCTCGTGGGGGACATCCGCGACGAGTACGACATGCCCGGGTCGTCCGGCCCCGAGGCCCGCGAGGGCGGCTCCCCCGGCTCGTACGACGCCGGCATCACCATCGAGGAGTTCACCGAGCTGACCGGCGTGCTGCTGGCCGACGGCCCCTACGAGACGGTCGCCGGCTTCGTCGTCGCGCGGCTCGGCCGGCTCGGCGTGGTGGGCGACGCCGTGGAGGTGGACGGCCACCGCATCGAGGTCACGGCCGTCGACGGCCGGCGCATCGCCCGGGTCCGCGTGGTGCCGCCCCCGGACGAGGCCGTCGTCGCGGCCTCCGGCGGGACCGGGTCCGGCGGGGAGCGCGACGGCGAGGCGCCCGACGCCACCCGCCGGGCGGACCCGGACGGCACGGCGGGCTGACGCGACGGTGCCCGGCCCGGATGCGCGGCCGGGCACCGTGGCGCACGCTGGAGCCCACGCCGCCCCGCACGACCGGGCGGACCGGGACGGCAGCGGGAGGAGGGGCACGGTGACCGACGTCCACCACCTGCTGCTGGATCCCGCCCCCCGCTCGGTCGCGACCGGCCGGCACTGGGCGGTGCGCGAGGCGGCCCTCGCCCACGCGACCCCGGAGGCCGCCCGCACCGTCGAGCTGCTGACCAGCGAGGTCCTCACCAACGCGGTGGTGCACACCCGCCCGCGTCGCCGGATCGCCGTGACCGCCGAGTGCCGGGACGGCTGCGTCCGCGTCGCGGTGACCGACCCCGACCCGACGCTGCCGCTGGTGCGGCCGCGCCGGGCGGACCGCTCCGGGGGGAACGGCATGCGGATCGTCGCGCAGCTCGCGAGCCGGTGGGGCATCGACCTGCACCCCGGCGGGGGCAAGACCGTGTGGTTCGAGACGCCCGTCGGGCGCGGGCTCCGGCCGGCCTGAGCCGCGCGACCCCGGCCCCGGTCCGCCCGGGGGCGGAATGCCCGCCGGGGGTCCGTCGTTCGCACCGGGTATGAAGGCTGTCGCGTACGAGACGTTCGGTGGTGCCGAGGTGCTGCGGGTGGTGGACCGCCCGGAGCCGCACGTCGGCCCCGACTCGGTCCTGGTCAAGGTCGTCGCCGTGGGGCTGAACCCCGTCGACTACAAGATCCGCGAGGGGTACCTGCAGGGGCTGATCGACACGTACCTGCCCGCCGTCCCCGCGTGGGACGTGGCGGGCGTGGTCGTGAAGCCCGGGCTGGACACCCCGGAGCTGGTCGCGGGCGACGAGGTGCTGGCCTACGCGCGCAAGGACGTCGTGTCCGACGGCACGCTCGCCGAGTACGTCTCCGTGCCGGTGCGCACGGCGGCGAAGAAGCCCGCCGGCCTGTCGTTCGAGCAGGCCGCGGCGCTGCCCCTCGCGGGCCTGACCGCGCTGCAGACCGTCCGGCGCTCCGGGCTCGGCGCCGGGTCCACGGTGCTGGTGCACGCCGCCGCCGGCGGTGTCGGGTCGATCGCGGTGCAGCTCGCGGTGCACGCCGGCGCCCGCGTGGTCGGCACCGCGTCGCCCGGCAACCACGACTACCTGCGCGGACTCGGCGCGGAGCCGGTCGCGTACGGCGACGGCCTGGTCGCCGCCGCCCGCGAGCTCGCGCCCGGGGGCTTCGACGTGATCCTCGACTACGTCGGCGGCGCGGCGATCGACACGGCACCCGACCTGCTCGCCCCGGGCGGCACGGTCGTGTCGATCACCGACGCCCGCGCCCGCGACGAGCTCGGCGGCCAGTACGTGTGGGTGCGGCCGGACACGACCGACCTCGCCGACCTCGCGGACCTGGCGGCCCGCGGCGTGGTGACGGTCGAGATCGCGGAGACGTTCGACCTGGAGCACGCGGCCGACGCGTACCGCGCGCTGGAGACCGGGCACACCCGCGGGAAGATCGTCGTCACGGTCTGACCCGCGCCGGCCCGGGCGGCGTCACACCGCCCGGGCCGCCAGCAGGTCCCGGGTCACCGGGTGCCGCGGGGCGTCGAAGACGTCCGCGACGGCGCCCTCCTCGACGACCCGGCCCCCGCTCATCACGAGCACCCGGTCGCACACGCGGCGCACCACGGCGAGGTCGTGGGAGACCAGCACCATCGCGACGCCGGACGCGCGGCGCAGGTCGACGAGCAGGTCGAGCACCGCGGCCTGCACCTGGACGTCGAGCGCCGACACCGGCTCGTCCAGCAGCAGCACCCGCGGGCGCGAGGCCAGCGCACGGGCGATCGCGACGCGCTGCCGCTGGCCCCCCGACAGCGTCCGGGGCCGCCGGTCGAGCACGTCCCCCGGCAGCCGCACGGCGTCGAGCAGCCGCGCGCACCCGGGGTCGTCGTCGTCGCGCGGGCCCGGGGCCGTCGCGAGCGCGTCCCGCAGCACCGCCCGGACCGTGAGCCGCGGGTCGACCGCCCCCAGCGGGTCCTGCGGCACCAGCCGGACGCCGGGGCGCAGGGGCCGGCGCTCCCGCTCGGGCAGCGCCGACCACGGCCGCCCGTCGAGCAGGACCTCCCCGGCGTCGGGGCGGTCGGCCGCGAGCAGCAGCCGGGCGAGCGTCGTCTTGCCCGAGCCCGACTCGCCGACCAGCCCGACGGCCTCCCCGGCCCGCACCTCGACGTCGACGTCCGCCACCGCGTCCACGCGCCCGCCGCCCGGCAGCGGGAAGGACCGGCGCAGCGACCGGCCGCTGAGCAGCACCGGCCCGGGCGGCGGCACCGGCCCCGGCCCGTCGCCCAGCCGTGCCGCGGCGAGCAGCTCCCGGGTGTACGGCTCGCGCGGCTCCGCCAGCACGCGCGCGACGGGCCCGGACTCGACGACGCGACCCTCGTGCAGCACGACGACGCGGTCGGCGACCCGCGCGACCGCCCCGAGGTCGTGCGTGACGAGGACGACCGCCGTGCCGCGGTCCCGCAGCTCCCCCAGCAGGTCGAGCACCCGCGCCGCGACCGTCGCGTCGAGCGCGGTGGTGGGCTCGTCCGCGACCAGCAGCGGCGGCCGGGCGACCAGGGCCGACGCGATCAGCGCGCGCTGGCGCATGCCGCCCGAGAGCTCCGGCGGGCGCTGGCGGACGCGCACCTCCGGCTGCGGCAGGCCGACCTCCGCCAGCGCCGCCAGCACGCGCCGGGTCCGCTCCGGCCGCGGGGCACGGGGGCGGCGCACCGCGAGGGCCTCCCCGACCTCGGCCCCGACCGTCCGCAGCGGGTCGAGCGAGCCCAGCGCGTCCTGGAGCACCAGGCCCACGTCCCGCCCCCGGACGGCCCGCCAGGCACGGGACCCGGGCGCGGGGGCGTCCCGGCCGAGCAGCGTGAAGCGGTCGGACCGCACACGCGCCGGGCCGCCCTCCCCCGCCAGCCCGACGAGGGTGCGCGCCAGCACGGACTTGCCCGCGCCGGACCCGCCGACCACGGCGACGCACTCGCCGGCCGCCACCCGCAGGTCGACGCCGTGCAGCACGTCGGTCGCGCCGAAGCCCACCCGCAGCCCGGCGACGTCGAGCACCACGGCGCCCGCGCCCCGCGGGACCTCCGGGGCGCTCACGCCCCCACCGTCCCGAGGCGCCGGCCCAGCACCGTCAGCGCCGCCGCCGTCACCGTGATCGCGAGTCCCGGGAACACCGTCAGCCACCACGCCGTGCCGATGTAGACCCGCCCGGCGTTGAGCATCGCCCCCCACTCCGGCGACGGCGGCAGCGTGCCGAGACCCAGGAAGCTCAGCGCGCACACCCACACCACGGCCTGCCCGATCCCGAGCGTGGCCACCGACACCAGCGGCCAGAGCGTGTTGGGCAGCACGTGGCGCGTCAGCACCCGCAGCGGCCCGTGCCCCTCGAGCCGGGCCGCCTCGACGTAGCCGCTCGCCGTCACGGCGCGCACGCGGCCCCGGAGCATGCGGGCGTACCCGGGGGCGGTCGCGGCGCCGACCGCGAGCACCGACGCCTCGACGCCTGCGCCCAGCACCGCGACGAGCAGCAGCGCGAGCACCAGCGTCGGCAGCGCGAACAGCACCTCGAGCACCCGGCCGATCGCGGCGTCGAGCCACCGCGGGCCCAGACCGGCGGCGAAGCCGAGCACGAGCCCGGCACCCACGCCGATGGCGGTGGCCGCGGCGCCGATGCCGAGCGAGGCGCCGGCGCCGTGCACGACGCGGGTCCAGACGTCGCGCCCGGACTCGTCCGTGCCGAGCCAGTGCCCCGGGCCGGGGGGCGTGAACGCGGCGCGGGCGTCGATGGCGGTCGGGTCGCCGGGGGCGAGCAGGCCCGGGCGGACGACGGCGACCGCCATGACCAGCACGGCGACCGCCGCGAGGACGCCGGGGGCGCCCAGCGTGCGCACCGCCGCGCGCACGCCACGGGCGGCGGGACCCCGGGTCGGGCGCGCGGCGCGGGGACGGCCGGGGGCTGCGGCGCTCACCCGAGCACCGCCGGCTCCCGGGAGGTCGCGGGCGCCCCGGCCCCCGCGACCTCCGCGGCCGGGCGCAGCCGCGGGTCGAGCAGCCGCTCCACGACGTCCACCAGCAGCATGACCACGACGTACGCGACCGCGACGACGACCACCGCGCCGATCACCACGGGGACGTCCCGCTGCATCGTCGCGTCGAGCAGCAGGCGCCCGAGACCGGGCCGGCCGAACAGGGTCTCCACCACCACCGCGCCGCTGAGCAGCGACCCGAACGCCCAGCCGGACAGCGCGACCGCGGGCAGCACGCCGTGACGCAGCGTGTGGCGCCACAGCACCCGCCCGGGCGAGGCCCCGCGGGCGCGGGCCGAGGTCGCGAACGGCGCCGCGGCGGCCTCGTCCAGCGAGTCGCGCATGACCTGCCCGAGGAACCCGGCCACCGGCACGGCGAGCGTCACGGTCGGCAGCACGAGACCGGCGGGGTCGGTGCCGGAGCTGGTCGCCGGGAGCCACCCGAGCGTCGAGGAGAACACCACGATGAGCACCGCGCCGAGCCAGAAGTGCGGCAGCACGGCGGCGACCACCTCGGCGCCGCGCAGCGCCGCAGCGCACGCGCGCCCGACCGGCCCGGAGGCCCGGGCGGCCGCCGTCGCCACCGCGAGCGCGAGCGCCCACGCCAGCGCGAGCGACGCGACCGCGAGCAGCAGCGTGCCGGGCAGCTGCTCCGCCAGCAGGTCGGCGACGGGCACGGTCCGGGCGTACGACTCCCCGAGGTCGAGGGTCAGCACCCGCCACACCTGCACCGCGTACTGCACGAGCAGCGGCTGGTCGAGCCCGTACCGGGCGCGCGCCGCGGCGACCGCCTCGGGGCCGGCCTGCGACCCGGGACCGCCGAGGATCGCCTCCGTGGGGTCGCCGCCGGCAGCGCGCAGCGCGAAGAACACCACAGTCGCCACCACCCAGGCGACGAGCACGACGGACCCGGCGCGGCGGAGCAGCCAGAGCAGCACCCGCCGCGCCCGCGCCGGCGGCCGCGCCGCCCGCCCCGGGGCCACGGCCGTCAGGACGCCAGGCGCGCGTCGAGGAACGTCGGCGTCGCCACGGTGTCGAGCGTCCGCACCCCCGTGACGCCGCGGGTGAGGAAGTGGTTCTGCTGGTCGTACAGCGGCAGGATGTAGTACCCCTCGAGCACGCGCTGCTGCGCCTGCTGGTAGAGGTCGGCGCGCTGGTCCGCGTCGGCCGTCGCGGACGCCTCGTCGAGCAGCGCGTCGAGCTCCGGGTCGGTGACGCCCGCGTGGTTGGCGAAGTAGCCGCTGGGCGCGGGGACGGTGCCGTCGGAGTGGTAGAGGATCCGCAGCACGTCCGGCCCGACCTTCGTGTACGGCGCGGACACGGCCTCGTACTCGTGGGCGCCCAGCGCGCCGTACCAGGCGGACAGGTCGAGCGGCGTGAGCACCACGTCGAACCCGACCGTCTTCGCGTTGGCCTGGATCTGCTCGAACAGCGACTGCTCGGCGGCCACCGACTGGTTGGTGCTCACCGGGAACCGCACGGTCAGGCGCTCCCCGTCCCGGGTGCGGTACCCGTCGGCGTCCCGCTCCGTCCAGCCGGCCTCGTCCAGCAGCTCGGCGGCGCGGTCGGTGTCGGTGCCGAACAGGTCCGGGTCGGAGTACGCGACCGGCTCCACGCTCGACAGCGGGGAGTACGAGCGGGTGGCGGTGCCGGCGAACAGCGTCTCGATGCCCGGGTCGACGTCGGCCGCCCGGACGAACGCCTCGCGCACCCGGACGTCGTCGAACGGCGGCTGGGCGCTGTTGAGCTCGATCCGGTTCACCGAGCCGGGCCGGGGGGCGTCGAGGTGCGCGATGTCGCCGCCGGCGTCGGCCTGCGCGATGGTGTCGGGCTGCGGGTTGTCGATCACCTGGACCTCGCCGGAGCGCAGCGCGGCGTAGCGGGTGGCGGCGTCGGGGATGAACCGCCAGACGATGCGCTCCAGGTACGCGGTGCCCTCGTGCTCGGCCTGCGGGTCGTGCGGCACGTAGTCCTCGTTGCGGACGAGCTCGACCTGCTGCTGCGGCGTCCACGACTCGACGACGAACGGGCCGGTGCCGACCGGCGCGGCGCAGTTGGCGTCGGTGCCGCGGGCGATCCCGGCGGGCGACTGCATCGCGGTCCACTGCTGGCTGAGCGACTCGAGCAGCGCCGAGTCCGGGGCGGACAGGTGGAACCGGGCGTGGGTGGCGTCGACGACCTCGACCTGCTCGACCTTCTGCACGGCGAGGTAGCCGGTGGAGGACCCCGTGTCGGGGTCCTGCAGGTGCTCGATGTTCGCCTTGACCGCCTCGGCGTCGAACGGGGTGTCGTCGGTGAAGGTGACGTCGTCCGCGAGGGTGAAGTCCCAGGTCAGGCCGTCGTCGGACGTCGTCCACTGCGTGGCGAGCCACGGCAGGATCGTGCCGTCCGCGTCCCGGCCGACGAGCGGCTCGAGGTACTGCGTGCTGATCAGCGCCTGCGGGTAGTTGCCGCCGACGTGCGGGTCGAGGCAGGTCGGCTCGGCGTCGCCCGTCGCGTAGACCAGCGTGCCGCCCGTGCGCGGGGTGGCGTCGTCCTGCGCGTCCCCGCCGCCGCCCGAGCAGGCGGCCAGCGCGAGGGCGAGCACCGCGGCGGGCGCGGCGGCGCGCGCGGTGCGGCGCAGGCGACGGGGTCGGGAAGCGGCGTCGGGCACGGGTCCACCTTCGCTCGGCAGGTTGTTGAACGGAGTCCAACAATAGGTCGCGGCGACGGGTGCGGCGCCCCTCGGCCGGTGTGACGCTCGTCCTACGATGGCGGCCGTGCCCCCGTCCCCGCCGCCCGGCAGCCCGGCCCCGCCCGAGCCGTCGCCGCCGCGGCGCTCGGGGCGCCCGCCCGCCGCGTCGCGGGCGATGCTCGAGGAGGCCGCCGGCGAGCTGTTCCTCGAGCGCGGGTACGCCGCCACCTCCGTCGCCGACATCACCCGCCGCGCCGGCGTCTCGCGGAGCACGTTCTTCAACTACTTCCCCGGCAAGGCCGACCTGCTGTGGGCCGCGTTCGACGAGCGGGCCGACCGGCTCCGCACCACCCTGGCGGGCGCCGACCCCGCCGCGCCGCCCGGCACGGTGCTCGCGGCCGCCCTGCACGAGCTGGCGGCGGACCTGCCGGCCGAGCACGTGGCCCTCGCCTTCACGCAGGCGGACGCCATGGGCCTCGGCGAGGACCTCCGCCTGGCCGCCGCCCGGCGGACCGCCGACCTGGGGGCGACGCTCGCCGCCTACGCCGCCGCGCGCGGCGTCGACCCGCTGCGCGCCCGGGTGGCGGGCACCGCGTGGGCGGGGGCCCTGGCCGCGGCGGTCGAGGCGTGGGCGCACGCGGGGGCCGACCGCACGCGCCTGCCGGACCTGCTGGACCGGGCGCTGGAGCCGGTGCGCACGGCCCTGCCCTGACCCGCGGAACCCGCCCTGGGGACCACGGTCGACGACCCCGGATCGCCGCCTACGGTGCCGTCCATGCGCACCGGACCCTCACCACGACGCTCTCGCTCCTGCCCACCCACCGCCAAGCAAGGTAACTTGTGTTCCGGGATCCGCTCTGCGCCGTGCACGCGATGCGCCCCGTCCGTGACAAGTTCCTCGGGAGGAGCTGACCGTGCCCCGATCGCTCGACGACATCCTCGCCCGCGCCGAGCAGCTGGCCGACGAGTTCGAGGCCTGCGAGCCCGGCCCCGGCGACCGCGGACGGGTCTCGCCCGTGACCGCGGTGCGGCTCGCGGCGCTGCGCCGGGACGAGGCCGAGCGCGAGCTCGCCGACGCCATCGCCGCGGCCCGCCGCGACGAGGGGACGTCGTGGGCCCGGATCGGCGCGCTGGTCGGCACGTCCGGCGAGGCCGCGCGGCAGCGGTACGGCCGGCACGCGGCCCGCTGACGACGCCACCCGGAGCGCTCGCCCTGCGCCCCCGCCGCCGACCTTCCTAGGATCGGGACATGAGCGACTCCGGACTCCGGCAGGCCCAGGACACGATGACCGCGGCGGGCGTCGACCCCACCGCCATCGAGGTGTTCACCCACTACTACCGCGAGCTCGAGGCGGGGGCCACGGGCCTCATCCCCGAGGACACCATCGAGCCGCTGCTGGACCCGCCGGCGCTCGCCGACGTCATGGTCGACCCGGAGGCCGCGCGGGAGGCGCTCGCCCGCACCGCGGTCATCAAGCTCAACGGCGGCCTCGGCACCTCGATGGGCATGGACAAGGCCAAGTCGCTGCTGCCGGTGCGCGACGGGAAGTCGTTCCTCGACCTCATCGTCGAGCAGGTGCGCCGCGCCCGGGCCGCCCACGACGTCCGGCTGCCGCTGGTCCTCATGAACTCGTTCCGCACCCGCGACGACTCGCTGGCCGCCCTGGCCCGGCACGACGACGTCGCCGTGGACGGGCTGCCGCTGGACTTCCTCCAGAACCAGGAGCCGAAGCTCCGCACGGACGACCTGACTCCCGTGCGCTGGCCGGCCGACCCGACGCTCGAGTGGTGCCCGCCCGGCCACGGCGACCTGTACACGGCGCTGCTCGCGTCCGGCGTGCTGCGGACGCTGCTCGACGCCGGGTTCCGGTACGCGTCCGTCTCCAACTCCGACAACCTCGGCGCCGCCCCCGACCCGGTGATCGCCGGCTGGTTCGCGGCGTCCGGCGCCCCCTACGCCGCCGAGGTCTGCCGGCGCACCGCCGCGGACCGCAAGGGCGGCCACCTGGCGGTCCGGAAGTCCGACGGCCGGCTGATCCTGCGCGACACCGCGCAGACGCCGCCCGACGAGATGGACTACTTCACCGACGAGCACCGCCACCCGTACTTCCACACGAACAACCTGTGGTTCGACCTGGAGCAGCTCGCGGCGGCGCTGGAGTCCCGCGGCCCGGTGCTGGGCCTGCCGCTGATCCGCAACGTCAAGACGGTCGACCCGACCGACCCGGACTCCCCCGAGGTGTTCCAGATCGAGACCGCCATGGGCGCCGCGATCGAGGTGTTCGAGGGCGCGACCGCGATCGCGGTCGGCCGCGAGCGGTTCCTGCCCGTGAAGACCACGAACGACCTGCTGCTGCTCCGGTCGGACGCCTACGAGCTGGCCGACGACGCCACGCTGCGGCTCGCCGTGGACCGGGCGCCGCTCGTCGACCTCGACCCGGGCGTCTACAAGACGGTCGGCCGGTTCGAGGAGCGGTTCGCCCACGGCGCGCCGTCCCTGCGCGGCGCACGCTCGCTGACCGTGCGCGGCGACTGGACGTTCGGCGCGGGCGTCGTCGCGACCGGCGAGGCGGAGGTCACGCCGGACGGCGCGCCCGGCGAGATCCCGGACGGCACCGTCCTCGGGTCGCCTGCCGCGGAGCGCTGAGGGCTCACAGCAGCACCTCGGCCAGGCGGGACCGGCTGCGCAGCCCCAGCTTGCCGAGCACCCGGTGGACGTGGTTCTCCACGGTGCGGGTGCTCAGGTGCAGCCGCACCGCGATCTCCCGGTTGGTCATGCCCTGCGCCGCGAGCACCGCGATCTCGTGCTCCCGGTCGGACAGCAGGTCCGCGGACCGGTGCACCGGCGGTGCGCTGCGGATCGCCTCGGCGATCTGCTCGCCCAGCAGGTCGTCGACCTCCGGGTCGGCGAGCGGCGGCAGCCCCCTGGCCTCCCGCAGCCGGTTCACCGCCTCCAGCACGCGGGGCGCCAGGCCCGGGACCATCTCCAGCCGCGCCGCGCGCGCCGCGCGGTCCAGCTCCGCGAGGTCGTCGCCCAGCAGGGCCGCGTGCAGGTCGACCAGCGGCGCGAACAGCGGCAGCGGCACGCGCTCCGACAGCTCGCGCATCTGCCGCACCTGCTCCGGCGTCGAGGGCTCGACGCGCAGCGCCCAGTACTCCAGGGCGAGCATCGGCCGCCCCGCCAGCCGGCACCGGTCGCCGAACCGCCACATCAGCGCGTCGGCCTCCGCGGTCCGTCCCTCGTCGAGCAGCAGGTACGCCTCCGCCACGCCCTGCACGGAGTCGACCACCGGCTCGTGCAGGGGCGGCGCGTGCCGCAGCTCGGTCGCGAGCATCCGCGCGACGTCGCTGTTCCGCATGAGCGCGGCCAGCATGGCCGACAGCGTGAGGCTGCGCCGGTAGAACGCGCCGCCGAGCGGCCCCGGGGGGCCGAGCCGCAGCGCCGTGCTCAGCACGCGCCAGGCGGCGGTCCACTGCCCCCGCACCGTCAGGGCGTGCGCGAGCGAGAGGCTGTGGATGCGGATCCCGGCGGCGTCCAGGCGGTCGTAGGCCGCCTCCAGCAGGGCACGGGACCGTGCCTCCGCCTCCACCACCCGGTCGAGCAGGAGCAGCGCCATGCCCCGCAGGCCCGCCACCGCGTGGTCCACCTCCCCGGGCATCCACGGCGCCGCCCGCACACCGGTGGTCAGCCGCAGCACCGCCCCGGGCCGACCCGCCTCGAGCAGCACCGACGCCGCCGAGAGGACGGCCAGCGACCGTCCCGGCTCCGGGGCGTCCGGCCCGGGCAGCGCGAGACGGCTCAGCAGCGCCTCGTCGTCACCACCGCCCGCGACCGCCGCGGCGACCAGGGACCGCAGCCCCGGCGCCGCCGCGCCGCCCGCGCCCCGCGGCTGCACAGCGACACCCGGGTCGACCGCCGGGTCGACGTCCTCGCTGCGCTGCCACACCCGCCACCGACGGCAGAGGTCGTCGAAGGTCGCCGCCCTCTGCGGGTCCTCCCCCGGGTCGCGCACCGTCCCGTCGACGACGTCGCGCACCCGGTCGGTCGCGGGACGCCGCAGCAGCGCCATCAGGTACGGGAGCGCCGTCGCCACCTCGGGCCGTTCCTCCCACGCGCCGCGGGCGGCGGCCTCGGTGACGACCGACCGCTCGTGCACCAGGCCCGTCAGCTCCGCCGCCCAGCGCCAGTACGACTCCGCCGGGTCGCCGGCGGCGGACACGATCATGTCCGTGAGGCCGGTGCGGACGGACGGCAGCGGCAGCTCGTGGCCGGCCTCGGGGACGAGCAGCCGCGCGACGTCCAGGCGGCGCGGCCCGCTCAGCCGGTCCCGGACGGCGCGCGCCAGCGCCGGCGGCGACACCGCCAGCAGCCCGCTGTCCCCGCCGTAGGACACCACCCGGCCGCGCGCGACGAGCACCGACAGGTCGGCGTCGGGCACGAGCCGGTGCACGACCTCCGAGGGTGCCGGGCCGAGCACCGCCAGCACGTCGAGGGCGTCCTGCGCGCCCGGTGGCAGCCCCGCGGTCATGAGGTGGGCGACGGCGTCGAGCGGCACGTCGTCGAGGTCGCCCACCGCGGTCCAGACGTCGTCGCGCCGGCCCACGGTCCCCGCGAACTGCGCCGCGTCCACCATGGCGGCGGCGACGGCCGGGTTCCCCGCCGACCACGCGGTCACGGAGGAGGTCAGCGCCGCGTCGACCGGGCCGTCCAGCCGGTCGGCGACCATCCGCGCCATCGCCTGGAAGCCCAGCGGGGGCACCCGGACCTCCGCGGGCGCCCGCGCCGCGACCAGCCTCGACAGCGACGGCCGGCCGAGGCGGGTGAGGTCGCGCGTGGCGGTCGCCACGAACCGCGCGCGGCTGCGACGGAGCACCCGTCCCAGCACCTCCAGCGTGGCGTCGTCCAGCTCGTCGACGTCGTCGACGAGGAGCACGCCGCGGGCACCGAGGTCCGCGACCAGGTCGGCCGCCACGTCGTCGTCCGACCGCCCCGCCGGCGTGAGCGGCCGGGCGCCCGCGGACGGCACGCGACCGGCGAGGTCGTGCCAGTCGGCCACGACGACACCCAGGTGCTGACGCTCCCCCTGCCGGGCGACCACGCCGAGCACCGTCGACCGGCCGGAGCCGGTGTCCCCGCGGACCACCACGTCACGGCCGAGCGCCAGCCAGCGCAGCGCAGCAGCGGCGACCGAGTTCAGCGCGTCCAGCACCATGCCTCCTGGTCTCCCGCGTCACCCGGCCGGGCGCCGCGTCCGAGCACCGCCACCGTCAGGCGGCCAGCTCCGGGTCGGTCGTGAGCTCGACGGTCGCCCACACGTCCAGCGGGACCCCGACCAGGCCGTCGAGGACCGCGCGCCGCACCCCGTCCTCCTGGTCCACGTCCCACCGCCCCGGCTCGACCACGAAGTCGACCTCGAGGTAGAGCCGGCCGCCGAGCTTCGTGGCGCGCACGAGCGGCTCCGGCAGCCCGAACCTCTCCCGGGCCGCCGCGACCGCACGGCCCACCTCCCGCGCGACGTCCGCGGGCGGCTCCCCCTCCAGCAGCTCGTGCATCCCGTCGCGGATCAGGCGCAGCGGCAGCGTCCCGACCAGGGCGACGGCCAGCAGCAGGAGCGCGGGGTCGACGTACGGCACCACCGCGTCGCGCCCCGTCCGATCGAGCACGACAGCGACCACGCCCCCGAGGGCCACGACCAGGCTCAGCCACGCGCCCGCACGCCAGGACACGACCTCGGCGTGGGCGAGCTCCGAGTCCGGCGCCGCGCGCCGCAGCCGGAACGCGACGCCCGCGCTCACGACGGCGGACAGCGCGCCGTACGCGACGAGCGACCCCGGGTCGCTGTCGGAGCCCCCCGCCAGCAGCGTGCCCACCGCGTCGGCGACGCCGTACACCAGGGTGGCGAGCAGCGCCGCCCCCTGCATCGCCACGGCGAGCGGCGTGGCGCCGTGGCGTCCGAACGGGTAGCGCCCGCCGGGTTCCGACGCCGCGGCGCGCGACGCCAGCGCGGACACCCCGACGAGCGCGGTCCCCGCGGCGGTGTAGATGCCGTCGAACAGGATCACGCCGGACCCCGCGACGACGCCCCACACGGCGGCCCCGGTGCCGAGCACCGCCGCCGCGACCGCCGACACGGTCAGCGCCGACCGCTCGCGCCGGAGCCGCGGGGCGGCCGGGTCGGGGCTCTCCGGTCCGTCCACGGCGCCTCCCGGTGCCGGTCGCGCGGCGCGCGGCTCAGGTTCGCAGTGTCGCCCCTCCGGCGCCCCGGCGTCGAGGTCACGCGGAGCCACCCCGGCCGCGCGGTCACGCGGCGCCACCCCGGCGTCGAGGTCACGCGGAGCCGCCCCGGTGCGGCGGACCGCCCGGCCCGTGCGGCGGACCGCCCTCCCGCGCGACGCCGGGCGGTCAGCCACGCGCCCCGGCGGCGGCGCGGTGCCGTCCCCGGTCGCGGGGGGCGGAGCCGCCACCGGCCCGCTGACCGGGTGCCCCGTCCGCCGGGGGCACCGCGAACGTGAGGACGACGGCCGCCACGAGCACGCCCCCCATCACGACGACGCCGCGGCCCGACTGGAGCGTGCGGACGACGTAGCCGCCGCCGGGCAGGGTGGCGACGTGACGCCGCACCTCGCCGACCACGTAGGGCATCGGGTCGTCCGTCTCGTTGGCGTCCCCGCGGAGCACCAGCTCCCGCACCCCGGGGTCCGCGCCGTCGGGGGTGCGGACCTCCACCACGCGGTGGGTGACGAGGTCCGTGGTGCCCTCGCGGCGCGGCACGGTGACCACGTCCCCCACCTCCACCTGGTCCGCGGGCACCGTCCGGCCGGCGATGAGCGAGCCGACGGGGATGCCCGGCTCCATGGACCCCGACACCACGACCAGCGGGCGGACGTCCAGCACGAGCCCCGCCACGACGGCGCCGATGCTGGCGGCGCCGAGCACGGCCGTCGTGGTCAGCAGGACGCTCCGGACGAGCCGCAGCACCCGCCAGGCGATCCGGTAGCCGGTGCCGGTCACCGTGAGCTGCCCGTGAACACGAGGGCCAGGGCCGACCGGCCGCCGTTGAACGCCTCGGTCGCCGGCGTGTCCGGGTAGGCGACGGTCACCCGCAGCACCCGGTGGTCCCCCGGGGCCGCGGGGTCGGCGGTCCAGGGCGCGCCGTCGGCGACGGCCGGCAGCGTGCGCCCCGCGAGGTGCAGCCCGCCGACGGCCGCGCCCACCTGCGCGGTCGTGACGGTGCTGGTGAGCGGGGTGGCGGGCGTGCCCGCCAGCACGGCGCCGGTCTGCGCGTC
Organism: Micrococcales bacterium; assembly: GCA_014763765.1. GTDB lineage: Bacteria > Actinomycetota > Actinomycetes > Actinomycetales > Cellulomonadaceae > Cellulomonas. Next base: position 24,980 of record JACXUT010000012.1, read on the forward strand.
GGCCACCGACCACCGGTAGAGCGCCACGGGGTCGGAACCCGGGCCGCTCGGCGCTGTCTCGGCGTACCGGTCGGCGACCGCGAGCACGACGTCGGCGTCGTACGGGCCGTTGTTGGCGACGGGCACGTCGAACGTCACCGTGTGCCCGGGCAGGAGCGACCCGGCACCCTCGACCTGCCACGCGACACCGTCGCCCTCCGCCTGCCGCAGCACGCCGTCCTGCACCAGGCCGATGTCGAACCGCTCGCCGCTGCCCACGGTCGCGTCGAGCCCGGCGACGTCCCGCAGCGCGGCGCCCGTCGGGGCGACGGTCGCACCGACGGCCCCGAGACCGCCGACGGCCAGGGCGAGCGCGGCGACCAGGAGGGTCGCGGCGCGAGGGCGGCGCGGGGCCGGACGGGCGCGCCGTCCCGCACGGGCCCGGCTCACGGTGCCACCGCCAGCACCGACAGGTCGTGGCTGACCACGCGGTTCTGGCTGATCGCGACGCTGGTCGGCAGCCCGATCGCCCCGCGCGAGTTGTAGCCGCGGCCGGAGAACACGCCGTCGGCCGTCTGCCAGATCATGAAGCCCTGGCCGACCCCGAACTGCGTGACCCCGGTGGCCAGGCGCGTCGGCGTGGTCGGGCAGCGGGCGTAGTCGTCGCCGGCGCCGTAGCACCACAGCTCGCCGTTCGACTTGAGGAACGCGGCGCCCGTGAAGCCGAACGCCATCGCGACCACGCCGGTGCCGAGCCCGGTGACCACCGCGGGCGTCTGCCACGAGCTCCCGGGCGCGGACCGGCCGGTGCGGTCGGCGGAGAACGTGGACCACGACAGCACGGACCCGTCCGACAGCAGCGCGCCGCCCATCTGGATGCCGCCCGAGACGCTGACGACGTGCGGGCGGGAGGCTCCGACCGTCCGCAGCAGCCAGGGCTGTAGGGCGGTGACGGGGCGCGCGGAGAGCGACGCGCCGGTCGGCACCTGGTCGGCGGCCACGGCCGGGTTGCCGTTCACGGTGGTGTTCAGCGGCGTGCGACCGCCGAGGTAGTACACGTCGCCGTTCTCCAGGGTGATCCAGAACGTGTCGTAGCCGCCGACGACGCTCGTCGGACAGGCGCCTGCGACCCGCGTCGGGTCCGGGAGGCCCTTGACCTTGCTCGCCCCGAGCTGGGCCAGGCCGTTGCCGCCGTAGCCGTACTGGTAGGTGGCGTCGCCCCAGTGGCCGCCCCAGTGCCAGACCGTGCAGTCGTCCCGCAGCGCCGCGCCGGCGTACTCGGTGGACGCGATGGCCGTCACCCGGTCCAGCAGCGGGGCCGAGGTCGTCGACGCGCGGGCACCGATGCGCACCTGGCGGGGCGGCGCCGCCGGCGAGCCGAACGCGCCCACCGAGCAGCCGTAGTCGGTGAACGTGGTGGACAGGTCCGTGCCCGCGGCGCGCGAGCAGTCGCCCCAGCCCCACACCGTGCCGTCCGCGCCGAGCGCGTTGAGCGAGTAGATGCCGGTGGCGACCTGGACCACCCTCGGCAGGCCGGCCACCACGGTCGGCCCGATGTTCAGGTCGGCGCTCGAGGTCCCGTTGATGCCGTACATGCCGAGGCCCCACACGACGACCTGGCCGGCGGGGGTGACGCCAACCCCCGTGTCCACCATGCGCGAGCCGAGCGTCAGCCCCGTCCGCTGCTCGGGCGGCTCCCCGCCCAGCGCGGCCGGGAGCGGCCCGGTGCGGGCGGCGGTCGTGTCGACGTAGGCCGCCGTGGCGGTGCCGGCGAGGGTCGCCGCGAGAGCGGTCGCGACGACGGCGGCCACCGCGGCGAGGACCCGTCGGCGACGGGACGGGGGGCGGGACGTGGTGGTCATCGTGTCTCCTGCGGGGTCCGGCCGGTGCGGGGCTCCTGGGACGTGGTCGTGCGGGACGACCGGGTGGTCGCGGCGCGCCGGCTCGCGAGGGCCGTCCCGCCTGCGCCGAGCAGCGCGACCGCGGCGAGCGCGAGACCGGCAGGGCCGGCACCCGTCCGGGCCAGCACGCCGCTCGCGGCCGACGGGGACGCGGGGGCCTGCGCCGTGACGGCCAGCCGGACGGACCCTCGCGCTCCGCGGTACGCCTCCGACGCCTCGGGCGGGAGCTCCACACGCGCGGTGAACGTGGTGCGACCCTCCAGGTCGGGCAGGGCGACCCGGCGCCCGAGCAGCGACGAGACGTCCGACGACGCGAGAAGCACGGTGCCGTCCTCGTCCGTGACCGTGAGGGTCAGCGGGTGGTCACCCCGGAGCAGCGGACCGTCCACACCGCTCACCGCGAGCCAGACGGGCAGCGGGTCGTCCCCCGCCCCGGCGGCTGGCGTCACCGTCGTGGTCCACGTCGCGGCGTGACCCGGCAGCGGGGCGACGACGTCCACGGTCGCGGGCGAGACCACGACGAGCTCCTCGTCCGCGACCGACGCGCGGACCACGGTGCCGCGGCCGTCGACCGTGGCACCCGGCGACAGCGGGGCCGCGACCGCGGACGTGACGCCCGCGGGGACGAGCAGCAGGACGCCTGTCGCCACGGCGGCGGCCGGGACGCGCGCCACCGACCGGGTCACCCGCCTCACGAGCTCACCCCGCTGAAGCGCAGCCCGGCCGCGGTGGTCCGGCCGTCGTACAGGCGCCAGGTGCCCTCGGCGACGACGGCGCGGACCGCGACGGTGCGGGACCCGCCCGCGGGCACGTCGAGCACGAGCGCGGCGGCCGCGACCTGCGCGGCGGTCGCGTCGGTGGCCAGCGTCACGGGACGGCCGGCGTCGGTGACGTCGAGCACCGTGAACCGCAGCGTCGAGAACAGGTCCGGGTACCGGTTCGCGCCGACGACGACGTCCGCGGGGTCCGGGTCGAACAGCGAGAGCCCGACCCGGCCGGCGGCGTCGGGGGCGTGCACCGCCGCCCGCCACTCCACGGGCGTGTGCGTCGTGTAGGACGCCCCGCCGGTGGTGCGCACGACGAGCGGCTCCGGGTCACCCTCGACGGGGCCGGCGGGCGACCCGTCGGGCGCGGTGCCGGAGACCTCGAGGGCGAAGGTGCCGGAGACCTCCACGACCGCGGTCGTCGTGTCGTGGTAGCCCGCGTGCACGTCGCGGGCGGAGGTCGCGAGGACGGCGGCGCCGGCCCCGACGCAGACGAGCCCCAGGGCGCCGGCGAGCACCGCGGGGCGGGGTCGGCCGGTCCGGTTCCGGGGACGGGGAGGCTGCACGGTCGTCGTCCTCTCAGACGCTCTCGGAGACCAGGTCGACCTGGATGTCGGTGACGGCGCCCTGCCAGGCGTCGGTGAGCTCCTCGGGCACCGTCACGGTGATGTCGACGAGCCGGACCTCGCCGGGCTGCCACACGCCGCCCCAGCGGGCGGACCGCGACTCGGCGGTGCTCCCGGGGCCCGCGTCCACGAGGACCTCGCCCGTGGCGGCGTCGACGACGAGGAGGTGGAGCTGGTCGAACAGCTCCAGGCGGGAGCCGGTCCGCGGGTCGGTCCGGGCGCCCCGGTCGTCCGGGTCGGTCACCGCCAGCCGCACCTCGGACGGCGCGTCGTGGGCGCCGTGCCGTGCCGCCACCCGCAGCTCCAGGACACCGCCGGGGCCGAGCTCGCGGGCGGCGGGGTCCAGCCCGATGCGGTAGGCCTCCGGGCGGCCCTGCTCCCAGTCGGCGGCCGAGGGCACCCACCCGGGTCGGGTCGAGCCGGCGACCACGAGGTCGTGCCCGGCGCCCGGCCAGAAGCGCACGTCCTGCTCGCCTGCGCCGGTGAGCGCCGCGGCGGTGGTCAGCGCGGCGACGCCGGCCAGGGCGCACCACGACAGCATGATCCGCCGGTGCATCGGCTCTCCTCCAGGGGTGTCGGGGGTGCCGCAGGCCCGCGGGCGAGTGACCGCCCGCGGGCCCGCGTCGGTCACTCGGCGGTCGAGACCGCGTCCCAGTGCAGCTGGACGTACGCCACGCCGCCGTTGAGCACGTCGTTGGTCAGGCCGTCCGCGTCGCCGCTGTCGTTGTCGGCGTCGTAGTCCGCCAGGGAGACCTGGACGGTGATCGAGTCCTCCGCGCCGGCGGCGAGCTCGGCGTTCGCGAGGGCGTCGGTCAGGCTGATCTTCTCCGCCGAGGTGCTCGCGTCGAGCTCGTCGAACGTCACGTCGCTGACGAGCGTGGCGCCGGTGCCGTCCAGGATGGTGAAGCGCAGCGCGTCGAGGTACGCCGGGGTCGACGTGCGGCCCGGGACCTCCTTGAGCCACAGGTCGATGTCCGCGCCGAGCGAGGTGGAGGCGTTGCGGTACGGGAGGTCGACCTCGATGGTCGTGCCGGGCGTGATCGAGTCGGCGCCCGGGACGGCGATGTCGACGCCCTCGGGCAGGTTCGCCTCCTGCCAGGTGCCGGGGACCGGCATGCCGGCGCCGTCGGTCCCGACGACCTGGATGTTGAAGCGGCCGGAGCCGATGCCGCCGCCGTCGGTGCCGTCGCCGAGGTTCAGGTTCGCGAAGTCCGTGAACGTCGCGGCCGTCACGAGGGCGCCGACGCCGGCCACGGCGCCGATCGACAGGACGAGGCGGGTACGGGCAGAAGCCATCAGAGGTGCTCCTTCCAGAGCGTCAGCAGGAGTGGTGAGCGCGGTGCGCCGGGGGGCGGACCTCGCTGCGGCTGTCACACGATCAGGGACCTCCGACCTGCTCACCGGGCCCGCTGGGTACCTACCCGGGCGACCCCTAGCGCGCTGACCTGCGGCTACGCCGGATGATCGGCTCCCGTCGGCGCGGAGAACGCGTAGCCCCCGGCGCGGTCGCGCCCGCCCTAGGTGGCCGGTGAGGGGACCGATGAGTACATGCGGCGGGCACACTGGTCCCGTGCGCGAGCGGCAGCAGGCCACCCACCCGGCGTCCCTGGCCCGACGGCTCGGCACGGGGGACGCCGTCGTCATCGGGCTCGGGTCGATGGTCGGCGCGGGGGTGTTCGCCGCGTTCGCCCCGGCGGCCGCCGCCGCGGGCACCGGGCTGCTGGTGGGCCTCGGCGTCGCGGCCGTGGTCGCGTACGCCAACGCGACGTCCTCCGCGCAGCTCGCGGCGCAGTACCCGACGTCCGGCGGGACGTACGTGTACGGCCGCGAGCGCCTCGGACCGTGGTGGGGGTTCCTCGCCGGGTGGTCGTTCGTCATCGGGAAGACGGCCTCGTGCGCCGCGATGGCGCTGACGTTCGCCGCGTACGCCGTGCCGGTGGCGTGGCAGCGGCCCGCGGCCGTGCTGGCGGTGCTCGCGCTCACGGCGGTGAACCTGCGGGGCGTCACGCGCACGGCCCGGCTGACGCGCGTGGTGGTCGCCGTCGCGCTGACCGCGCTCGCGGTGGTGGTCGTGGCCGGGCTCGCCGGCGGGGACCCGTCGTGGGACCGGGCGTGGACGGGCGGCCCGGACGTCGGCGCCGGCGGCGTGCTCGGCTCGGCCGGCCTGCTGTTCTTCGCGTTCGCGGGGTACGCCCGCATCGCGACGATGGGCGAGGAGGTCCGGGACCCGGCCCGGACCGTCCCACGGGCGATCCAGGGGGCGCTCGGCCTCGCGGTGCTGGTGTACGCCGCCGTCGCCGTCGCGCTGCTGACCGTGCTCGGGCCGGAGGCGACGGCGGCGTCGCGCGCACCGCTGGCGGCGCTCGCCGACGCGAGCGGGCTGCCCGGGGCCGGGGCCGTGGTCCGCGTGGGGGCGACCGCGGCCGCGCTGGGGGCCCTGCTCGCGCTGGTCGCCGGGGTCAGCCGGACCGCCCTCGCGATGGCGCGGGAGGGCGACCTGCCGCGGACGCTCGCCGCCGTGCACCCCGGCACGCGCGTCCCGCACCACGCCGAGGTGGTGCTCGGCGTGGTGGTCGCGGTGCTGGTGGCGACCGTCGACCTGCGCGGGGCCATCGGGTTCTCGTCGTTCGGGGTCCTGCTCTACTACCTGGTCGCGAACCTGGCCGCGCTCACGCAGGACCGCCCGCACCGGCGGTTCCCGCGGGCGCTCCAGGTGCTCGGGGCGGCGGGGTGCGTGGCGCTGGCCGTCACGCTGCCGCCCGCGTCGGTGCTCGGGGGGCTCGCGGTGGTCGCCGTCGGCGTGCTGGGGAGGGTCGTCACGCAGCGGCTCCGGCGGCGGCGCGGCGCCTGAGCGCGGGAGCCCGCCTCCGCCGTCGTCGGCCCGGCCCGGCGGGTCAGTCGAGCGGCGCCGGCTGCCGGGGCGCCATGCCCGCCGCGCGGTACGCCGCGTCGACGGTCCGCATCGCCTCGACCGCCCGGGCCGTGCCGGACACCGGGTCGGCGCCGCGCAGCACCGCGTCCGCGAACGTCCGCAGCATGCACACGTACGACGGCGTGGGGTCCGCGGCCTCCTCGACCGTGCCGCCGTCACGCTCCACCACGATCCGGCCGCCGTGCTGCGGGGCGTACGGCGCGTGCACGACGAGCGTGCCGGCGGTGCCCTCGATGCGCGCCCGGACGCTCGGCTCCTGCGCGACCATGCTCGCGCGCACCGTGCCCTCCACGCGGCCGGGGAGGTCGAGCAGCACCTCGATGGACGCGTCGACGCCGTCGACGTCGTCCGCCGTCGCGGACCGCACCTGCGGGGTCCCGAACAGCACCGTGAGCATCCGCAGCGGGTACACGCCCAGGTCCATGAGCGCGCCGCCGGCCATCGACTCCTGCCAGCGGATGTCGGAGCGGTCGGGGATGCTCACGCAGAAGTCGGCCTCCGCCCGGCGCACCTGGCCGATCGCGCCGTCGTCGAGCAGCGCCCGCACCCGGGGCCACAGCGGGTGGTGCTGGGAGTGGAACGCCTCCATGACCACCAGGCCGGTGCCGTCCGCGAGCGCGGCGACGTCCTCCGCCTCGGCCGCGTCCGCCGTGAACGGCTTCTCGCACAGCACGTGCTTGCCCGCCTCGATCGCGCGGCGCACCCACACGCCGTGCAGCGCGGCGGGGGTGGGCACGTAGACCGCGTCGACGTCGGGGTCGGCGAGCAGCTCGTCGTACGAGCCGAGCACGCGCGGGATGCCCTCGCGCCGCGCGGTCGCCTCCGCCCGGTCGCGGTCGCGCGCGGCGATCGCCACCACCTCGACCTCCGGGACGGCAGCGGCCGGGGCCGCCACCGCGTCGTGCAGGATGCGGGCCGCACCGAGGACCCCGAGACGCACCGTCGACATGGCGGCACCCTAGCCCGGCGCCGCTGCCGTCGTAGCGTGGGCGGCATGTCCACGCGCCGCTTCAGCCAGGTCGACGTCTTCACCACCGAGCCGCTGCTCGGGAACCCGGTGGCCGTGGTGCACGACGCCGACGGGCTCACGGACGCGCAGATGGCGGCGTTCGCCCGCTGGACCAACCTGTCGGAGACCACGTTCCTGCTCGCGCCGACGCTGCCGGGCGCGGACTACCGGCTGCGGATCTTCACGCCGGGCGGCGAGCTGCCGTTCGCCGGGCACCCGACGCTGGGGTCGTGCCACGCCTGGCTCGCGGCGGGCGGCAGGCCGGCGGGGGCGGACGTCGTGCAGGAGTGCGGGGTGGGGCGCGTGCTGCTGCGCCGCGGGGAGGACGGCCTGCGGTTCGCGGCGCCGGAGCCGCTCGCGGACACGCCGGTGCCGCCCGACGTGCTGCGGCGCGCCGTCGCCGCGCTGGGCCTGCCGGACGGCGCGGTCGTCGACCACCGGTTCGTGGACAACGGACCCCGCTGGAACATCCTGCTGCTGGACTCCGCGGAGCGGGTGCTGGCGCTGCGGCCGGACGGGGCGGCGCTGGGCGGGGCGCACGTCGGCGTCGTGGGTCCGTACCCGCCGGGGGCGGAGGCGGCGTTCGAGGTGCGGGCGTTCGTCGGGGACCTCGGCATCGGTGAGGACCCGGTCACCGGCTCGCTCAACGCCGTCGTGGCGCAGTGGCTGACGGGCACGGGCCGGGCCCCCGCCTCGTACGTCGCCGCGCAGGGCACCGTGCTGGGACGCGCCGGCCGGGTGCACGTGGAGCGCGACGCGTCCGGGACGGTCTGGGTGGGCGGCGGCACCGTGACGTGCGTCGAGGGCACCGTGCACCTCTGAGACCCCCGCGGCCCGGCGCGGGCCCGCGGACGTCCCACCCCTCGGACCCCTGTCGCACCCAGGTGAGGGCAGGCTAACCTTCCCCTGCCGCCGGACGGGCCGACGGCCGGAACGAAGGTTGCCCGATGGTCGCCAACTACCTGATCGGCCTGCGCGAGGGCCTCGAGGCCGCGCTCGTCGTGAGCATCCTCGTGGCGTACCTGGTGCGCACCGACCGACGGCACCTGCTGCCCGCCCTCTGGACCGGCGTGGGCGTCGCCGTCGCGGTGTCGCTCGGGTTCGGCGCCCTGCTCACGTTCGGGCCGCGCGGCCTGTCGTTCGAGGCGCAGGAGGCGATCGGCGGCACCCTCTCGATCGTCGCCGTCGGCCTCATCACCTGGATGATCTTCTGGATGGCGCGCACCGCCCGCCACCTCAAGGCCGACCTGCACCACCGGCTCGACGACGCGGTGGCCGCCGGGCGCGGGGCCGTGGTCGTCGTCGCCCTGCTCGCCGTGGGCCGCGAGGGGCTGGAGACGGCGCTGTTCCTGTGGGCCGGCGCCCAGGCGACCTCCGACGGCACGGCCGCGCCGCTGCTGGGCGCCGCGCTCGGCATCCTCACCGCCGTCGCCCTCGCGTGGCTGACGTACCGCGGGGCCGTCCGCCTGGACCTGCGGCGGTTCTTCGCGTGGACCGGGCTGTTCCTGGTGCTGGTCGCCGCCGGCGTGCTCGCGTACGGCGTCCACGACCTGCAGGAGGCCGGGATCCTGCCCGGCCTGAACGACCTCGCGTTCGACGTCTCGGCGGCCGTCCCGCCGAGCAGCTGGTACGGGACGCTGCTCAAGGGCGTCCTCAACTTCACGCCCGCCACCACCTGGCTGCAGCTCGTCGCGTGGGTGGCGTACGTCGTCCCCGTGCTGACGGTCTTCGTCCGCACCACCTGGGGCCACCGGCCCGCGCCGCCCGCCGTGCCGCGCGCCGCCGAGCCCGCCGCCGCGTCCTGAGGCCGGGCGGCCCGCCGCCCCACGACGCACCCGTCGGCTCCCGGCCGGCCGCTCCGCGCGCCGCCACGAGCCCCTCCCACCGACCCGTCCTGCCACCCACGAGGAGTCCCATGTCCCGCACCACCGTCGGCGCGCTCGCGCTCGCCGCCCTCGTCCTGCCGCTCGCCGCCTGCGTCGACAACGACGCCCCGGAGGCCGGGGCGTCCGCGGGGGCGCTCACCGTGAGCAGCACCGCCGACGCCTGCGAGGTCTCCGCCGCCACGGCACCGAGCGGCACGCTGACGTTCCAGGTCACCAACGACGGCTCCGACGTGACCGAGTTCTACCTGCTGGGCGACGACGGCCTGCGCGTGGTGTCCGAGGTGGAGAACATCGGGCCTGGCATCACCCGCGACCTCGTGGTGCAGGTGCGCCCCGGCACGTACTACACCGCCTGCAAGCCGGGCATGGTCGGCGACGGCATCCGGTCCGAGTTCACGGTCACCGACTCCGGCGCGCAGGTCGGGCCGACGGGTGACGTGGCCGCCCAGCTCGCGGACGCCGAGGCCCAGTACGTGGCGTACGTGAAGGACCAGGTCGGCGCGCTCATCGCGGGGACGCAGGAGTTCGCCGCCGCGTACACCGCCGGTGACGACGACACGGCCCGCGCGCTGTACGCGGCGACGCGGGTGCACTGGGAGCGCGTCGAGCCGGTCGCGGAGTCGTTCGGCGACCTCGACCCGCTGACCGACGCCCGCGAGGCCGACCTCGAGGAGGGGCAGGTCTGGAGCGGCTGGCACTACCTCGAGAAGGACCTGTGGCCGCCGGCCCCCGCCGACAACGGGGGCGTGACCTACGTGCCGCTGACCCCCGAGGAGCGGGCGTCGGCCGCGGAGGACCTGGTGGGCTGGACGCAGGACCTCGTGGACCAGGTGAACGACCCGGACTTCACGTTCGAGGCGTTCCAGATCGCCAACGGCGCCAAGGAGCTGCTGGACGAGGTCGCGACCGGCAAGGTCACCGGCGAGGAGGAGATCTGGTCGCACACCGACCTGTGGGACTTCCAGGCGAACGTGGACGGCGCGCGCGTGGCGTACGAGGTGCTGGCGGACGTCGTCGAGGAGCAGGACCCGGACCTGGCGGCCGCGCTCACCGAGCAGCTCGCCGCCCTGGACGGCCTGCTGGCGCAGTACGGCTCCGTGGACACGGGCTTCGTGGGCTACGACACGCTGACGGACCAGCAGGTCAAGGAGCTCGCGACCGGCGTCGACGCGCTGTCGGAGCCGCTGTCCCGGTTGACCGCCGTCGTCACCGGCGCCTGACGCCCACCGCGCAGGAAGGACGCCGCCCGTGCCCGACCCCACCGACCACCGGCCCGGCACCGGGGCGACCGGCGTCGACGCGACCGACCCCGCGGCGGCGGAGCCGGCGCCCACGACGGGTGCCGGCACCCCGCCGCCCCGTCGGGGGCTGTCCCGGCGCGCCCTGCTGGGCGGCGGGCTGCTGGGCGGCGCGGCGCTCGGGGCCGTGGCGGGCGGCGCGGCCGGGTACGGCGCGGGCCGGGCGGCGGCGACCCCGGCGTCGGGTACCGGTGCGGCCGCGACGACCTACCCGTTCACCGGCGCGCACCAGGCGGGCATCGTCACGCCCGCCCAGGACCGCCTCTACCTGGCGGCGTTCGACGTCACGACCACGGACCGCGCCGAGCTGGTGGCCCTGCTCCAGCGCTGGACGACGATCGCGGCCCGCCTGACGCAGGGCCTGTCCGCCGGACCGTACGGACCGGCGTCCGGCCCGTACGACGCGCCGCCGGACGACACGGGCGAGGCCGCCGACCTGCCGGCCGCGGGGCTGACGATCACGTTCGGGTTCGGGCGGTCCCTGTTCGTGGGCGCGGACGCGGGCACCGACCGGTTCGGGCTGGCCGCGCACCTGCCGGACGCGCTGGTCGAGCTGCCGCACTTCCCGGGCGACCGGCTCGACCCGGCGCGCTCCGACGGGGACCTGGTGGTGCAGGCCTGCGCGGACGACCCGCAGGTGGCGGTGCACGCCATCCGGAACCTGTCCCGCGCGGCGTTCGGCGCCGCCACCATCCGCTGGACGCAGCTCGGCTACGGCCGCACGTCGTCCACCTCGTCGGCGCAGGCCACCCCCCGCAACCTGTTCGGGTTCAAGGACGGCACCGCCAACCTCAAGTCCGAGGAGGAGTCCGACGTCGAGGCGCACGTCTGGGTGCCCGCGAGCGCGACCACCCCCGCGACGGCGTGGATGACCGGCGGCAGCTACCTGGTGGCGCGGCGCATCCGGATGACCATCGAGACCTGGGACCGCACGTCGCTGCGCGAGCAGGAGGCCGTCGTGGGCCGCACCAAGGGCGAGGGCGCGCCGCTGTCCGGCGGCACCGAGTTCACCGAGCCGGACTTCGCGGTCACCGGCCGCGAGGGCCGGCCGCTCATCCCGGTGGACAGCCACGTGTTCCTGGCGCACCCGACGCAGAACGCGGGGGTGCGGATTCTGCGGCGCGGCTACAACTTCACGGACGGCAACGACTCGCTGGGCCGGCTGGACGCGGGGCTGTTCTTCCTGGCGTTCGTCACGGACCCGCGCACCCACTACATCCCGATGCAGAACCGGCTGTCGCGCGACGACGGGCTGATGGAGTACCTGCAGCACACCGCGTCGGGGCTGTACGCGGTGCCGCCCGGGCTGCCGGACGGGACGCTCGTCACGGGGTCGGACGGCACCCCGGTCACGACGGCGTCGAGCCCGTTCGTCGGTCAGGACCTGTTCGCGGGCTGACCGGCGTCGGCGGCCGGCGGGCGGCAGCGCAGGACCTCGAGCGCGGCGCCGGCGCCCGGCTCGACGCGCAGCGGCCCGGCCGACCACGGGACGAGCACCGTCGAGCCCGCCGACACCGGGGTGCGGGCGCCGTCGGCCGCGACCAGCGCGCCGCTGCCCGCGACCACCACGGCGACGGCGAACCCTGCGTCCCACGCACCCCCGCCGCGCAGCCGCTCGACGCGGAAGAACGGGGCGGCGTCCGGCAGCAGGTCCCCCTCGTCGCCGGCCCGGGCCCCGCGCAGGGCGGCGACCTCGGCGGCCGTCCGACCACGGCGGTCGACCGCCGCGAGCGCCACGTCGAACCCGAGGCCCAGGTGCCCGGCGGTCGCGCCGTCGATCGCGTACCCGTCCCACTCGACGAGGACCGACAGGTCGGTGGGCTCCTGCAGCTCGACGACGAACGCTCCCGCGCCGATGGCGTGCGGAACCCCCGCGGGCACCAGCACGGCGTCGCCCGGCTCCAGGTCCAGCACGTGCATCGCGTCGAGCATCCCGGCGGTGTCCTGGCGGTCCACCCACTCCCGCAGCTCGGCGGCACCCACGTCGCGCCGGAACCCGAGGTGCACCGGCGCGGCGGTGAGCGCGACCCACGCCTCCGTCTTGCCGTGCGCGAGGCCGAGGTGCCGTGCCGCGAACGCGACGTCGGGGTGGGCGTGCACCGGCAGCCGCTCGCCCGCGTCGAGCAGCTTCACCAGCAGCCCGACGTCGGCGCCGTACCGCGCGACGTGCTCGGGCCCGAGCCAGGCGGCCGGGTCCGCGGCGACGGCCTCGGCGAGCAGCCGGCCGTCGGGCAGCCGCGTGCGGCCGAGCTCGGGCTCGCCGAACAGCGTCGTGGTCGACCCCACCCAGTCCTCCGGCACGTGGTCGCCCGGCGCCGGGTCGCCGCCGGGCCCGCGGAACGCCGCGATGCGGGCGCCGCCGGCGTAGAAGCGGTCGGCCGGCTGGTGGGCGGGCAGGGG
>JACXUT010000245.1 GCA_014763765.1 Micrococcales bacterium
GGTCCAGGACGGCGTCGACGCCGTCCTGGACCAGCTCATGGCGGACGGGAACCCGTACGGCATCCCCGCCCAGGCGCCGGCCGGGCTCGCGGACGACGGCCCGCTCACCGAACCGGTCGAGGAGCTGTTCCGGGTCGGCGACATGCGCCTGTCGTGGGACGCCTCGACCCATCAGATCGTCGTCCAGGCGATGCGGCTGCGTACGGACGAGGAGGAGGCGGCGCTCGCCGAGGCGGGTGAGCTCGCGGCACTCGCAGGCCTCGCAGGCGAGGAGCCGGTCGAGGAGATGTTCGTGGTCCGCATCCCGGTCGGTGCGGCGCGGGCGTGGCCCCTCGCGCCGATCCAGTCTGGCATGGCGGCGCCGGGCGTGGTTCACTGTAGACGTACTAGTTCGTCTACATGCATCGAGCACGAGGAGCACCGCATGAGCGCCGTCTACACCGCCATCGCCACGTCGACCGGCGAGGGCCGCGCCGGGGGCCGGGTCGCCTCCGACGACGCCGTGCTGGACCTGACGCTCGCCGTGCCGCCGGCCATGGGCGGCCCCGGCGGCGGCACCAACCCCGAGCAGCTCTTCGCGGCCGGGTGGGCGGCGTGCTTCCACTCCGCCCTCAAGGGCGTGGCGGCCGCGGCCAGGACGCCGATCCAGGACTCCGCCGTCGTCGCCGAGGTCGGCATCCTGCCCGACGGCTCCGGCGGCTACACGCTCGAGGCGGCGCTGCACGTCGAGCTGGGCGGCGTCGACCAGGAGACCGCCGAGCGGCTCGTCGCGCAGGCGCACCAGGTGTGCCCCTACTCCAACGCGACCCGCGGCAACATCGAGGTCACGCTCGAGACCACCGTCGGCTGACCCGTTCCCCGCGCCGCCTCGCGCGGCGCGGGGTCGGCACCGCGCGCGGGGTGCCCGGGGTGGCCTCAGCGCTGCAGGGCGTCGTACTCCGCCTCGGCGGCGACGTCGTCCTCGACGTCCAGCCGCAGGTGGGCGAGCAGCGTCTGCAGGGTGCGCAGCACGCTCGACGCGCGCTCGCCCCACGTGGACAGGTACGAGAACTGCCACCACCACAGCGCCTCGAGCACGTGCCCGCGGTCGTAGTGCCGCAGGCCCTGGACCAGCGCACCGGCGATCGCCACGAGGTCGCCCGACAGCGTCGCCGCGCCGACCTCCGTGCCGAGCACCGGGTCGACCACCTCGGCGTACTCGTCCACGCCGTCCAGGACGTTCGCCAGCGCCGACCGCAGCGGGTCGACGTCCGGGTCCGGGCCGACGTCCGGCTCGTAGCGCTCGCTCGGCACCACGTCGACGATCGCCCCGAGCCGCGCGCCGACACCCAGCACGTCCGACACCGCGAGCAGCAGCAGCGGGATCGCGGCGTCCGGGTTCGCGCCGGCACCGACCTCCGTGACCGTCGAGAGGAAGGCCCGGGACTCCCGCGCGACCGACTCGGCGACGGCGCGCAGGTCCGCGGCCTCGCCGTCGGGCACCGGGGCGGCGTCCGCGGTGACGGGTGCGTCGTCAGATCGGGTCACGCGGGCCATCGTGCCCCTCCTGCGGGCGACACGCCCAACGGCCGGCCGGCGCGGTGGCAGGCCCCCAGGTCAGGCGCTGATGCGCCGGCGCCCCTCGAACGCCCGGCCCAGCGTCACCTCGTCCGCGTACTCGAGGTCGCCGCCCACCGGCAGGCCCGAGGCCAGCCGGCTGATCGTCAGGCCCATCGGCACCAGGAGGCGCGCCAGGTACGTGGCCGTGGCCTCGCCCTCGACGTTCGGGTCGGTGGCCAGGATCACCTCGGTGACCGTCCCGTCGGCCAGGCGGGTCATGAGGTCCTTGATCCGCAGGTCGTCCGGGCCGACGCCCGCGATCGGGTTGATGGCCCCGCCGAGCACGTGGTACCGCCCGCGGAACTCGCGCGTGCGCTCGATCGCCACGACGTCCTTCGGCTCCTCGACGACGCACAGCACCGCCGCGGAACGCCGCGGGTCGCGGCAGATGCGGCAGAGGTCCTCCTCCGCCACGTTGCCGCACTGCACGCAGAACCGGACGCGGGCCTTGACCTCCGTCAGGGCGTCGACCAGACGGCGCACGTCCGTGGGGTCGGCCGCGAGGATGTGGAACGCGATGCGCTGGGCGCTCTTCGGCCCGACCCCGGGCAGTCGCCCGAGCTCGTCGATCAGGTCCTGGACCGCGCCCTCGTACACGCGCACAGCCTACGGCCCGGCACCCACACCGGCCCCCGCGCCGCTCCGGCCGGGCGCACCCGCCCGGCGCGGGCGGTCGTCCGGATCAGAACGGGCGGTCCTCCGGCTCCTCGACCACGGTGGCGCCGAGCATCTGGGCCAGCAGCGGCACGCCCGACAGCCCGGAGGACCCGATGTCGGGGTCGTCCATCGACGGCTCGTCGTCCGCCCACGTCACGCGGGGAGCACCCGGTGCCGCACCACCCGCGCCGCCGCCCGCGGCCGCGGCGCGCGCCGCCGCCCGCACACGGTCGGCACCGCTCGGCGGGGCGGGGGCCCAGTCGTCCTCGGGCGGCGGCTCGGCAGCACCGGGGTCGTCGGGGTCGGTGTCCCACGGCGGCGGGGCGGAGGGCGCCCGGTCGCGGGCGGCCCCGGGCCGCGGCGTCGCGTCGTCCCCGGGCGCTCCGGGACGACCCGCACCGCCGGTACCGGTCGCGGGCCGGGCCACACCGCCGGACGTGGACGGGGCGGGGGCTCCCGCCGGGCGGCCGTCCCCGGGCTCCCCCACGGCGGGCGGTGCCGACGGCCCGGGGGGCGGACGCGTGGCCGCGCCCGGCTCCCCGGCCGCGTGCGGGCCGTCCGGCGCGGGCCGGGTGGCCCCGTCGGGGTCGTCGTCGGCCGCACCGTCCGCGCTCACGTCGGGGGCCGGCCCGTCGTGCGGCGCACGCGCGCCGGGCTCGGGCGCCGGCCGGGGCGCGGGCGCGTCCCACGAGGCAGCCGCCTCCGCGGCGGACGGGGCGCCTCCGCGGCCACCGGCGGGCGCCGGGCCCTGCGGCTCGGCGGACCGCCCCGGGGCGGAGCCCGGGCCGGCGAGCACAGGCTCGACCTTCACCGAGAACCCGAGCGTCTCGCGCACCGCCTGCTGCACGAGGTCCGCGTGCGGCCCGGACCGGAACGCCGACGCCAGCCCGGGGGCCGAGAAGCCGAGGCGCAGGGTCGTCGCGTCGAGCTCGACCACCTGGGCGTTCTGGCTGATGAGGACCCACGTGGTCTTCTTCAGCCGACCGAGCGTGTCGAGCACCTCCGGCCACCGCCGGCGCAGCACCTCGGTGTCGCCGCCGCCGGGCGCGCCGACCGGGCGCTCCACCGGGGCGACGGGCTCGGCGACCGGCACGTCGTGGACCACCGCCGCCGGCTCGGCGGGGCCGGCGGGCTCCGGCTCCTCCGGGGCGTCGGACGGCTCCTCGTCGGGGGTCGGGACCGCGGCCTCACGTCGGCCCGGCGCGGGGACGTCCGGCCACGAGGTGTCGCCGTCGGCGTCCGCGGCGGCGACGGGGGCCGGCTCGGGAGTGGGGGGTGACACGTCGTCCGGCGGCGCGAGCGGTGCCTCGTCGGCGGGCGCGTCGACGACGGACCCGGCCTGCGCCGACCCGGCCTGCGCCGCGCCCTGCGCCGACCCAGCCGTCGTCTCGTCCTGCGGCGACCCGCCCGGCGCCGACCCGGCCCGCGCCCCCGCGTCCTGCACGGGAGCGTCCACCGGCGCGACGACCGCGACGCGCTCGACCGGTGCGGCCGGCGTCACGACCGCGACGCGCTCCACCGGTGCGGCCGGCGCGAAGGCCCCGGCCGACGGACGCGCCCCGGCCGTCTCCGCGGGCTCCCGCCCGGCGGCCGGTGCGGAGCCACCGCCCACGCGGACGCCGTCCCGCTCGAGCCGGTCGAGGCGTGCGCCGAGCCCGGCCGCGGAGTCGTCCAGCGCGGGCAGGAGCAGCCGCGCCATGAGGAGCTCGAGGTGGAGCCGGGGCGACGTCGCCCCGGTCATCTCGGTGAGCGCGGTGTTGACGAGGTCGGCGGACCGGGACAGCTCGGCCGCGCCCAGGTGGGCGGCCTGCGTCTGCATCCGCGTCAGCTGGTCGCCCGGCACGTCGCGGAGCACGGCCGCCGCGGCGTCGCCGGACGCGGCGAGGACGATGAGGTCGCGCAGCCGCTCGAGCAGGTCCTCCACGAACCGGCGCGGCTCGTGGCCGGTGGCGATGACGCGCTCGACGACGCGGAACGCACTGGCGCCGTCCCGGGCGGCCACGGCCTCGACGAGGTCGTCCAGCAGGGACGCGTGGGTGTAGCCGAGCAGCGCGACCGCGGCCTCGTAGTCGAGCCCCTCGGGGCCCGAGCCCGCGATGAGCTGGTCGAGCACGGAGAGCGAGTCGCGGACGGACCCCCCGCCCGCGCGCACGACCAGCGGCAGCACGCCGGACCCGACCTGCACGCCCTCGGCGCGGCACAGCTGCTCGAGGTAGCCGACCATGACGTCCGGCGGCACGAGCCGGAACGGGTAGTGGTGGGTGCGCGAGCGGATGGTGCCGATGACCTTGTCGGGCTCGGTCGTCGCGAAGATGAACTTCACGTGCTCCGGCGGTTCCTCGACGATCTTCAGCAGGGCGTTGAACCCCTGCGGCGACACCATGTGCGCCTCGTCGAGGATGAACACCTTGTACCGGTCCCGCGCCGGGGCGAACGTCGCGCGCTCGCGCAGGTCGCGCGCGTCGTCGACGCCGCCGTGGCTGGCCGCGTCGATCTCGACCACGTCGAGGCTGCCGGGGCCGCCGCGCGCGAGCTCGACGCACGACTCGCACACCCCGCACGGGGTGTCGGTCGGCCCCTCGGCGCAGTTGAGGCAGCGCGCGAGGATGCGCGCCGACGTCGTCTTGCCGCAGCCGCGCGGGCCGGAGAACAGGTACGCGTGGTTCGTCTGCCCCGTGCGCAGCGCCTGGCGGAGCGGACCGGTGACGTGGTCCTGCCCCACGACCTCCGCGAAGGTCTCGGGCCGGTAGCGGCGGTAGAGGGCTGTCGTCACCCCCAGAACTCTAGAGGTGGCAGCCCACACGCCGGGACCCCGGCGAGGTCGGCTGGGGACGGCGCGAGCGCTTCTCCTCCGGCGGAGGGCGCCCGGCGCGCGCGACTCCCCGCCCGGGCCTCGGCGCGCGCGGGCCGCGGCGGCAGCGGACGGGGCGGTGCCGGCGCGGCCCGCGTCACGCGCGCGACACGGCGTCCCGCATGTCGGACGCGCCGTTCCATGCTGCGAGACGCGACGCTAGTTTCGCCGCATCGCGGACCGCCACGGTCCGCCCGGGCACCCGAGGAGGAGGCAGCACGATGCGCGAGCACGCCACGACCACCTGCCGCCTCTCGATGTGCGCCGCCGCGCAGGCCGTCGCCTGTCGCTGTACCGCCACGGCCTGACGGCCCGCCGCACCGCGACCGCACGAGCCGCCGGCACGGCCCCGCCCCGCACGCAGGGCCCGAGGCGGCGCAC
>JACXUT010000246.1 GCA_014763765.1 Micrococcales bacterium
CTCGGAGGTCAGGGCGCGTCATCGGAGGGCTCCGCGGAGACCTCCGGTCTCCCGTCGGAGGCTCCGACGGGAGACCGGGTGGGGTGGTGGGCCGTCAGCGGGTCGCGCGGGACTCGATCAGGGCCAGGAGCGTGCGGACGCCCACGCCGGTGCCGCCGGCCGGCGTGTAGCCGGACGGTGCCTTCTCGTTGAACGCCGGCCCCGCGATGTCGAGGTGCGCCCACGGGGTGGAGCCCACGAACTCCTGCAGGAAGATCCCGGCCGTGAGCATGCCGCCGAACCGGTCCCCGATGTTCGCGATGTCCGCGACCTTGGACTTCAGGCCGGCGCGCAGGTCGGCGGGCAGCGGCATCGGCCAGAACGCCTCGCCGGCGGCGTCCGCGGCGTCCACGACCTCGGTGCGCGTGGCGTCGTCGCCCATGACGGCGGACACGCGCGGGCCGAGGGCGACGAGCTGCGCGCCGGTGAGCGTCGCGATGTCCAGGACGACGTCCGGCTTCTCCTCGACGGCGGCGACGAGGCCGTCCGCCATGACCAGGCGGCCCTCGGCGTCGGTGTTCAGCACCTCGACGGTCTTGCCGCCGCGGATGGTCAGCACGTCGGACGGCCGCTGCGCCGTGCCCGAGGGCATGTTCTCCGCCAGGCACAGCCAGCCGGTCACGGCGACCGGCAGCTCGAGCCGGGCCGCCGCCAGCACCGTGTGCAGCACCGCCGCGGCACCGGCCATGTCGGACTTCATCGCGTCCATGCCCGCGGCGGGCTTGATGGAGATGCCGCCCGAGTCGAACGTGATGCCCTTGCCGACGAGCGCGACCTTCGCGGCCGGCCGGGACGGCGTGTACGCGACCTTGACCAGGCGCGGCGGGCGGGCCGAGCCCTGGCCGACACCCAGGATGCCGCCGTACCCGCCGGCGGCCAGCGCCTTCTCGTCCAGCACGGTCACCTTGAGCGAGCGGGCGCCGGCGTCCTTGACCGCGGCCTTGGCGGCGTCCGCGAAGGCGGCGGGGTACAGGTCGTTCGGCGCGGCGTTGACCAGGTCGCGGACGCCGTGGACGGCGGCGGCGAGGACCTCCGCGCGGGCGACGGCCTTCGCGGCCGACTTGTCCCGGGCGCGCGGGGTGAGCACGACGACCTCGGCGGCGGGGGCCGCGTCGTCGGCGGAGCCGCCCGTGCGGTAGCGGGTGTAGGCGTACGCGCCGAGCAGCGCGCCCTCGGCGACCGCGGCGACCTGGACGGTGTCCTCCGCGGGCAGGGCGACGGCGACGGTGCGCACCCCGGTGAGCTCGCGCAGGGCGGCACCGGCGGCGCGGCGCAGCGCCTCGACGTCGGGGACGGCCCCGTCGACGGCGCCCAGGCCGGTCAGCACGAGGGTGCGGGCGGCCAGCGGGCCCGTGGCGGGCAGCCGGCGGACCTCGTCCGCGGCGCCCGTGATGCCGAGCACGCCGGCGAGCTCGCGCACCTGCGTCGCGGTCTCGACCGGCAGCCAGTCCGCCCCGACGACGCGCGGGCCGTCCGGGGAGCTGGCGACGGCGACGACGAGGGCGTCGGCGGTCTGGCGGGCGGGGTTCGCGGAGGTCAACGTCACTCGGGGCACCCGTCGATGCTAGCGGTGCGCCCGGTAGCGTGGGGCACCGTGACCGACGCCCTCCTCTTCGCCGTGGCCGCCGCGGCGCTGGTGCTGGCCGGCTGGGCCGGGTGGTTCGCGATCCGGGACCGCGCCGTCGTCCTGCGTCAGCTCTGGGGCGCAGCCGTCGTCGAGGCGCTCCTGCTGGTGCAGGCCGTCGTGGCGGGCGTCCGGCAGGCGACCGGGGCCGACCCCGCCGAGCCGGTGGTGTTCTGGGGCTACGTGGTGACGCAGCTCGTGCTGCTGCCGGCCGCCGCGCTCTGGGCCTTCGCGGAGCGCACCCGGTGGTCGTCGGTCGTCCTGCTGGTGGCGGCGGTGGCCGTCGCGTTCCTCCAGCTCCGCCTCGACCAGACCTGGGGGACCGCATGACCGCGACCGCCGCCGCGCGCGGACCGGCCCCGCGCAGCACCGCCACCGGACCGGGGCGCGTGCTCGTCGCGGTCTACGGCGTGTTCGCCCTCGCCGCCACGGCACGCGCCGGCTACCAGATCGCCGCCAAGTTCGACGAGGCGCCGCTGGCGTACCTGCTGTCCGCGCTGGCCGGGGTGGTCTACGTCGTGGCGACCGTCGCGCTGGCCCGGGACCACCGCCGCCTGGCGTGGGCGGCCGTCGCGGTCGAGCTCGTCGGGGTCCTCGTCGTGGGCACGCTCTCGGTGCTCGACGCCGGCGACTTCCCGGACGAGACCGTCTGGTCCGGCTTCGGTCAGGGGTACGGCTACGTGCCGCTGGTGCTGCCGTTCCTCGGCCTGGCGTGGCTGTGGCGCACCCGCGCGCGGGCAGCCGCACCGGCCGCGACCTCGGCCGACGCGGCGCAGGACGGACGCGGGTCCCGGCCCGGCCGCGCGTCGGACCAGTAGGTTGGGCGGCGTGTACGGCCTCCTCTTCCGCCTGGTCTTCTCCCGCACCGACCCGGAGCGTGCGCACCACCTCGCGTTCACCTGGATCCGGCTCGCGTCGCGGGTCCCGGTGCTGCGCGACGTGCTGCGGGCGGCGCTGACGCCCCCGTCGTCCGGCGCCGTGCGGGTGCTCGGCCGCACGTTCCCGTCGCCGTTCGGCCTGGCGGCGGGCTTCGACAAGAACGCCGTCGGCGTCCCCGGCCTGACGATGCTCGGCTTCGGGTTCGTCGAGGTCGGCACCGTCACGGCGCAGGCCCAGCCGGGCAACGAGCGCCCGCGGCTCTGGCGGATCGTCGACCAGCGCGCCCTGCGCAACCGGATGGGGTTCAACAACGAGGGCGCCGTCGCGGTGGCGGAGCGGCTGCGCCGGCTGAGGTCCACCGCGTCGGGCCGCGCGCTCGTGGTGGGCGTCAACATCGGCAAGACGAAGGTGACGCCCGCCGAGGACGCGCCGCGCGACTACGCGACGAGCGCCCGGTACCTCGCGCCCTGGGCGGACTACCTGGTCGTCAACGTGTCGTCGCCGAACACGCCGGGGCTGCGGGACCTGCAGTCCGTCGACGCGCTGCGCCCGATCCTCCAGGCGACGCGGGAGGCCGCCGACGAGGCCGCCGGTGCGGCGCAGCGCCCCCGCGTGCCGCTGCTCGTCAAGATCGCCCCGGATCTCGCCGACGCCGACGTGGACGCGGTCGCCGACCTCGTCGCGGAGCTGGGGCTCGACGGGGTGGTGGCGGTCAACACCACGATCGCCCACGACCTGGGTGAGGGCGGCGTCTCGGGTCCGCCCCTCCTGGATCGCGGCCTGGTGGTCGTCGCCCGCCTGCGGCACCGGCTGGGCACCGGCCCGGTCGTGGTGGGCGTGGGCGGCATCAGCACCGCCGCGGACGCCCGGGCCTACCTGGCAGCCGGTGCGGACCTCGTGCAGGGCTACACCGGCTTCATCTACCAGGGGCCGTTCTGGGCGTCGCGCATCGGCAGGGCGCTGGCCGGCGACGTCGCCGCCGCCCGCACCGCCCGGCGGCCGGCGTGACCGCCGTGCGACCCCAGTGGGTCTGGGAGCTCACCGGGGCCCGGGGCGAGCTGCTCGACCGCCCGCTGTCGCCGGTGTTCGCCACGCGGTCGGACGCCGAGGAGTGGCTCGGGCTGCAGTGGCGCGCGCTGCGCGACCAGGGCGTGCACCGGGCGGGCCTGCGGAACGACGGCACGGCGGTGCCGCCCGTGCACGACCTCACGGCGGTGCCCGACCAGGTGACCTGGCGCCGGCCGGACTGACACGTGCGGTGAGCGCCGCCCGGGGTCGGCGTCCGCCGCGCCCGGACCGCGGTCAGACCGGTGCCGGCAGCGCCGCCCCGCCGCCCGCTCGGGCACGGCCGTCGCGCCCGAGCGACGCCCAGGCGAGCGCGAGGCCGTCGACCGCCCGCACGAGAGCGTCCGGGGGCGCCGTGAACGGCACGCGCAACCGGTCCTCGAGCGTGCCGTCGACCGCGAAGGCGGGCCCGGGCGCCACCCGCACGCCGTGCGCGAGCGCGAGCGCGCTGAGCGCCGACGACACCGGTGACCCGAGGTCGACCCACAGCGACTGCCCGCCCCGCGGCACCGCGTACCCCCACGACGGCAGGTGCTCCGCGAGCAGCGAGGTCAGCAGGTCCCGTCCCGCCCGGAGCTGGTCGCGACGGCGCCGCAGCGGGTCCTCCCCGAGGCGCAGCAGCTCGGTGGCGACGAGCTGGTCCAGCACCGCGGTGCCGAGGTCCGCGGTGCGCCGCGCGAGGGCGAGCCGGGTGACCAGGTCGGCCGGGCCGCGCAGCCACCCGACCCGCAGGCCGCCCCAGTGGCTCTTGGACAGGGAGCCGATCGCCAGCACCCGCGTGGAGCGCCCGTCGCCCGACCACGGGGCGGGGGGCGGCCCGTCGAGGGTGAGGTCCGTGAGCGCCTCGTCGCCGGCCATGACGGTGCCGGTGCGCCGCGCGAGGTCGCGCACGCGGGCGCGGGCCTCCTCGTCGAGCGTGGCGCCGGTCGGGTTCTGGTGGTCCGGCACGAGGTAGACCAGGCGGGGCGCGACCTGCCGGACCGTCGACTCGAGGAGGTCCACGTCGGTGCCGCCGCGCCCGGTCGGCACGGGAACGGGCCGTGCGCCGACGGCGCGGACGGCGTCCACGGCGTGCGGGTAGGTCGGCTGCTCGACGACGACGCGGTCCCCGGGGCCGGCGTGCGTGGCGAGCAGCAGCGCGATGGCGTGCTGCGCGCCGGTGGTGACGAGCACCTGGTCCGGCGTGGTCGGCGTCCCGCGCTCGGTGTAGCGGTCGGCGATCGCCTCGCGGAGCACGTCGAGCCCCAGCGGTGCGTAGCCGTGCCCGGAGTACCGCGGGAGCTCCTCGACGGCGCGCCGCGCGGCCTCGGGGAGCTCCGGCGGGGCGCCGCACGCGGCGACGGTGAGGTCGACGAGCATGGCGTCCTCGAGCGGCCGGGGACGGCCTCGTCCCGGCCCGGCGGCGCGCGGCCGGGGGAGCGCGGTGACCGTCCCGGAGCCCTGGCGGCTGGCCAGGTACCCCTCGTCCCGCAGCACCCCGTACGCTCCCGTCGTCGTCGTGCGCGACACACCCAGGGCCGCCGCGAGCTCCCGCTCGCCCGGCACGCGGGTCGCGAGCGGCAGGTCCCCGGCGAGCACCGCCCGGCGCAGGGCGTCCGCCAGCGCCGCGTAGGCGGGGCCGGGACGACGCCAGTGGCCCAGCAGCGTGGCCAGTGCGGGGCCCGCGATGCGACGGTCGGAGACGAGGAGCGAGGACATGAGGCCACTGTGGCGCAAGTGGCTATCGCAGGGAAGTCCGGTCGGGGCGCAGGATGACGTCGTGACCGCCTCTCCCGACGCCCCCGCCGCCGCCGCCTCGCCCGATCCGGGTCCCACCGCGCCGCAC